>CAZSVK010000010.1:0-17934 GCA_964610245.1 uncultured bacterium
CGGGAGTGCGGTTCCTCGAGGCGGGCCTGTCCTCCTCCCCCTCCCGATGCTGCCAGCCCACGAAGGTCCATGCCTCACGCCTGGGTCGAAATAGACCTGGATGCCATCAGAGCCAACGTCGCCGCTCTGCGCAAGACGCTCCGCCTCTCGGTCGACTTCATCGCGATGGTGAAGGGCAACGCCTACGGTCACGGAGCGCTCGAGGTGGCCCAGGCGGTGCTCGAGGCCGGAGCCACGCACCTGGGTGTCGCGTTTCCCGCCGAGGGCATCGAGCTGAGGCAGGCCGGCATCGGGGCGCCCATCCTTGTCCTGGGGAGCTTCTACGAGGACGACATCCCGGAGATACTCGAGCATGGCCTGACCCCTTGCCTCGGAGAGCTGGCACAGGCCACGGCGCTCTCGCGGGCGGCGAGCGGCAGCCGGGTGACGTTGCCGGTACACGTGGAAGTCGACACCGGGATGGGCAGGCTGGGTATCGACTGGCGCCAGGCCGCGCGGCTCATCCACGAGATGTCGGCCCTGGAGAACCTGCGGATCGAAGGGCTCTGCACGCACTTCGCCGCGGCCGACGAGTCCGACCGCACCTACACTCGCCTGCAGATTCGCCGGTTCGAGCAGGTCTCCGAGGCGCTCCGGGAACGGGAGCTGTTCGTCCCGTTCCGTCACTACTCGAACAGCGCGGGGGTGCTGCAGTATCCCGAGAGCGTCCTGGATGCGATCCGGCCGGGACTGGCTCTCTACGGCCTTTACCCCAACCAATCGGGAGACCGGCGCGTGGAGCTGACGCCGGCGCTGAGCTTCCGGAGCCGGGTGGTGCTGGTCAAGAGGATGGGGGCCGGGTCGTTCGTCAGCTATGGGCGCAGCTACCGCCTTCCCGAGCCCCGCTACATCGGGACGATCTCGGTGGGGTACGCCGATGGCTATCCCCGAGCTCTCTCGGGCCGGGCCTCGGTGCTGATCCACGAGACGCGCTATCCCGTGGTGGGCACCGTCACGATGGATCACATCATGGTCGACCTGGGCCGCGACGCTCCGCCGGTGCGGCGCGGCGATCGCGTGACGTTGCTGGGCCGGGAGGGCCCTTCCGAGATCTCTGCGGAGGAACTGGCGGAACTGGCGGGTACAATCAACTACGAGATCACGACCCGGATCTCTCCTCGCCCCCCACGGGTCTATCGAGGCCGGAAGGTGTGAACACTTGGCATTCCAGGGCGCTTCGCTGATCCGTCCCGCGCCGGTCACGGCCCTGGCAGGCCTGTATGCCCTCGCCGGCGGGGTTTGCGTCCTGACCGGTCTGTTCGGCGTCGCTTCGCAGACCGAGTATCGGATGGGCGAATTGATGCTGCCGGCGGCAGCGGCCCGGGGCTTCTTGCTGCTCTTCGGGACCGGGATGGCCTATGTCGGTTGGGGCTTCCTGCAGCTGCGCAGCGTGGCCTGGCACCTGTACGTCTACTCGCTCTGCGTGGCCCTGGTGCTGGAGATGCTCTGGGTCTGGCTGGGTGGACCTCGATATCTGACGTACGTCGCGGTCGACGCAGCCTTGCTCGCGTACGTCTACCGGCAGCGAAACTACTTCACGCACTGAGCGGGGAAGGGTGAGGGGCTGAGGGTGGGGGTTTGCCTGTCGGGCAGGGAGCGGCCTGACCTTCGAGGGCAAAGAAAAGGCCCGCCTCGCGGAAGCGAGACGGGCCCGGATGATGCTATCGGCCAATCAGCCCGGTGAGGAGCTTACTTGGCGTAGGCAGCGTTGAAGGCCTGGCAAGCAGCCAGAGCCGCGCCGGCCAGGCGGCGGGTGCCGGGGCTGGCCTGAGCATTGGTCGACAGGGACTCGAAGTAGTGCATCGCGTCGGGGCCAGCCTGGCCGGCGAGCAGAGCGCCGGAGAGCCGCTGGCGGATGTTGACGGCGATGACGCGGTCGCGGGTCCAGGCGGCGCCGGTCTTGATGGCGTTCCAGGTGGTCTCCGTGACCCAGATGAAGCCTTCGGCCGTCTCGTGCAGGACGAACTTGGCGCCCTTGATGACGAGCTTGCCAGCCTTGATCGCCTGACGGGCGACGAAGGTCACGCCGTCCTCGAGCTTGACGAGCACGAACTCGACGCCGTCGATGACCAGGATGGCCGTGTCGACAACCGCGTCGAAGACCAGCTCACCGGCCTGGATGGCCTTGACGGCGACCCAGCGGACGCCCTGAGCGGTCTTGATGATGACGAACTTGGCGCCCTCGGCCACGTACTGCAGGCCCAGGACTGCCTCTTCGGCGATGTAGACGACGCCCTGGGTGCCCTTCAGGATGACGAAGTTGGCGCCCGCGATGACGGTCTTGCCGACGACGATGAACGGCTGAGCGATCTGCTTGGCGCCCGCGACGAACTCGCGGCCTTCCTGAGCAGCGGCCTCGCCTGCGGCGGCGGAGGCGGAGTGGTCGGCGCCGGCCAGAACGGGCGCCGGGGTCAGAGCCAGGACCAGGGAAAGAATGGCCAGCAGGACGAAGGTCTTCCTCATGTGTTCCTCCTTGAAGGGAACGGTATCCGGTGGGTGTCCACCGGTCCAGGTTGGTTGTTTCCGGGAGTTCAGTGCTAGGAATGCCGGGTTGAGCCAGCACAGGAGCATATCAAATCATGGATGGGTTGCCAAGCCCGAAAGACAAAATCGCCCCTCACTCGTGGTGAGGGTGCTGAGTTACCTTCTCTATGGCCGACCGGATGGCCTCGATCGCCGCGGCGTCCTTGCGCTCGGCCACGTCCGGCTTCTCCGGGAACTTGTAATACTTGTCGGCCACGTACTCGGAGGGAAGCGCGTTCAGGGCGATCGCCGCGATATCCACGAAGCAGTCCGGACACTTGCAGACGTGTCCGTACTCGTCGCTCTGCAGCAGCTCCCGGATGAGCTTGAAAACACGCTCTTCCTGGAGATTTTCCATGTTGGCCAGGGCCATCGGACGGACCGCCCGGATCATGGGCGGGAGGCCGAGTATAGCATGGCCGCGGGGCCGACTCAATCGTGTGCATGCGGCCAGAGACTGGCAGAAGGCCACAGGCTACAGGAGAGACCGCAGCTGGGGCTTTCCGAGAGTCATGGCTGGAACTGGAGCCTACAGCGCTATCCAAGGCCTGCTCCCTGGTCTGTAGCCTGTGGCCTGCTTCGAGTCTCCAGTCACAATCGAACCTCTTGACTCCGGCGTCGTCACTCCTCAGTCTGCAGAGTGTCCGCTGCCCACCAGCGCTCTTTCAACCGTGACGACGGGGAGTGTTCGAGATGGTGAACTTCGATCTGACCGAGGAACAACAGGAACTGCAAAAGCTGGCTCGTGACTTCGCCCAGAAGGAGATCGCCCCCAGGGCCCCCGAGCACGATCGCACCGGCGAGTTCCCTCGCGAGATCCTCCACAAGGCCTGGGATCTCGGCCTGATGAACATCCACATTCCACCCGAGTACGACGGCCCCGGGCTGGGCAGCTTCGACGAGTGCCTCATCAGCGAGGAGATGGGCGCCGCCTGCACCGGCATGGCTACACCGATGCTCGTGAACAACCTGGCGGCCGCCCCCCTGCTGATCGCCGGCTCGCCCGCCCAGAAGAAGGAGTACTTGGGCCGGATGACGCGGGACTTCCTCTTCGCGGCCTATGCCGTCACGGAGCCGCAGGCCGGGAGCGACGTGGCCGGCATCAAGACCCGGGCCCGTCTCGTCGGCGACGAGTACGTCATCAATGGCGCCAAGGCCTGGATCACCGGCGCGTCTGTCGCCAACTGGTTCTTCGTGCTGACCTACACGGATCCGGAGAAGAAGCACAAGGGCATGTCGGCCTTTCTGGTCGAGGCGAACACGCCCGGCATTAGCGTCGGCCGCAAGGAAGACAACATGGGGCAGCGGGCCTCCGACACCCGATCGGTCACGTTCGAGGAGGTCAAGGTGCCCAAGGCCAACTTGCTCGGCAAGGAGGGCGACGGTTTCCGGATCGCCATGGGGGCGTTCGACTCCAGCCGGCCGGCGGTCGCGTCGATGGCGGTCGGCCTGGCCCGGAGTGCGATGGAGCACTCGATCAAGTACGCCAAGGAGCGGACCACCTTCGGCGTGCCGATCGCTCAGCATCAGGCCATCAGCTTCATGATCGCGGAGATGGCCAGGGACGTCGAGGCCGGCCGGCTGCTGGTGTGGCAGGCCGCGTGGATGCTCGACCAACCCCGCCGCAACACGCTGCAGGCGGCGGTCGCCAAGGCATTCTGCGCCGACATGGCGATGCGCGTCGCCACCGACGCCGTCCAGATCCACGGCGGCTACGGCTTCTCGCGCGAGTACCCCGTCGAGAAGTTGATGCGCGACGCCAAGGTCATCCAGATCTACGAGGGCACCAGCCAGATCCAGCGGCTCATCATCGCCCGAGAGTTGCTGGGACGCTAGCGCCTCGCGAAGAGGTCCGGCAAGGAAAAGCGCCGGGTGGCCCTCGCGGGTTGCCCGGCGCTCGTCTCTGCCCGGCCCGTGCTGATTACCGCGTGCCTTCAGCCGCCGGAGAGAGCAACTGCCGCACCTCGTCCCGGATCTGGGGCAGGGCTTCGAAGAGTCTCTGGCCCGGGCAGTCGGTCGTCATGTACTCCCGGTGGCCCTGGATTCCTTCCGGAGCGATCGCGTACTTGCCGGCCAGATAGGCCAGCAGCTCGACGAGGCGCGCTCGCTGAACGGCGGTGGGGATCTCCTCGCTGGGCGGATGGAAGTTGCCGATGACGCAGACGCCGATCTTCTCCGGGTTCGGGATGCAATGGGCGCCGACCGCCGACTCCGGCCGGCCTTCGTAGACGACCCCGTCGGGCCCGATCAGGAAGTGGTAGCCGATGTCGATCCAGTGGCGGCTGTCCATGTGGTAGTTCTGGATGCCTCGGACGGTCGTCGCGCCCTGGTAGGAGGCCTGGGTCGGCGAGGAGCTGTGGTGCACGATCAGGCGGGTGGGTTGGTGCTCGGTGTAGGAATCGCTGGCGGCCCGGGCGCCCCAGGTTGCCCGCGCCGTGACCGGCGGTCTCGGCAGGTTCGCGCGGAGACCCGCCGGGATGGCAGTCTCACGGCCCCGCCGTCCGAGTTCGGCCACCACCGAGAAGATCCGTGGGGCGGCATCCCGATTCTCTGAAACCAGCCGCACACGGAACTGCAGGTAGCGGCTCAGGGCGCCGATGCCGACCTCGGTCTCCTGACCGACCGGCTCCCAGCGGCTCCACGGGCCGGAGGCGGCGGGGGCGAACCGGAAGGCGACGGCGACGGTGGTGTCGTCGGGGATGTCGGCGTGCCAGGAAGCCAGGATCGCCGAGAAGACGGTCTCGACCTTGGCTGGCGTCGAGACGTAGGTACCGGAGCGTCTGCCGGTCGTCCGGGATTCGGCGAGCGTCAGCGCGCCGGAGCCGGCCTCGACGGCCAGGCCCGCGGTCATCGTCCCCAGGCTCGGCCCGAATCTCTCCTGATGGAAGATGGGCCCGTCGTCAGCTACGACGGCGGGTGCGCAAGCGACCAACGCGAGAGTTGCCAGGAGCAGTGCCGGGAACCGGATCGAGGCCATCATTTCGAGATCCTCCTGTTGCGGGGATGCGGTCAATCGAGGACCACCAGTATATCACGCGAGATCCGGCATGAGAAGCCGGTCTCGGGGATCGGGAGCATGTCCCTGGCCTGGTAGAGCCAGGCCAGGGACATGCGCCGACCGTCCAGCGCGATTGCACGGGACATCGGCCACGTGTATAATGGCAGGCCTCTTCGCGCCGGAGGAGAGGGTGGGCGGCGCGCGATCCGGTGCCGACGTTCCGGAAAGGAGACTCATGAAGTTGGGGCACGAATTCCTCCACAGGTTCGCACTGGCACTGGCGCTGCTGGCCGTGGCCGCGATTCCCGCGCAGGCGCAGTCGGCCTTCTTCCGCGAGGTCGTCCTGAAGCCGAAGGCGTCGCAGGCCGACGGGCTGCGGGTGGTTTCCATCTTGCTAGGACAGCGGGCGGGCGACCTGAAGTCGGATGCCGAGTTCCTGCGCACGCAGGACGTGCTTCCGAAGAACTGGGCCCCGGACGACAAGGCCGTCCTCTCCAAGGGCTGGATGGCGTATCTTCTGGTCAGGGCGCTGGATCTCGGCGGAGGGGCCGGCAAGCGGCTCTTCGGCTGGAACAAGCGCCGGGCCTTTCAGGAACTGGTATACCTGCAGATCATGCCCGGGAAGGGCGGAGAGCACGCGAAGCTGACGGGCCCGGAAGTGATCACGCTTCTGGACAGGTCGTCGGCCCACAAGGAACGGGAGCGTGCGCGCAAGAGCGCGGTTGACGGCGACAAGCCGGGAAGGACGAAGCCATGAGATTCCTCGCGATCCTTCTTCTGGTCGGGTGGGCGGCGACACTTCCGGCGGGGGCGCAGCAAGCGACCCTCAAGGCGCTCAACGGAGACGTCGAGGTACAGATAGCGCCGGCCAAGGCTTTCGTGGCGGCCAAGGTGGGAGACAAGCTCAAGACCGGCGACTTCATCTCGACCGGGTACGAGTCGGACGCGACGCTGGCCTTCGAGGACAACAGCGAGGTTAGCGTCACGGCGATGACCCAGCTCTGCATCGACGAGTTCCTGACCAAGGAGAACCGCACGAAGACGCAGCTCTACCTGCGCGTGGGCAGCATCCAGGCCAAGGTGAAGCACACGGCGTCGATCCGCTCCGACTTCAGCGTGGTGACGCCCACCTGCACTGCCTCGGTGCGCGGCTCCGAGGAGCGCGTCACCTATCTGCCCGGCTTCGGCACCACCGTCGAGTATCTGGAGGGGCTGGGCCTGGCCAAGGACGCCCGCGGCGCCGCGACGCAACTGAGAGCCAACGACACCGCCAAGGTCTCCCACGAGGGCAAGCTCGCGACGCCGGCGCAGGTCCTCCAGGGCACGATCGCGAGCGACTTCACACCAGCCGGTACCGACGCCTCGGAGCGGTCGGGCACGGGCGGATACGGACGCATCGCGGTGCGGCCGGACGCCGATCCCACCAGCCCGCGCAGCATCGTCAGCCGGATCGGTGGGGATTCCAAGCTGTCCAGGTTGGTCGTCACCTACAGTTTCGAGTGAGACAGCTTCGGCGTGGGCCGAGGCCTGGGCACCTGGCCGAGTTGTGTCACGGCCGTCGTCCCTCGCCCGAGTGATGGAGCTATTCCGGAGTAGATTCTTATGCCAGCCATGCCTGTCCCGATCCGTTCGGTGTTGTCCGCCCTCGTGCTCGCGACCAGCCTGATCTGCCTACCCGGATGCGGGGGTGGAGGCGGCGGCGGGAGTAGTGTGACCGGGGCTGGGAGCTTTGCCTCCACGGCCGCGACGTCACTCTCCTTCAAGTTCAAGAATCTCGCTTCATCGTCCTACCTGGCGTCGGTGGCCACCACGCTACCTCAGGTCCAGGACATCGGGGTGTTGCGGGTGCGGGTGTACCTGACCGACTCGCCCGAATCGGCGCCCATGAAGACGGTCGAACGAGTGGTTCCTCCCTATGAGGGCAGCATAGAAGTGGACGCGATCACCCCGGGCCTGCACCTGGTATCGGTGGAAGCCCTGGGCGCGACCAGTGACGTGCTGGGCTCGAGCGAGGCGGTCGTCAGATTCCGTGCGGGCGAGACGAGCAAGGTCCAGTTCCTGGGCATCAGCTGGGTGATTCCGCTGGACGCGAACAAGTACGTCGGAGGGACCATCCTCGCGAATCAGGCGGATGCGGAAGGCACGACCATCACGCCGACCTACGTCTTCACCAGGAAGGCACCCTACCATCTCACCGATGTGGTCGGGATCACGCCGGCGGGCAAGCTGAGTGTCGACCCCGGAGCTCAGCTGTTGTTCGACGCGGATGGCACGGTCGATTCGTTGGGGCGCCCGCACCCGGCGGACATGAAGATTGAGGGACGGCTGCTCGCCCTCGGGACGGCAGAACGGCCGGTCATCTTCGGCCGCTACCGGAGCGAGACCTCTTCCCAGCGGCCCAGGATTCTCTTCTTCCGCGACCGGGAGTCATCGTTGCCGCACGACAGCATCTCCAGCCTCGTCAGAAATTGCACCATCCGGGATTCGCTCACCGGAATCGAACTCCAGGATTCGGACGTAACCCTCTCGGGCAACCGGTTCGAGCACGTCACCAACGGGGTCGTGGCCGGGAAGAGTTCGGCCTCGCGCGTGGTCGGCAACGTGATCGCCGCGTCATCGACCGGCATCTTCATCACCTCGTCGGCCACCGAGGTGACCAGGAACCAGGTTTCGGGCGCTCAGTACGGAATCGCCCTGCAGAGCGCATCGTCTCTCGTGGAGAACAACACCGTGACCAACGCCTCGGAAGCCGGGATCTGGGTTACCAGTTCGCCGCTGTGCGTGGTGAACTCCAACACGGTGAGAACGTCGTCGGTCCAGTCGCACTGGGGCATCTACGTGCGCAGTTCCAATGCTCTGCTCAGTCAGAACCGGGTGGAGCGAACCACGCCAGCTCAGTCGGCACTGCTCTACGGCGGTATCTACGTCAAGGACTGCGTCAGCGGCTCGAGCAATACCGACAGGCTGGTGCTCGACCACAACACGGTTCAGCGCAGTTATCTGGCCAACCTGGTGATCGCCGGGTCCGATCCGGTAGTGCGCTTCAACGAACTATCGCTGGCCGCCGGCGGGGCCAGCAGCTCGGGCTACGGAGTCGTCATCGCCGGTCTGGGCAGCATCTTGCCGAAGCAGCCGCTGTTCCTGGGCAACAACCTCCGGAACAACGCTCGCGTGGCGGTCGGGCCAGATACGACCTCGACCTCGTCTTCGAAGGGCGGCGGGGTGCTGGGCAGCGCCGAGGCCGGTGGCGGCAACTACGTGGCCGACAACGCCAGCGTCAGCGGCCCCGATGGGACCGTGAGAGGCAGCGTCGACCAGGTGTTCGACGTGACCACGCCCCAGCTCGAGTCGGTTGACGCCATCCTGAGCGTCACGACCTCCCCCGTGGCCGGCGCCGGGGCCCCCGCCTCCGCGCCGAAGGCCGGCGGAATCTGAGCGGCCGCGAGGCCCCTTGCTTGACGCCGTCGCCCCAACGCCATAATTCCAGACTTCAAAGGAACGAGATCGATGACACGCTTCAACCGGATCTGGACCCTTGTGCTGCTGACTTGCCTGGCGACCACGGGAAGCCTGAGCGCCCAGGTCATCCAGGAACAACTCCGCCGCATCGAAGCCGAGAGGGCCCGCGATCCGCTGTACAGCCAGTGGACGGCACGCGAAGAGGGCGAGAAGACGTTCACCTGGGGCGGCTGGAATTCGTACAGCGCCCTCAGCTTCGAAAATGACGACAACTCGAAGGCCACGCCCGACGCGCTGAAGAGCATGCTGATCTTCGACCAGCGCGTGTGGGGCAAGGTCGAGTTCAAGGACGGCTCCAGCTTCTACGGCCGCCTCCGCTGGCTCGACTTCAACTTCGACATGGCGCCGGGTCTGGCCGAGCCCAAGCTGTCCAACGAGGGCATCGACCTTGACCTGGCCTACTACGATTTCGAGATGGGCGACGGCTACAACTTTCGCCTCGGCCGGCAGTACATCCGCCAGGGCAGCGGCCTGACGATGACCGGCAACTATGACGGCGTGAAGGTCGACTGGAACCGCCGCAACTGGTCGTTCTCGTCGTTCTTCGTGAAGAACACGCCGAACGATCCCGACCTGGACGTCCAGATCGACCACCCTCGCCGCTTCTTCAGGGCGTTCAACGTCGACTACCTGGCCGAGTCGGGCGAACGCTACTTCGCCTACTACCTGGGCGAGAACGACGACAGCCCCCAGCCCGGCGCAATTCCGGCCGGCACTCAGGCCTACGACCTGGACAGTTCGTTCTACGCGCTGGGTTCGTCGGGCGACTTCACGCAGAACGTGAGCTACCGCGGCGAGGCGATCCTGCAGCGCGGCGAGCAGATGATCCAAGGGGCTACGCCCAATCGGGCCCAGATCGAGGCTCGGGCCGCGACCACCGAACTGATCTACCACCCGAAGTGGAAGGGCCACCCGACCTTCTCGGCCGAGTACAGCCTTGCGAGCGGCGACTCGAACCGCCTGCCGGGTCTCTCGAGCCTCAGCGGCAGCGCCGGTGTCGACCACAACTTCTACGGTTTCGGCCGATACGACGGCGGCCTGGCGCTAAACCCGCGGCTCTCGAACCTGCGCGTGTTCCGCGCCGGCTTCACCTGGAAGCCCTGGGAGGCCAAACGCCACTTCGAGGACCTCGTGATCGGCAGCAAGTTCAGCCGCTTCGCCAAGGCCGATGCCGCCGGTCTCATCTCGGACCTGGACGCCACGGCCCTCAGCTCCGACGTCGGCGCCGCCTGGGACCTGTTCTTCGGCTGGCGCCCGTGGTCGGACCTGTCGATCATGGCCCAGTGGGGCCGGTTCACTCCGGGTGACGCCTACCCGGTCACTGCCCAGGATGCGACGAACGACCTGTTCGTGAACGTGACCTATTCGTTCTAGGCTACAGGTCTGGCTTTGAGGGGTGAGGCCTGAAGCCTATTTCCCCTTGTCCTTCATCTGGTACGTGCCGTCCCAGCCGTCGGGGGGCGGGAAGGCGGCGTATTCCTGGCAGCGCCGGATGTACTCGCGGGACGGCGCGTCGCCGCCGGGCAGCTGGTCGGCCTTCATGAAGAAGTCGCAGGCCTGTATCCAGTCGCGCTGGCGATACAGCCCGAGGCCCTTGTTGTAGAGTTCGACGATGTCCGACTTGGCCTTGTCGAGCTGCCCCTTGCGCGCGAGCAGCTCGTAGACCGTGACCGGCTCGAGCTTGCCGACCACCAGGATGCGGTCCAGCTCGCGGACCTCGATGTGGTCCTTGGCGCCGGCGTAGGTCCACTGGCTGAGCATGATGTGAGTGCCGTAGGGCTTGTTGGCGCCCTCCAGGCGGCTGGCCAGGTTCACGGTGTCGCCCATCATCGTGTAGTTGAAGCGCTCCTGGCTGCCCATGTTGCCGACGACCGCCCTGCCGCTGTTCAGGCCGATGCGCATCTTCATCATCGGCTTGCCTTCCCTCTTCCACTGCTCGCGCATCCGGATCATCGCGGATTGCATCTCGAGCGAGGCCCAGCAGGCCTTGACCGCGTGATCCTCGAACCGGAGCGGCGCCCCGAAGAAGGCGATGATGGCGTCGCCCTCGAACTTGTCGAGGGTCCCCTGATACCTGAGGAGGATGTTGGTCATCTCGGTCAGGTACTCGTTGAGCAGGTTCACCAGCTCGGTGGGCGTCAGCTTCTCGGAGATCGTGGAGAAACCGGCCACATCCGAGAAGAATGGAGTGATCATGACCTCTTCGCCGCCCAGCTTCACCTTGTCGGGATCCTCGATGAGCTGGTTGATGACATCCTTCGAGAGGTAGTGGGCGAACACCTTCTCGACGAAGCGGCGCTGGCGCTGCTCGGTGAGATACCGGTAGACCGAGATGAAGGTGTAGTTCAGAAAGATGGCGTTCAGCGGGAGGGCAACGTCGATCCAGAGCCCGTAGCGGTTGAGGACCACGTAGGCGATGACCAGATAGGCGCCCATCAGCTCGACGAGCAGGATCGAGCCGCTCAGGATGCTGACCCGGGGAAACAAGAGACCGCTGACCAGCGCGAGCCCGACGAGCAGCAGGAAGGCCGGCAGTCGATCCATCCGGCGCAAGAACTGGGCCTGGAGGATGGTGTTGATAACGTTGGCGTGCACTCCTACCTTCGGGTAGACCTCCTGGTAGGGCATCTCGCCCAGGTCGACCGTGCCGCTGGCCACCGAGCCGACCATGCAGATGCGGTCCTTCACCATCCGGGTGAGTTGCTCCTGCCGCTCCTTCCGGGCCTCGCGGTAACGCCGGGCCTCGCTCAGCTCCCGGTCGCTGGAATCCAGCTTCGCCTGCATCGCGGCGATACGCTGCAGATCGGGCGGCTGCTTGGTCTTGGCCTTCTCGATGGCGGCTGCCAGCTGCTTGAGCGGCACCGAGCGCGCCAGCATCTTCTCTTCCAGCTCGTCCTGCCGGGCCACGGCTGCAGCCAGGGCGGCCTGGGCCTGCTTCAGCGCCACGGCCGCGGTCGCGGCCCGGGTGGGCTCGGCCGAGGCCGCCAGCGGATCGGAGATGAGACGCTCGAGGTCCCAGACCTCGGCCTCGAGAGCCTCCAGCTTCTCCAGGTGGGTCTGGTAGTAGTTGAAGGCGCCCGAGAGATCCCCCTGCTTCAGGTGGAAGCGAAGGTCGTCGGTGATGTTCAGGTAATCCCGGACGCCGTCCAGCGAACGGCGCTCGAAGGCGTCGGCGAATCCGCCTGCCCAGTTGATGAGCATCTGGCCCTGCTCGTTGACCGGGATATCGATGTTGCCCTTCGCGGTGTGAAGGCGGACTCGCGGGCCGGGCAGGATCTCGATGTCCTTGGAGGCGATGCCCAGCAGATCGCACGCGACGTTGAGGGCGGCGTTCCGGACGAGGCGGTTGCCAAGGCGCCAGAACAGCGGAACCGACCGGATCGAGCCGTCGACGTCCGGCTTGACGTTCGAGAAGCCCAACCCCCTGAAGTGCTCGACGAACAACGGGATTGGCGGCTGGAAGTCGTCACTCGACGGAAGATCGAGCGTCGACGAGGACGCGAACAGCGGCAGCGAGAAGCGCTCCTTCACGGTCTGCTGCGAGTTGGCCTTCATGTAGAACTTCTGGAGAAACTCCTCGTAATTGCCCGGGTTCGCGATGCCGAGAGACTTCACGACCCAGTTGGAGACGTCTTCGAAGCTGGCGCGCGGTGACTCCCGCACCGCCTTGACGACCGCCTCTTCCAGAACCCCCTGGCGCGCCGTCTCGATCTCGCCGCTGACCCAGTCGGTCTCGAGCCTCAGATCCCGGCAGGTCAGGGCCACCGGAGCGTCGATGTGCTTGCTCAGGTAGAGCCCCAGCCGCGCCCGGTCGAAGAGCCCCTTGGAGTCGGCAGCGTGCTTCAGCTCGTCGGGGAGCTGGTCGAAAGTCGTCTCGCCACGCTCCTTGAGGATCGCCTCGATCTTCTTCAGGCGGGTCTGGGCCTCGACGAGAATGCGGGCGAAGGGCTCCTGGACGAAGAACACCGAGTAGACGTTCTCGCAACGCCGCAGGGCGGTGGCAAAGACCTGATCGGGGTTCACGATCGCCTGCTCCAGCTCGGACTTGAGCGCGGTCATGCGAAGATCGACGAAGCCCTTCAGCCCCTCCAGACTATCGGTGGCGTTCTTCTGGTCGAACTTCCGGGCCAGCTCGGCCTGCGCGTTGCCCACGGTGGTGACGGCGCCTTCCTTGAACACGTCCAGGCTGTGGAGGAAGCTCTTACCCGAGATCGATTCCTTGAGCACCTTGGGGCTGGGCTCGGGGAACTCGATGTCGAGGAACACCATCTTCGCCCCGAACCGGCGCAGGGTACTGACGATCTTGCCGAAGTGCGAGCGCGGCCACGGCCACCGCCCGAACTTCAGGAGGCTGGCGTCGTCGATGCTCATGTAGACGATCTTCGGCGACGTGTCCTGCTTGGGACGGAAGATCAGCCGGTAGTCATAGGTCGCCAGCTCCAGCGCCTGGAGAATGCGGGTCTCCGACAGGGCGTAGGTCAACACAATGACCGCGAACACGATCGCCAGCTCGGCGACCAGCGCCTGTCTCTGCTTCCGGCTGCGCGCACTCGATTCGGACACGGCATCCTCCAGCCGTTCGCGGCCCGCCCGGCCCGCGGAGCGGCCCTGCTCCATCACCCTGGAAAGCCCGCGCCACCGGCCTGCAGCCGGAGGTCGGGTCGATGCCTCAGTATACCCAGCGCGGCAGGCGGCTGCACTGAGGCCGGGGGCTGGGGGCGCGAGACTCGGGCGAACGCCACCTTCTGCCGTCACGGCGGGCCTGGTAGCATGCCGGCGTGCCCGACCTGCCCAGGATCGCCATCACGATGGGGGACGCCGCCGGGATCGGCCCGGAGCTGATCGCCCGAGCCGCCGGGAGCGGCCGGCTCGCCGCGACGCCGCTGGTCGTTGGAGACCCCGAGGTGATGCGGCGCGCGGCGCGCCTGGTGGGCGCCTGCCTGGAGGTGCGGGAGATCTCAGATCCGAGCCGGGAGCCCCCGCCCGCCTCCGAGGCCGTGCTGCAGGTCTGGCGCGGCGGGGCGCCCTCGCCGGGCGACTTCGCTCCCGGCCAGCCACAGGCTGCCTGCGGCGAGACGGCCTACCAGGCCATCGTATCCGCGATCGAGCTGGCCCTGGCCGGAAGGGTGGCGGGCGTCGCCACCGCCCCGATCAGCAAGGAAGCACTGCACCTGGCGGGCCACCACTACCCCGGCCATACCGAGATCTTCGCCGAGCGCACCGGCACCCGCGAGTTCGCCCTGATGCTCGTCGACGGGCCGCGCCGCATCGTCCACGTCACCTGCCACGTCAGCATCCGGCAGGCCCTCGACCTGCTCACTCCGGAGCGGATCCTGTCGACCCTGCGGCTGGGCGACCAGGCCTGCCGCCGGCTGGGAGTGTCCTCGCCCCGGCTGGCCGTGTGCGGCCTGAACCCCCACGCCGGCGAGAACGGTCTCTTCGGCGACGAGGAGCAGCTCTGTCTGGCCCCAGCCCTCCGCGCGGCCCGCGAAGAGGGGCTCGACGTGACCGGCCCGCTTCCGCCCGACACCGTCTTCTTTCGGGCCTTCTCCGGCGAGTGGGACCTGGTCGTCGCGATGTTGCACGACCAGGGGCACATCCCGTTCAAGCTCGCCGGGTTCCAGGCCTCGAAAGGCCGCGTACAGACGACAGCCGGAGTGAACGTGACGCTCGGACTGCCGATCGTCCGCACCTCGGTCGACCACGGCACGGCCTGGGACATCGCCTGGAAGGGCATGGCGGAACCGGGCAGTCTGCTCGACGCCGTGGAACTCGCGGTCCGGCTGAGCCGGTAGGCCCCACTCCCGGCGGCGGCCGCTCCGGCCGATAGCATGAGCGGTGGCACCCCTCACCTCCAGTCGCGCTTCGCCTCGGGGCCGGAGCCTCGTCCGGTTGCTTCTGACCTGCGCCCTGGTCTCGGGGCTGACCGGCTGCTTCGAGCAGCCCTCGCGCGTCGAGCCCGAGGGTTTCACCGAGCGAGCCCGAAGCAAGCTGGCGCCGGCGGAACAGCCACCGGCCGTCGACCTGAGCCTGCCGCCGCTGAGCGCCCCCCCCGGGCCCCTCCCCCCGCCCGCCTCGGGAGGTTCGACCTCACCCGACGCGGTCGCCGCCGTCTCGCTGGCACTCACCCCCACCGAGGTCAGCGTGTCAGACGAGGGCACGATCGACCTGCGCTACGCCGTGCAGGCGCTCGTCACCCTGACCACGAGCGCCACCCTGGACGTGTCTCGCGAAGTCACTCACGACCAGCCCGCCGGGGGCACGCTCTCGGGCAGCATCTTCCGGCCCACGCGGGGGGTGACGGCCGCCTCGGCCCGGGTCGTGTACAGCCGGGCCGGCCGGGAGCCGCTCGTGCGGCTTCTTCCCATCTCGGTCCTGCCCGCGGCCGCCCGTCCCGAATCGATCTCGATCTCTCCGACCTTCGCGAACCTGCCCGTGGGCACCGCCTACGGGTTGCGAGACAACCTCCATGCCTCGGTGCGGTTCGTGGACGCCACGACCGTCGACGCCAGCGGCTCCCTGTCGTTCGCCGAGCCGGTCAACTGCCGGCTGCGGGACGGGGGCGTCCTGGTCACGGGCCAGACGACCGGCCCGGGCTCCGTCACGGTCGTCTTCTCGAACGCGGCAGGCAGCATCACCTCGCGGTTCGGCCTGACAGTCGTGCCGGCCAGACCAAAGGTGATCTCGCTGACGCTCACTCCGACCTCGACCAGCCTGCCTGCCGGGGCGACGCTCGACCTGAGGACGGTGGTTCGCGCGCGGGCCACGTTCGAAACCGGTCCCGCGGAGGAGGTCGAGGCCGACCTGAGCTACGGACCGGCGCCGGGTGGGCGCCTCACCGGCACGCTCTTCACGGCCCCGGCGGTGGCCGGTTCCATCCCGGTCCCGGCGACCTACTCCTCGGGCGGCGCTTCGATAACTCGAACGCTCACTATTCAGGTCCCGGCCTCCACGGCCATCTATCCGCTTCTGCTGTTCGCGACGCCGACGGGGGCCTCCGTCTCGGGTCCGATCGACCTGAGGACCATCGTCATGGCCTCGGCCTGGTACTCCGACAGCACCGCGCGAGACGTGATCCGAGAGGTCGGGTTCGTGGCGCTCTCGGGCGGCACCGTGTCGGGTGTCGCCTTCTACCCGAGCGGCGGCGCCACCCGGGGCTCCGTGATGCTGACGCTCTCGAACCCGCGGGGCAGCCCCCTGACCGCCGCCGCCTCGTTCGACATCGCGGTGCCGGCACCTCCCAGGCTCACGAGTCTGGCGGCGACGCCGGTGCTCACCGTCGCGGCCGGGAGCCGGCTCGCCCTCAGAACGGCGGTGTCGGTCGAGGCCAGCTTCGCGAACGCCGCGACCCGGGACGTTTCCCGCGAGGTCGTCTACGGCGCCGTCTCGGGCGGCTCGCTCGAGGGTGAGATCTTCGTGGTTGCCGGACCTGCCTCCCCGGGCACCACGCCCGTCACCTCCGGCTCCCTCGACCTTTCGTACAGCTCCGGCACGACCTCCGTGACCACGACGGTCCGGATCGATATCCGGGGGGCGGCGCTCGGAAGCCCCTCCCTGACGATCACGCCGACGAGCCTGCGCATGGAGGCGGGGGAGGAGCTGTCGCTGCGAGGCGCGGTGCAGGCGGTGGTGACGTACGGTTCGGGGGAGCCGCAGGATCTGAGCGGTAGAGCGAGCTTCCTCGACCCACGCGGAGGCACGCTGGACGGGACGATCTTCCGCGCCGGCAGCCGGGGCCCAGGCTCGGTCACGATCCGGGTCGAGTCCGCCGGCGTCACGCTTTCTCGAACGCTGACCATCGACCTCGTGGACACCGTCGACGGAACGCCGGTGTCGCTCGCGCTCAGCCCCGCGCAGGTATCGCTCGAGCCCGGTGGCACGCTCGACCTATTCGCGGCGGTGCAGGCCATGGCCGCGCTGGCCAACGGCTCCAACGTCGACGTATCGGGCCGCGTGAGCTATGCCACCACCGCTATCGGGGTCTCGGTGGCCGGCGGCCGGCTCTTGCGGGTGGACGGCAAGAGTTCGTCGGGAACCGTCGTGGCAAGTTACGCCGCCAGGGGACGGACGGTGAGGGCAACGCTGGCGTTCATCTGCGGGCGCACGCGCCGGGTACCGATCGCGCTCGCGACGGAGCCCGCCACGCTTGGCGTCGTGGCCGGGGCGCGCCTGGATCTGGCCCTGGCGGCGAGCTGCCTGGCCACGTTCCAGGACGGCAGCCGGGAAGAGGTGACCCGCGACGTGACCTACTCGAATCCCGTCGGGGGGCGGCTCGAGGGGCGAATCTTCCTTGCCGAGGCAGGGTTCTCGTCCGGCTCGGTGCTCGTCTCCTACACCGCCGAGGGAATCACGAAACGGGCCACACTGGCGCTGACGATCCACCGGGACAAGGCGGGGCTGATTGCGCTGGCCCTGTTTCCCTCGACGGTCAGACTGGCCGCGGGAAGCCGGTACGGGCTGGCTCTCAACGTGCGCGTTTCGGCGGGGTACGACGACGGCACCACCGGCACGGTCACGAACGGCGTCGATTGGCGGGCCATCCGGGGAGGGAGGGTGGTCGACACCGCCTTCGGTCCGGTCTTCGAACCCGAGCTCGGTTCGGGGGCTGCCGCGACGATGGCGCGCTACACGTCGGGAGGGGCGACCCGCTCGGCGACGCTCGCCGTCGAGATGGTTCCGGCGATCCCGGCCGGTGTCGGGCTGATCGTCACTCCGCCCCGGCTGGCGCTGATTCCGGGCGCCTCGCTGTTGCTGCCGGAGAACGTCTCGATCGAGTTGCGCCGGCAGGACGGCTCGCGTGAGAGCGTGACCCGGACGACCCGCGACCCTTCGCCCCGTGGCTCCACGAGGACGAG
>CAZSVK010000010.1:17944-30677 GCA_964610245.1 uncultured bacterium
ACGCGCTGGCAGGTTGCGCTGGGCGCCATGTTCACGGCGGGTCGCTCGCCGGCGGCCGGGAGCGTCACCGCGGTGGTTCAGGACGGGGACCAGACCTTCGTGGCGGTGCTGCCCGTGGAGGTCGCCGCGAGCGCCGGAACAGCCAAGTTCCTGCCGGAGGCCGCCGTGGGCGTTCCCTACCGGGCGGAACTCGCGGAGTTCCTGGGCTCGGGCTTCGAGGCCCAGCCTCGCACCCTGGGTCAGCCGCTGGCCGGCACCGGCCTCACCTTCAGCGGCGGCGCGATCGCCGGCACGCCGACGACCGCCGCGCTGCTGGCGCTGGAGGTAACGGCCGGGACCTCGGCGCCGGCGGTGTTCGACACGCTGTTCCTCGAGATCCGGAAGACGGTGGTGCTGGCCGCATCGAAACCGATGGAGCGAGCTGCCTTGCCGACGTCGCGCGGGTGCGAGGGCGAAACCGCGGACGGGGCCCGCTCGTGCGTCGGCGCCGACCTGGACGGAGACGGCCTGGACGACCGGGTCCTGCTGGAGGGGCCGGACGGACGGGAGACCGTGCAGGTGCGCCTGTCAGCCGGAAGCGGCCGGTACCTGGCGGGCAGGACGGTCGCGAGCGCGCCGGGAGCCCTGGCGCTCGAGGCTGCCGACGTCGATGGCGACGGCCGGACGGACGTGGTGTTGCTGCGGCCCGAAGGCGGACTCTGGCTACGGAACCTGACGCCTCGCTGACGGGGTCTCCTCAGGAGGCTGGCCAGCAACCCCGGGCCAGCAGATTGACGGCGGCGACGGCGAGGCCAATCAGCGCGCAACCGGTGGCGTAGAGCGTCGCGGCGGCCCAGCGCCGACGGGTGCTGGGGACGTTGTCGATCAGCTCGCGCAGGCGATCCTGGAAGACGGGGAATCGGCTCGAGGAGCGCCTCGGGTGCCACTCGAGCACGCAGCAGCGGCCGGCTCGCCAGTAGTAGAGGCGCATCACCGTGTCGCGGTCGAAGCGAAGGCCGGTGTAGGTGCGTTCGGGCGACAGTTCGGCCTGGACGAGCGCCTTGTCGAGGACCTCGTTGAGACGCGGCTCGTCGATGCCGGCGACCAGCCAGGTGTCGGGGAGCCGGTAGCCGAGCATCAGCGCGGTGACGCCGAAGAGAACGGTGAGCGCCATGAGCAGGGGGAAGATCCCACCCAGCAGATCGAGCGGCAGATCGAGGATGACGCAGGCCAGGAGGGTACCCGGCAGAGCGAGGACGAAGCTGAGCGCGGCAGCCAGGTGCAGCTTCTGGACGACGGTGGTGTACAGCCTGGCGCGGCGGCGCAGGCACCAACCGGCCATCAGCCAGGCGCAGAGTCCGGAGAGGAACAGGTTGGCCGAAAGCAGGAGAACTTGGAGTTCCGTCATCGCCGCACCTCCTGAAGGGCGTCCCGAAGAACCGCCTGGAGCACCTGAAATGTACGGCAGGCCGGGGGCAATTGCCAGGCCCAGGGTCTCACCGGGCGGGCAGCAGCCGAGGCGTGAGGCCGAGGATCCAACGTTCTTGCGCGTCGGTCTGGAAGGAGTAGACGCGGGTGCGCTCCACGGCCAGCATGGCCTGGACCGGATCGAGGCCTCGGGCCCGGATCAGGTAACCGCAGAGCATGCAGCCGGTGCGGCCGATGCCGGCGTAGCAGTGCACGCAGGCCGGGCCGCGGCCCTCGACGAGTTGCACGAACTCCTCGAGCTGGACGTCGTCCGGCGGGCTTCCGTCGAGGATGGGAAAGCGGGCGTGCTGCAGCGGGAACTCGGGCGCGAAGGCGAGAACCGAGTGCCACTCGAGCAGGCTCACGAGAATCCGGACGCCCTCGCCGGCGAGGGTCTGGTAGTCGCCGCGGCCGTCCGGGCGGCGGCAGCCGGCCAGGACACCGGGCAGGACCCAGGCGAAGCGCAGGGAGTTATCGCGGGCGTCGAGGATCACGAGAGGGCAAACGCGAGAGCCGGAGGCCAGGGCCTCCGGCTCTCGGGGAAACGACTGCGAGGGTCAGCTCTTGGCGAGTTCGAGCAGGCGAGCGAACTCGTCGGCGTTGTTCACGGCGAGTTCGGCGAGGACCTTCCGGTTGATGTCGACGTTCTTCTTCTTGAGACCGCTCATGAACCGGCTGTAGCTGCAGTTGGCGTCGAGCGACCGGACGGCGGCGTTGATGCGGACGATCCAGACGGCGCGGTACTCGGCCTTCTTCGCCTTGCGGTCCTTGTAGGCGTGCTTGAGGCCGCTGATGACCGCCTCATTGGTGCGCTTGAACAGGTTGGAACGACCATTCCGATAGCCCTTGGCCATCTTCATGATCTTCTTGTGATTGCGATGAGTAGCGGGACCTGATGGATTTCTCATTGAGACTGACCTCCCGGGTGTTGCCACCCTGCCGGGTCGAGCGGGGATTCTCGCGCCGGACGTTCAGATAGGGCACTCCTGCCGGCGCCGTGGAACCAGGCGCGGCCAGGGACAGCGAGACCTCAGTGGTAAACGAGGCGCAGGATCTTCCGGGCGTCGGACTTGGCGACGTAGGTGATCTTGCGGAGGTTCCGCTTGCGCTTCTTGTCCTTCTTCGTGAGGATGTGGCTCTTGTAGGCCGAGGCGCGCTTGATCAGGCCATTCTTGTTGATTCGGAAGCGCTTGCACGCTCCGCGGTGGCTTTTCATCTTGGGCATGATGATCTCCTTCGCCTCCGGGATGCCGGGATCGCCGATCCGGGGCGTTGTTTCCGGCCGTGTTCCGCCTGACGGCGGACAGGCGGACTAAGCAGTCTTGGGAGAAACGATGGCGCTGAGGTTGCGCCCTTCCATCTTGGGGGCTGCCTCGACCTTGCCGGCGATGCCGAGTTCCTCCAGCATCCGATTGATCAGGTCGTGGCCGAGTTCCTGGTGGGTCATCTCGCGGCCGGCGAAGGTGACGGTGACCTTCAGCTTGTGACCCGCCTTGAGGAATTCGATGCCGTGATCGCGCTTGAAGTCGAAGTCATGGCGGCCGATCTTGATCCGCATCTTGACTTCCTTGAGGGTGACGTTCTTCTGCCGCTTCCGGGCCTCACGGTTCTTCTTTTCCTGCGCGTACTTGAACTTCCCGTAGTCCATCAAACGGGCAACGGGGGGATCGGCGTCGGGCGAGACCTCGACCAGGTCTAGCCCTCGCTCTTCCATGAGCCGGAGCGCATCGGCCAAGCTGACGATTCCGAGCGCCTCGCCGGTCTCCGTGATAAGCCGCAATCTGGGAACTCGAATGGCCCTGTTGACGCGGTATCGCTTGGTCTTGAGAATGTCCGACCTCCTCCGCTCTCGCGGCTCGAAATGAAAAACCCAGGGAACGGCCAAAGCATGGGCGCTCTCCCGGGCATCGAGCTTGACCTTTTTGGACAGTGCCTGAAGGTGAGGAGCCGGCGGCCCCTGCTTTGACAGCGCAGGACGATACCATGCCTCGACCCCCGAGTCAACAACGATGCGCTCTGTGGTGAAGCAGAACCATCGATGGCAGAGCGATGCGAGTTCTCGAAGACACTGCCGGGACCTTGGCTCTTCGCCTCACCCGATCGCCGGCAGCAGGATCGTCACGCAGGTGCCCTGGCCCGGCTCGCTCTCGACCGAGATGCCGCCCCCGTGGCGCTCCACGATCTGCTTGCAGAGCGGCAACCCCAGGCCGGTTCCCTGTCCGATCGGATGCGCTGGGCCCGGATCGAGTTGCTGGTCGCGAGCGTCGCGCCCGCATCGCTGGCCAGGAACGGAACTCGATCGGCCAGGACGCGTGACACCACCGTGGAGCTGATCTTGATGGGCGCGTCGGCCGCCATCCTCGAGGATCGATGGAAACGGCGCGGCCGCAGCTTCTCCTCGCCGCGGACCTTCACGAAGACGACCGCGGTGTCGGGAGCCAACTCCGGAAGCAGCAGCGACAGCACGCGGTCGTAGAGCGACTCTTCCCCCTCCCCCACCGCGGCGGCCCGGGAGAGCTGCGCCAGCAGGGTCAGCCTGCGGGCGAGCCGGCTGGCGGCTGGAGCGGACCGGGTCGGGCGCCAGGGCGGTGCGTATCCACCTCGTGAGGTCCGGGGGTGGCATCTCGATGGTGACCCCGTCGACCGGTTCTCGATCGAACGAGGTCCTGCCGGAGGGATCGTCCACCCCGGCCGCGCATGGAGGCACGCCTGCTGCAACACTCTTTTCTTCCTGCACCGAGGGAAGAGCATGGCAGCAAACAGCCCGCCGCCACCGGGTACTGCGTCTAGCGCAACGCCTCGAAGGCCCAGTGCCGCACGTTCTCGTCGGGGTCCTCGAGCAGCGGCCGGACGGCATCCTGGGCGAGCAACCCGCCCAACCGTCCGAAGGCCCAGGCGGCACTGGCCCTGGCGCCGGCGGCCGCGTCACCGGCCAGGACCCGGAGCCGGCTGAACGCCTCGACGCAGCCGTGCCTCCAGAGCGCAACGGCGGCGTTGGCCGAGACCCGCGACGCCGGATGCGAGAGCGAGCGCGAGAGCGAGCGGGAGACGGAATCGTCGGCGGCGTGGGCGCCGAGCGTCTCGGTGGCGTTAGCGGCAACCCGGCTGTCGGGATGGGCCAGGTAGGGCTCGAGCACGGACGGCTGCGGCTGCACGTGCAGCACGCCGATCAGCGAGAGCGTGCTGGCCAGCTGCCGGTGGCGCGTGGTGGCGCCAAGCCTCTCGAGCACCTGCGTCAGGTAGGCGGCGGTGCCCTCCGCGTCGAGCGAGGCGGCGCTGGCGACCAGGCCACGGCGTACGTCGAGCACGCCTGCCTTGTAGGCCACGCCGATCAACCGGGAGATGTCCCGCCGGGACGCGACGGTGCCGAGGGCCGATGCGGCCGCGCGGCGCAACTCGGGCGTCAGCGCCTCGTCGCCGGCGATGGCGAAGAGCGCGTCGGCCAGGTTCGCGTCCTGCCCGACCCGGCCGGCGGCGTGGGCCAGGGCCAGCCTTGCGGCGGGGTCCTCCGACTCGGCCAGCAAGCTGGTCAGCACCGGCCTTCCGAGTCGCCACAGAGCCAGCGCGGCGAGCGCCCGCACGCGGGGGCTGGGGTCGTTGACCATCACGGCGAAGACCTCGGTCAGGCGCGGGTGCAGGCGGTCGAGCAGCGCTTCGAGCGTGTTGGCCCGGACGCGGGCGTCGGGATGGGCCAGGAACGGCTTGAAGAGGCGGAACGGGAGCTCGCGGCCCACGCAACCGAGCACCGAGACCAGCGCCGAGACGGCCCGCGGGCTGCGAAGATGCTTGCGGAGGCGCAGCAACTCGGGCAGGAACTGCTCGCGCTCGGGCTGCATCCCCAGGAGCTTCAGCGCGGGGGCCTGGACCTCGGGGCGGGGATCCTCCCAGAGCAGGTGGAGCAGCAACTGGCCGAGGCCGGCGGCGGCCTGGGTGTCCAGCTCGCGGAGGACCGAGACGGCCAGCTCCGGCTCCAGGCGCAGCAGCAGATCGAGCACGCCGCGAGTGTTTCGCTGCACCGCGTCACGGCTGGCCAGGACCATCTTCTTCAGGAAGTAGGCCTGGACGACCGGATCGGGCACGCCCGGGAACTGTCGGTCTGTGGGGGAGCGAAGGGCTGGAGCGCTCATCGGGGGGACCGTCCTTGCTGCGACTGTGGAGTTCGACTGAGGGGATTGGCTGGGGGGCTGCGGGAGGTCCGGACGCGTTACTCGAAGGTCTCTTCCAGGAAGACGCCCATGGGCTCAGCGCCGGGGAGGGCCCCGCCGGAGCCCTTCGGCGAGGGCACGACCGGCACGGCGGGGCCGACGAGTTTGGGCTTGCCGGCACCGAGTTCGTAGAAGCGCTCGGCCTCCTTGACGTCCTTGTCGGTGTCCTCGATCCAGACGCGGTTGTCGGCCGTCAGGTGAACGCGGAGGTCGAACTCGACGCCCTCGAGCGCATCGCCCGAGCGCAGGTGGAACGGGACCACGTTGCCCTCGCGCTTGACGATCGCCTGCCGCTCGCCGTCGAGCGTCATGACGCCGTAGGAGCGATAGGGCACGAGCGTTTGCTGCACGCGCATGGCGCGATCGCTCTGGGTCGGACCGGGAGATCCCGGGCCGGGACCGGGGACGGGCTGCTTGATCGTGGGGCCGGCCTCGCCGCCCTCGGCGACGTGCAGTTCGGCGTCGGCCTTGAAAGTGGTGAAGGGGTTGATCGTGCGCTCGATCTCGCGAGGCGTCACGACCTCCTCGTCGATCGGCTTGTTGGAGGCGCGCGCCTTGAGCTTGGCGATCACCTCGGGACTGAGCGTGGGAATGTCGAAAGGGGTCTGGGCCGGTTCCACGGGGCCCGAGCCGTCAACCGTGGGCATCGAAGGGGCGCCGCCGACGCCGCTCGGCAGGGGGGCGCCTCCGGTATTGGCCTGGCCCGCGGGCGTGGCGCTGCCGGGACCCTTCTTGGTGCCGCCCATGCCCATTGCGGTCATGAGCTTCTGCCGGTTGACCATCACGACCAGGACCAGCATGACCGCGAGGATCATCAGCTGGGTCCTGATCCGATCGGCTTCTTTCTTCTTGGAGCTGGCCATCTCGCTCTCTCAGCTCTGGCCACTGAAGTAGGTCTCGAGCTGGAGCTTGACCTCCCAGTTGTGGCGGGCGTTGTCGAAGTTGAGGACCTGGAAGCTCTGAATTCGGAAGATCTGCGGCATCTTGGGGAGCTTGTAGAGCAGCCGCTTGAACTCGCGGTAGGGCCCCTCCAGCTCGAGCACGAAGTTGAAGGTCCAGTAGTTGGCGCCCTCGCCCCGGCTCATCGGGTTGTAGGTGACCTTGTTGATCTGGAGGCCCAGCTCCTCGATCTCCTTCTGCAGGCGCTCGATCTGGTCGGGCTTCTCGCTGAGCTTCTTGAGAAAATCGCCGTAACTCTCGAGTTCATGCCGCCGGCTCTCGGTTTCGGCCTCGTACGTCTGTTTCTTCTGGTTGCTCTTCTCGAGGTCGATCTTCTTGGCGTCCCGCTCCTTCTGGAGCCGGTCGAGGGAGGCGCGCATCTCGAGGATCTGACCTCGCGACTGCGTGACGTAGGTCTTCCAGAAGTACAGGTTGAACAGGACGACGATCCCGATGGCCACGTAGAGGCCAATGTTGACCATCAGGGTTTTCTGCCGGCTCTTCATGGCTTCTGCGCTAAGGGACGAAGGTGAACTGCATCTCGAAGGACCACTGGTCTTCTCGAGGCTCGTAGGTGCTGTTGAGGACCTTCACTTCCTGGAAGTCCTGCTTGGTGCCGGCCCGGGACCGGTCCATGTTCTTCTCGAACTGGGTGATGTCGGTGCGCTCGCGGGCCTTGCCGGAGATGGAGAAGCGCTCGCCCTCCTGCCGCTGGAGCTGGAGGACGGCCACCTTCTTGAGCTGGGTCTCCGGGCTGCGAGGCAGCGCATTCTCGAGCTTCTGGTAAAAGCGGAGGTAGGGGTAGTCGCTGGCGCCCATCGCCCGCTGGATGAACTTGAACTTCGTGATCAGCTCCTGGATCGCGACCTGGTCGTAGGTGACCGACTTGAGCTGGTTGAAGACGTCGGCCAGCTCGGCCTGGGCGCGCTGGTTGTCCTTGGCCAACGTGGAGCGCTCGCGCGCCGCCGCGGTCAGACTGAAGACGCAGGCGCCGGCCGTCAGGGCGGTGAGCACGATCACGACCGCGAGGGCCCGCACGTCGAGCAGGAAGCTCTTGTATTCCTTGGGCAGAAAGTCGCAGTTGACCTTCATCGGGTTTCTTCAGTCCCTGGCGAAGCCGCCGATGGCCGGGGCGAGTGTGTTCTTGAGTTCGCTGGCAAGCTCGTTGCCGCTGCCGTCCACGATGCTGACCAGGTCGGCGCCGGAACGGACGAAGGTGTTGAGGTGGCCGCCGAGGACCACGTCGATGTTGGAGAAGTTCGCGCCGCCGCCGGTGAGGATGATCTCGTCGACCTTGAACTCGCGGAAGCGGGCCACGTAGTGCTCGGTGATGGCGAACAGGCCCTTGACCAGCTCGCCGAAGACCGGCTTGATCACCTGGTAGTTGGCGATCTTGTCCTGCTCCGGGACGAACTCGGGGAGAAAGAAGACCTCGTTCTTCTTGTACTCCTCCGCCTCGTCCTCGGTGAGCTTGAAGTGCTCCATGATGCGCCGGGTGAACGCCTTGCCGCCCACGAGCAACTGCTGCTCGGTGCCGGTGCCGATGCACCGGTTGTGGAAGGTCGTGAGCTTGCCCTGCTTGAAGATGACCACCGAACTCGAGTGGTGGCCGAAGTTCATCAGCGCGATGTTCTTGTCGACGTTCTCACCGTCGGTCAGGTAGTCGTGATACAGGTTGATCGCGTTGAGGATGGAGGTGTCGACCACGATCGGGTTCACACCCGTTCGCTGGATCCAGCCGCCCATGTCCAGGATGTGGTCGCGGCGGATCATCGCGATGAGGATCAGCACGTTGTTGTGGAGCTGGCCGATCTCCTTCGTCTCGATGAGCCACTCGCGGCGGTCCTGGCCCGACGGGATGTAGGTCGCCACATCCTGATCGATGGCGTTCCTCTTCTCCTCGGGGGTGGCCTTGGACGGCACCGTCACCATGTTCACGACGAACGGGAAGTCCGGGTAGAGCAGCATCACGTTGCTCTTCTTGAGGGAAGCCTCGCGCACGAGCTGGTTGAACGGCGGCGCGAAGGACTGCGGGATCTCCAGATCCTCCACCGGATTGGAGCGAAAGACCGGCTCTGGGGGAGCATCCACCAGCGTGTGGCGGGAAACCTGGAACTTACCCCTGCCCAGGACCCTGGCCGTCACCGCCTTGAGGTGGCGGCTGCCGAGATCGAGAACCTGTTTGTAACTCTGGAGCGCCATGGCGGGCGAAGCTGCGGCAAGGAGAGCGGCGTCCCGGGTGCGAGACGGCCTCCTGTAGGAGACATCGACAAACCTCGGCCTCGGATTGAATGAATTGTTGAACCGACCGTGCCAGGCCGCTTGCGTCCTGGATCTATCTTACCGCACGGCCTGGATGCCGCCTTCGGCGTCGACCCGCCAGAGGCAGGAGGCGCCGATCAGGCCGGCCGCATCGCCGAGCTGCGAGCTGACGAAGCGCGTGGAGGCCCCGGCACTGCCGAGAGCCCGCTCCACGGCAGTCTTCTCGGCCACCGCCCGGAAGCGCTCGCCTATCTTCATCACGCCGCCGCCCAGCATCAGCACCTCCGGGTTGAAAAGGTTGATGATGTTGGCCAGCCCGCAACCCAGATAGAAGCCGGCGTCGTCGATCAGCTTCAGCGCGGCCGGGTCGCCCCGCTCCGCGGCAGCCGCGACCACCGCGCCGTTGGCCTTCTCCGGGTCGCCCCCGCACAACTCCCGTATCGTCGCGCCACCCTCGGCCTGCATCGCGTTGCGGGCCATCCGGGCGATGGCCAGTCCGCCCGTGTATTGCTCGAGACAGCCGCGGTTGCCGCAGCCGCACCTGCGGCCGTCGAAACGAATGGAGTGATGGCCGATCTCGCAAGCCGAGTTGCCGTGGCCGCGCATGATGCGGTTGCGCCGGATGTAGCCGCTGCCGACGCCGGTGCCCACGAACACGTTGTAGAGCGACTCCACGCGCGCGGTGAAGCCGAAGAGGTACTCGCCCAGGGTGCTCGCCCGCACGTCGTTGTCGACCACGACCGGCAGCGACAGCCGCTCGGCGATGAGTGGGCCGAACGGAATGTCGCGTTCGGGGAACAGGTTCACGGCATGGTGGATCACGCCGGTGCTCACGTCGATCTGGCCGGCCGCGCCGACCCCGACCGAGTGGGCATGGTCGAGCGAGATGCCCGCCCGGGACGCCAGCGACCGCACCAGCTCGACAATCTGCTGGATCACGGCCTCGTAGCCGGCGCGCGAACGGGTCGGCGACCGGTCCGAGACGAGCAGCTTGCCGTCGTCCGTGACGATGCCAGCGGCGAGCTTGGTGCCGCCCAGATCGACCCCGATGGAGCAGTTGCAGTCGGTCATGGCTTCTCCCCCGGGCGTCCGAGCCCGGAAGAGCAGTCTAGCACAACCTCCGAAGGTGAGGGCCGGACCCGGGCCGCCCTACTTCAGCACGGCCAGGCCGCCCTGCACGGTCACCGACGGGGTCCGGCGCCCGGCCATCATCTCGGTGAGCAACCGGCGATTGGTGGTGGCGGTGCGCCCGGCGGCCGAATCGTCGAGGCCGGCCAGGTCGTAGAGCGCGCGGGCCAGGTCGGTATAGCCGAGCCTGGCCTGGGCGCAGGCGAGGTTGTTGACCGCCGCCGCGTCGGACGGGGATGCTTCGACCGCGGCTGAGAGCAACTCCAGGGCCGCGCGATCGTTTCCACGAGAGAGTTGCGATAGGCCGGCGACGGCGGGAGAGGTAGGCAAGGGGCGGGCGGAAGCCCCGGCCTGGACAGGCGCTGGGCGCGAGAGCGGCGCGGCCACGGCCATGCAGCCGAGCGTCTCGGCCAGCCGGGGGTGGCCCGCGCTGGCGGAGGCTGACTTGACGGGCGCGGCAGCGCGCTTGGCCTCGGCAACGACGATCCGGCGCGCGGGCGACTTCGCGGCCCGCGCGATCGCAACCGGCGGGGACTTCGCTACCTTCAGGCTCGTTTGCCGCGCCGGCGCAGCGATCGCGGGATTGGCAGCCAGTTCGAGCGCCGGGGCCTCCCGGGGAGTCCAGGCCGCGAGCTCGTTGTCGAACTCGTGAAGCGCCGCCGGCGAGAGTTCGGCGCGGGCCTGGTTCGAACAACGCTGGCCCTCGGCCGCCTTGCCGGAAGCCTGGAGCGCCTGGCCCAGCCCCAGTCGGGCCGCCTCGAAGCGAGGATTCAGCTGCAGCGCCTGGCCGAAGGAGTCGGCCGCGAGTGCAGGCTGGCCCTGCGCAAGATGGAGCAGGCCGAACTGGTGGTGGATGGAGGGGTCGCGCGGCCGCGACTTCAACGCCTCCCGGAGCGAGTCGCGAGCGCCTTCCAGGTCACCGGTGCGGGCCAGCAACCCGGCGAGGCCGACGTTCGCCTCGGCCAGCACCGGGGCCAGCACGAGCGCCTTGCGATAGCTCAGCTCGGCCTCGGCCGTCTCACCCAGCGCCTCGAGTGCGACCGCAAGGTCGTAGCGCGCGTCGGCCCGGGACGGGTCCGCCTCCACGGCGTTGCGGTAGGCCCGGGCGGCCCCGGGCGGCTCGCCCTCGGCATAGAGGGCCGTGCCGCTCTCGAGCCAGTAGGTGGCGTCGTGGGCCTCCGAGGGACTCGTGTGACCCGGATGGCCCGAAGCAAGGGCTGCCGTGGGCTCGAGGAGCAGGAGGCCCGCCAGGGCCAGGGAGACGACGGAACTCTTCATGACCTGGGGTTCCTTCCTGTCGAGCCGGCGCGCGCCGGATCAGAGATCGTTCTTGGCCTGATCGATGAGCTCGGGGAGATCCTCTTCCGTCTCGTCGTCGAAGCTGCCGGTGTCGGAGGCTTCCGTCGAGGAGGTGGATGCGGTCTCGTCATCCTGGCCGGGGTCGGAGGGCTGCGCTTCGGAAACCTCGGTCTCCGAGGCTGCGGCCGGCTGCGCGGGGGGAGCGTGCTGCTTCGAGGACCTGGCGCTGGCACCCTTGCCCACGGCCTCATCCATCTTCTCGCGCACCCGCTGCATCAGCTTGCGCCGGTAGGCCTGCCGCTCGGCGCCGATGGTGATGCCGCCCGCGGCCGCGAAGGGGATTCGCGGCTCGGCGCGGGACAGTCCGGCCGGCGCCTTCCGGCCGGCGGCCGCGGCGTTCTTGTGCTTGACACCGGGTGCCGACTGCTCGACCTCGGCCAGTTGCGTGGTGTTCTCGGCGAGCTGGGTCAGGCTCTGGTAGAGCAGGTCTTCCAGTCTCTGGACGCGGTCCATCAGCCGGCCGGCATCGTCCCGCTCCTCGGCGGTGAGTTCGGGGGCCGGGCCGGCGGTCTTGGCGAGTCCGGTGGCGTGCTCCAGGCGATCCAGGCGGCGCTCGGTGACCATGTCGGTGATCTTGAGCTTGTGGATCTCGACGCCCTGCTCGTGAACCGAACCGGAGAGGTCCTTGACCATCTTCGCGAGATTGACCTCCTCGGTGGCCAGGCCATCGAGGTCGGTGAAGAGCTTGTCGAGCTTCTCGAGCATCTGCGGAGGCAGCCCTTTCTGGATGGGAATGGTCTCCATCTTCTGCTCGATGTCGGACTTCTGGGCCTTGATGTAGTCGAGGTAGCGGTCGAGGATGGAGGCCAGCTCGAGACGAGTCACGGCCTTCTTCCCGTTGATCGGCTTGGGCCCGGGCTGCACCAGATCGCGACCGGCGACCTTGGCGGGCGGAGGCTTGACCGGCTTGGGCGCCACGGGCGGAGGCTGAGGCGATTCGACGGCCGGGGCCGGAGGCCGCACCACCGGTTTCAACTTGTGAATCACCCGGGAGGGGGAGTCGACCCCGTCGAGGCCGTCGATGGGACGCAGGACCAGGCCCGTGCCGTGGTCGTCGAAGTCGTCCTCACTCAGCTCCTGGGGATAGGCCGGCTGACCGCCCGCCAGAAGGGCCAGACACAGAGCCAGGGTGAACGCGATTCGTCTCATGGTCGGCGGCTCCTTTCGCCGCTGGGTCCGGTGGGCACCCGCTCGATGGCGACGGCATGCCAGCCCGCCAGGGAGTACCCATTCCCGGTCATGCGAACTATCGACATCGCGTCCAGCCAGCTTGAGCATCCGGGCCATACCCCGGAACGCCAGACCCGGTGACAGGTCCCGGAGCCGGTCCGGTTTCGGGAGCTGTCGTCCGGTCCGGACATCGAGAAGGCCCCCGCCGGCGCGGAGGCCTGAAA
>CAZSVK010000011.1:0-30450 GCA_964610245.1 uncultured bacterium
CTACGCGCGCGAGCTGGCCGAGAGCCCCGCGCCGGTGCTCGGCTTCTCGTGCCAGGGCGCCAACGTGATGTTCACGCTGGAGTTGATCTCGCTGCTGCGCCGGCGGGGCTGCCGGAAGCTGTTCGTCGTGGGCGGCGCCAGCGTGCGGCTGGACCGGCCCGGCGACGCGGCCTCCGTCGGGCTCACCGGCTTCCGGCCCGCCGAGTTCGACGACCGGGCCTGCCTGCGGGAGCTGCGCGAGCACCTCGATCGCATCGACGTGCTCGTGGAGGGCGAGGGCGAGCAGACGTTGCTCGACGTGGTCACGGCCTGGTTCGACGGCCGGCCGCTGACCGGCATCCCGGGCGCCGTCGCCTGGCGGCACGGCGGGCGCGAGGCGGCCTTCACGCCACGGGAGGCCGAGAAGAACCTGGACCTGATCCCGCCGCCCAGCTTCGACGAGTTCGACCTCTCCATCTACGACAAGCCGTTCCTGCCGTTCCTGACCAGCCGGGGCTGCATCCGCAAGTGCTCGATGTGCTACGAGCGGTTGCTCTGGCCGGGGTTCCGTCATCGCAGCGCCGGGCACATCGTCGCCGAGATGCGCACCCACTTCGAGCGCCACGGCATCTCGATGTTCAGCTGCAACGACCTGCTGCTCAACGGCAACCTGCCGCACCTGGGCAGGGTCTGCGACGCCATCGCGGAGGCCGGCCTGCCGGTGCGCTGGTGGGGTAACGCCGTCGTTCATCGATTGATGGACCGGCCGCTCTTCGCGCGCATGCGCCGGGGCGGCATCCACGCCCTGGTCTACGGCATCGAGAGCGGCTCCCAGCGCGTGCTCAACCGCATGCGCAAGGGCTTCCGCATCGAGGACGCCGACCTGGTGCTTCGGATGGGGTCCGAGGCCGGCCTGATGAACGTCATCAACCTGATCGTGGGCTTCCCGGGCGAGACCGCCGAGGACCACGCGCTGACCCTGGAGTTCGTCCGCCGCAACCACGAACACATCGCCGAGGTGGCGGTGCTGGCGATGTGCAAGATCTACCCGGGCTCGCCGCTCGCCGAGCAGGCCGAGTACTACGGCGTGGAGCCGCAGAGCCTGCTGCAGCTCGATCCTTACGACGCCAACACGACCTGGCGCGACACTCGCGGCCTGGACGACGAGGTGCGCAAGGCCCGGTTCCTCGAGCTGTACCGGCTGATTCGCAGCCTCGACGTCCCCGTCTTCGGGGTCGAGGACGAGCAGGCCGAACTCTCCGGCGCCGAGCTGGCCGCGGTGCTCGAGAAGCTGCGGGAGCCGACCGCCTGGGCGCGCGAGGAGGCGGCCCACCGGATTCGCTTCTGCCGCAAGCCCGAGATAGTCCCGGACCTCGTGAGGTCGCTGACCGACTCCTCCGCGGTCGTGACCGGCCTGTGCCTGCGCACGCTGGGCGAGATCGACCCGGCGCGCGCCTGGGACGAGGCCGCCCGGCTCATCGGCCGGCGCTCGCCCTACGTCGACCACGCCGCGATGATCTGCCTGGCCGCCCGCGACTGTCCGGAGAGCTACGAGTTCTTCGAGGCCCAGCTCGCCTCGGCCACCTACGAGCGCGCCGAGGTCCAGCTCCGCCGCGCCCTGGCCCCGTTCCGGCAGACCTATCGCGTCTTCGAGGAATTCGCCTCCGCCGCCGAGAGGGAGAGTTCCGGGCTCCCGTCGGCCCGCGCCGCCCTCACGCACCGGTCGGTCTGGCTGCGCCGGCGCACCCTGCGGTTCCTGATGTCGCGGCCCGCCCTGGCCCGCTCGCTGCGCGAGGAGTTCCTGGCCCTGGACCTCACCCGCGACGACGATCCGCAGGTGCGCAGCCTGGCTCTCGAACTGTGGGCGACGGCGCTGCGGCCCGTGCCGGTGCGGCTCGTGGAGGAGGCCTGGCTCGCGGTCGACCCCGAGGCCCGCTCGATGGCCGCCCGGCTGGCCGGCCTGCTGCACTTCGAGCGGGCGGGCGTCCTTCGAGACGCGGCCCCGGCTCTTCAGGACGAACGGAACGGGAGCCAACCGGAGGCGGACGCCGCGGCGGTGATGGCCGACGCGGGCAGTCCGCTGCTCGAGGCGGCGGCCGCCGACTGGCGCCGGGCCTGTCTGGGCGACTGGGAAACCTGGCTGCGCGAGCCTCGCCGCGAAGGGGAGCCGGAGGGTCATCGCGCGTGGGTGCTGGCCAGGGCCGTGGCCGTCTCACCCGCGCCGGGATGGTTCCGGTCGTTCGTGCAGTGGGCGCTCGTGCAGGGCGACGGTCCGGTGCGCGAGTGGCTGCTGGCCGAGTTACTCAGGGCCGGGCGGCTCGACCTGGGCGAGACGGTGCTCGGTTGCCTGTCGCACCCGATCGCCGCGGTTCGCCGGCTGGCCTGCCAGTACCTGGGCGCGGCCGGTTCGAGACGGGCCGAGAACCCGCTGGTCGAGAGACTCTCGGACCCGGAGTTGCCGATCGTCTTCCGAGCGGCGGAGGCGCTGGGACGCATGCGTAGCCCGCAGACGGTGCGCCACCTGGGCGCCTGGCTCTCGGACCCGGCCTTCGGGGCGTTGCCGCCCTATCTCCGCGAGGCGCTTGCGCCGTGCCGCGAGGCGCGGGACCGGGTGCTGCTGCCAGAGTCGGCAGATGCGTTGGCTCCGGAGCTGCTCGAGGAGTTCGCTTCGCTGGATCCGCTGGGCCGCGTCTGCCTGCTCGAATCGATCCGGCAGACCCAGGCCCCGATGCGGTTCCGGGCCTTGCTCGAGAAGGCGCTGAGCGATCCGGACGAGTGCGTCTGGCTCCATGCGCTCGAGATGGTGGCGCGTTCGGAGGACGGCGCCTTCGGGCCGAAGATCCTTCCGGCCCTGATGGACAGCCGAGCGAGCATCCGCGGCCTGGTCTGCCGCTATCTGGCCCTGACTCGCTGCCAGCTCGCCAAGACCGCGTTCCGCAAGCTGATGCAGGACGATCCCGAGCCGATGGTGCGCGAGTGGGCCGCCCGCGGGCTGGGCCGCCTGCGGGACCCGGCCACGCTCGCATCGCTGATGCCGCTCGTACAGTCGGGCGTCTACGAGACGCTGGAGCCCGAGATGCAGCGCGATCTCTCCTATTTCCGCAAGCTTGCGCTCACCGCCGCCGAGCGGCGTCCTTGAGAGGCCCGCTCTTCGCGCTTCCCGCCGCCGCCACGGCGGTTGTGGTATCAAGGGCGCATGGATTCCTCCGGCGAAGACGGCCGCTCCCGGGATGAGCAGGCCGAACCCGCGCCGTTCCTGAAGTGGGCCGGCGGCAAGCGGCAACTTCTCGAGCAGTTCGCGCGCCACTTCCCCGCGCCCGGTTCGTACGGCGTCTATCACGAGCCGTTTCTCGGCGGCGGGGCGGTGTTCTTCCACCTGCTTCCGGCGCGAGCGGTGCTGTCGGACCTGAACCCCGAGCTGGTCGAGGCCTACCAGGTCGTGCGCGACGACGTCGAGGGGGTCATCCGGCGGCTGCGCGGCTATCGCAACGAGGAGGAGTTCTACTACGAGGTGCGCAGCCTGGATCCGCAAACGCTGACCCAGCCGGAGCGGGTTGCCCGGATGCTCTATCTCAACCGCACCTGCTTCAACGGGCTCTACCGGCTCAACAGCGCCGGCCGCTTCAACGTTCCGTTCGGACGCTATCGGCTGCCCCGTATCTGCCGGACCTCGAGCCTTCGCGCGGCCTCTCGCGCCCTGGCCGGCGTCGAGTTGCGGGTGCAACCCTTCGAAGCGGTGCTCGACTCGGCCCAGCCGGCCGACCTGGTCTATCTCGATCCGCCCTATCAGCCGCTCTCGCGCACCGCCTCGTTCACGGCCTACACGCGCGAGGCGTTCGACGAGGCCGATCAGCGCCGTCTGGCCGCGGTCTACCGCGAGCTGGATAGGCGCGGCTGTCGGCTGATGCTCTCGAACTCGAACACCGACCTGGTGCGCGAACTCTACGGGGATTTCCGGATCGTGAAGGTCCAGGCGCGACGCGCCATCAACAGCCGCGGTGCCGGCCGCGGCCTCATCGACGAGGTGCTCGTGCTGAACCGCCCCACGCCGCGGCGGCGGACCTCGGCGAAGCGTGGCTGAACTCGGCCCGGGAGTCCGCTACCCTGGCGCCAGGCGGACGACTCGTTGCTCCAATCCCGACCTGTCGCGCATCCTGGGAGCGGCGGGAACGTATCTGGGGTGAACGCTCCCGGGTTGCCAATCCGGCCCGGATTGCTTCATTCTGACAGGCAACAGGGCGATGAGGCCCGGCTCGCACCCGTGATCGAGTCACGCGACCCGTTCCCGCATCCATGAGTCACTTCGAAGCGATCGAACGCGGTCTGGGGCTCGAGGGCCGATACCGCATCGAGGCTCCCATCGCGAAAGGCGGGATGGGCTCGGTCTACCGCGCCTGGCAGACGGGACTGGAGCGGCCTGTCGCGCTCAAGCACCTGAAGCCGGAGCTGTCGGGGAGCCTGGATTTGGTGCAACGCTTCCTGGCCGAGGCCAGGCTCGCGGCCCGCATCTCGCACCCGAACGTCGTGCGCGTGCTCGACTCGGGCAGCGGCCCGGCCGGGCTCTACATCGTCTACGAGCTGATCGAAGGCAAGTCGCTGCGAGTGCTGATGAAGGCTCGGTTGGCTCCCGCAAAGGCGTTCGAGTTGCTGGGGCAAGCCGCCCTGGCGCTTGGGGCCGTCCACGACGCCGGCGCGGTCCATCGCGACGTGAAGCCCGAGAACATGCTGGTCGATCGGGACGACAAGCTCTCGCTGACCGACCTGGGAATCGCGAAGGACTTGACCTCGGCAAGTCTGCGCACCGCCATGGGCGTGCTCTTCGGGACGCCGGCGTACATGTCTCCCGAGCAGTGTCGCGGGGAGATCGTCGGCCCTGCTTCCGACCTCTACTCGCTGGGCGTCGTCGTCTACGAGGCCCTGACGGGCGAGACCCCGTTCGTCTCCGACAGCCCCGGGGAGCTGCTGCGAGGCCACCTCGAAGCTCGTCCGCGACCGCCTTCCTCGATCGATCCGGCCCTTCCCGCAGCGTGCGATGCCCTGGTGATGCGGGCCCTCGAGAAGGAGCCGGGAGCGCGCTTCCGAAGCGCCCGCGAACTGGCCGACGCGCTCGAGTCTCTGTCGGCCACGGTGGGCGAGCTTGCCCCGCAGGACGGTCGCCAGCGACGCAAGGCGGCTCGCGGCGACGTCGGCGGGCCTGTCTCCTCGCCTACTGCGTCGCTCGCCTCCATGGAAACGTCGCAAGCGTCCGTCTCGGCCATGCGCGACCTGTCCTCGCGGCGCCGGCCTGCCGCCGAGACTCGCTTCTCGTCGTCTGCCGCGCTGCCGGCCGCCTCGAACCGGCGTTTCAAGACATGGCTCGTGACGGGCCTCGCAGCCTTGCTCGCGCTGATGATGGCCGCGGCCCTCCAGCTCTCTCGAACGCCGGAGGTTGCCCTCCCGCAGCGCCCGCCTTCGCCCCGAGCGCGGCCTGCCGTGTCAGCCACGCCGCAAGCCAGGCCGCACTCCAGCCCCGTTCCCGCACGGCCGGCCGTGCCGGGCGTGCCGCCCCAGATCAGCGCCAGGTTCCAGGGGATTCTGGCCAGTGACACCGTGCTGAAAGGCGTCATCGACCTGTCCGCGGTCCGGACCCCGTCGGCCAGCTCGACCGTCGTGCCCGTCGAATTGCTGGTGCTCGCCAGCGGGCAGATCCTGGCGCCCGTCCTGCAGGTGAACGTTCCCGCGGGCAGCCTCGACGCGCCAACACCGGGCCAGGTGTCGTTCCGGGTTCGGATGGAGGGCCGGAAGAGCCCGGTAGTGGCGCTCGTTGCCCGCTCCGGTGTCCAGGGCGCCGGTGGGGCTGACCGGACGTGGGCGGCCGGGCTCGACCCGAGCTGGCTGCGCGAAGGGTTCAACGTACTCGAACTCGAGGTCGCCGGCGCGGTACTGAAGCGGCTCGACGGCTGCCAGGTCCGGCTCGCCTTCCGTCGCCCGGACGGTTTTCCGAGGATCTCGAGGGGCAACTCGCCGGCCGATCGGCTCCAGGACTGTGACCTGAGCGGCGACTGGCATGGCGACTACTGGCGGGTTGGCGAGAAGTCCGGCAAGGAGGCCGCGCTCTCCTTCGCTCGAGACCTGCTGAAGCGCATGCCTCGATGCGTGGCTGCCTGGCTGTTGCTCGCGGATGCGCTGGCCCGCCAGCTTCCGGATCAGTCCGACCTGACAAGCGGCGGCGGGCTCATCGAGGAAGAGGTCGGCGGGGCCGTGACGGCCGGCAACTCGAGAAGAGAGGTGAGGTCGATCTTGAATCACGCGCTCGACCTGGACCGCGAGTCGAGTTCGGTATGGTACCGGATCGGGGCGGTCGCCCAACGGCTGGGTGACAGGGACAACGCACTGCGAGCTCTGATCTGGTCGCTGCTGCACTCGCCTGCCAACGGCGTCGGCTGGCATCGCATGGCCTGGCTCGAGTTTGCCGCGCTCCGGTTCACCCCGGCCGCGGAACGTACAGGCTTCTGGCGCAGCCGCTGCCGGACGGCCCTCGAGCTGGTCGAGCAAGCCCTCGCTCGCCTGTCCCACCTGCCGCACGATCTCTCGGTCTCCCTCTACTTGAAGGCCGACCTCCTCGCTTTGCTGGGCCACAACGCCGAGGCGCGAGAGGTCAAGAAGGCGGCAGCCGCGGCCCAGAGGAAGCGGTGAGGTCTCTCGGCGTCGCCCGGCTCCGAGCGGCGGTCAACGGGTTCCGGAGCCCCAGCGGTGCGATGAATCGCCGCTCTTCTGGCCCCGCCCATCGGAGTTGCCTCGGCCGCCGTTGGAGCCGAACGGGGACACGGGGCCCGGCCGAGCGGCCGCGCCGGGCGTCCAGGTCGTTCCGGAGGTGTGCCCCTCGTGGGTCCCGCTGCCGTTGCGCCAGATGCTGGAACCGCCGCTGTTGTCGCGCCAGCTCTCGTTGTGCGCGCTGTCGTTGCGGTCGTTGTCGCGGCGCCCACTGTCGTGGCCTGCGCTGTCGTTTCGGCCGCTGTCGTGGCTCCCTCCGTCGTGACGCCTGGTGCTGGTGCGGTCGTTGTCGCGGTGCCCGCCCTGGTCGCGCCCGCTGTCGTGGCGGCCGCTGTCGTGGCGGTGGTCACGCGGGTAGCCGTGTCCGCCGTAGTTCCTGGAGTGGTCATAGGTGAAGGACCTGCCCAGGAAGGCCGTGCCCAGGATCAGTCCGGCGGCGTCGTAGCTCGGATCATGGTAGTAACCTGATCCGTAGGTATACGTCGGGTAGGTGTAGGCCGGAGTCGCGTAGACGGGAGGCGAATACACCTGGACGGGCTCGGGCGAGGCGGTGTAGTAGGCCGGCGGGGGGGCCGACGGCGCGACATACATCCCGCCGGTGCGATCCGGATCGTAGGGGCCCGGCGCATACGACTCCTGAACGACGCTCGGAGGCGGCTCGCTCACACGTGCGGGACCGCGGTTTCCTGTTTCGTACTGCTCCCGCAGCTGAGCGATGCGGCTCGAGAGTTCCTCGCGCGAGAGTCTCGCCGGGTGGCGCACCTCGCTCGCGCGCCCCTCGAAACTGGCTTCGATCGACTTCTCGGCATTGACCGATGCGGGTGACACGACGTTGTAGATCTTGAGTTCGCCGGTTTCGACATTCTCGAGCTTGAGCGTGTAGGTCCCGTGCGGCACGCTCTTCTCGAGCGGCGTCTTCCCGAGATACGTCCCGTCCAGATAGACCTTGGATTCGCAGTCCGCGCTCACCGACAGGGCCAGGTGAGCCTGGGACGGGCTGGCGGCTGCCAGGCACAGCAGCAGCGGAACGAGGACTCTCTTCATGGGGCTTTCCTTCTTGTTTCGAGAGCTGCGACACCGGGATCGGGGCCACGAACTTGGTTGCCGCCCGGCGGCCCTTGTTGCTGCGACGCGAGAAGATAGGCAAGGCTTCGTCCCCACCCGGGCCAGTCCGCGCAACGGTATCGTCTCGTACTCCGGGTCGCCCGAGTTGGGGACGACGAGATTGTGCTTCTCGAGCACGGCGCTCTCTGCCAACCGGCCTCATGTTCATTGGATCGCCTCTTGCAGGGAGAGGATTCATCAGCGGCCCGGCGTTACGAGTTGGGGCCGCGGAATCCAGCTTCCCTGAGGCCTTGCGAAGGGTGACGCCGCCCATGCCGGACCCGGGAGGCGCTGATCGGGCAACATCGGGCGCCCTGGGCGCCAGGCAAGCGGGCCCGAACCGGGTCTCTTCTCGAGTCCGGCGACTGACGGCGGGCGCGGCCGCTCTGGCTTCGTTACACCGAGTGCCGGAAAGAGACTCATCGGACCCGGCGGGAGGGCAGAGAGCCGAGGCTGCGAGAGGCTGGAACCCGCCGTGGCGCAGGCCGGCGCCGTCTCGGGAGTGCTGGCCGAGCAATTGCTTTACTAACGTCTGCAAGAGCAAACAGGCTCTGCTTACCATCGCTATCTCCGGAGGTGCCCCGTGTTCAAGACAACATCCTTCCTGCGAGTGCTCGCCATCGTTCTGGCGCTGGCGCCCATGATCGGCCCTGCTAGCTTACAGGCCTTTCCCAAGGGGTTGGTCCGCTCATCCGACTTCTCGCAGATCTACTGGGTCGATCGCTTCGGCGTGAGCCATAACGTCTCCGATACCGGAATGATCCCCGTCTACTTCAAGAACGACCGGATCAAGGAGATCGCCTGGGAGGATTGGATGAGAATCCCGAAGGGTGGTCCGATCACCGCCGCCACGCCTCCCGAGTTCTACGACACGTCGATGACTCGCATCAACCTGCAGGGGACGGGCGTTCCCGATCCCTACAACGCCACGACGATCACCTCCTACAAGACCGTGGTCTCCGATCCGCTCGTCGAGACTCAGACCGTGACGACCCGAGCCCCCGTGCACATCACCTCGAAGGTCCTGAGGCACTACCAGACCTCTCCGACTGGGCAGCTACAGGTCACGAATGGCTCGGCCATTCTCGATGTCCAGGAACAGCAGCCGGGCACCAGCACCACGGTCGTGAGAAGCACCGAGACGATGTCGCCGGTCGAGAACCGGACGAACGAGACCACCACTCGCCAGACCGTCACCCGGCGGCAGGTCGAGGTCATGACCCCGGAGGTCACGCAGATCGGCACCGCTCACATGCCTTTGACGGCAAGGCTGGATAGACGCACGACGACCACGGTCACCACTCCCGCGAACAACCAGCGCACGGTCACGACCTACTCTGCCGACACCCCGCTCGCCATCCTGAACGGCGGCGGCGATTCCACGCGGACCGAGACTCGCACCGAGACTCGCTCCGACGACGAGATGTCGACCACGGAAACGGTCGAGAGAATGCCGTAGCAGACGGTCGTCCGTCGAAGCCTGGAACCGAGCCCGCGGACATCCCTCGAGCCTCGGATTCCAGCCAGACGGCATCTGCACCCGTGCCTGTTGCCGGGTGTCACCAGCCCCGTGATAGTGTCACGGGGCTGGATTTCGTTTGGTCGATTCAGTGCCCTGGTCGCGTGCGTTGAGAAGAACGCCGGAGTGAGGATTCCTTGCGACCAGGAGTCGCGCCGAGGCTCGCGGCGGGGAAGGCCAACCCTGCGTCTGGCAGGCGGTGAACAGCTGCCGGTAGCCGGGACTCCGCGCCCAGCGATGAGTCGTGAACCCAACGCAGCCAGGAGAGCGGTTCAGTCCTGGCGCTCTTCCGGGAACAGTCATCTGCATCCCGGGAGGGCTTGTCACGTCGTGGGACGTCGTCCAGAGCCTGTCATGAAGGAGTTACAGTGTGTCGAGCCCGCTCGCCACTACCGGCACGAGCCCGCGCCTCGTCAGCACCGCGACAACTCGAAGGTGCGCATCCGTAACACGGCGCTGGGCGTCGGCACGCTGGGCTTGCTGACGGGCAGCGGACCGCTGAAGGTCATCGGTTTCGGTGGTGCGCTCGTCAACGAACTGGTTCACAAGTGAGGTCCGGAGGGCCCGGACTATCCGGGCCCTCGCCCTCCGAATTGCCTCTCGTCGAGTCGATAGAGTGTCTGCCCGGTCATCTGGCCGGGAACTTGCGATGCACCCCATCGGCGGGACAGTCCCGGCTGGATGAAAGGAAGAGCCATGAACTGGGATCAGATTGAAGGCAACTGGAAGCAGATGATGGGCCACGTGCGCGCGAAGTGGGGCAAGTTCACGAACGACGATCTGGAGCTCATGGCAGGCAAGAAGGACGTGCTCAGCGGACAGCTCCAGGAGAGATACGGTTTCGCGAAGCACATCGCCGAACGGGAACTGGACTCGTTTGCGAGGAACCTGAAGCACCCGGACTTCGCCGAGGCCAAGGTGGAGAAGAAAGCCGGCGACTGAACTCCGGTCGACGTTGCGGCCAGCGCCTCGACCTCACCGTTCTGCTGCTCTGTGCGCCCCGTGTGTCGCCCAGGCTGACAACGAGGTAGGCGACGGCCTCACCATGGCTGAAGGCACAGTCCCGGTGACAGTGTAACTCCGGAGGTGTCACCTCTCCCGCGGCCAACACTCCGCAGAGTCCCTTTCGGAGACGCGACGGGTCTCCCCCGGGCTGCCTGATTCGTCGTGAGCCTGGCGAACTCTGGCGAAGAGACCGCCTGCCACCAGCAAGACGACCACGAACGCCACGAGGATGACCAGCGCAGTCGACGACTGACAATCCGGCCGGAGCAGTAGTCCTGGCTTGCGAAGGTTGTAGTCCACATCCTCACTCTCCAAAGGCGGCTTCCGGACAAGAACTCACACCCCGACGAAGCCCGGGCCGCGGCCCTCACCCCATCACGACCCGCACCCGGTGTACCCCGCCGTCCTTCGTCAGTTCGATGACCGCCGGGTTGCCGGGCAGCGTCGCGCCGTTGACCTCCACCCGCGACACGCCACGTTCGACCCCCCTCGGGTTCTCGACCGCAATCTCGTACCGGGAGGTGCCGTGGCGCAGCGACACGTCGAAGTGCCGCCAGGCCGCTGGAATGCAGGGATTCACGTGCAGCCGGCTGCCCGAGACCCTCACCCCGAGCATCCACTCCAGCCCCGCGCGGTAGAGCCAGCCGGCGGAACCGGTGTACCACGTCCAGCCGCCGCGCCCCACGTGAGGCCGCTCGGCGTACACGTCCGCCGCCACCACGTAGGGCTCGACCATGTATCGTGCGACGGCCGAGCGTGTGTCTGCGTGCAGGATGGGGTTCAGCATCCGGAAGAGTTCTCCCGCGCGATTGCCGTTGCCCAGCAATGCATTCGCGATGACCACCCAGGCGGCGGCGTGCGTGTACTGCCCGCCGTTCTCGCGAATCCCGGGGAGGTAGCCCTTGATGTAGCCCGGGTCGACCGGTATGTGGTCAAACGCTGGAGTGAACAGGCGCACGATGCCCTCCTCGGAGAGCACCAGATGCTCGTCGACGGCTTGCATCGCGAGCCTGGCGCGCCCCGGGTCGGCCGCCCCCGAGAGCACCGCCCAGGACTGCGCGAGCGAGTCGATCCGGCACTCGGTGCTCGCCGCCGAGCCCAGGGGCGTTCCGTCGTCGAACGTGGCCCGGCGATACCAGGCGCCGTCCCAGGCTGCCTCAACGGCGGCTTTCAGTTTCGGAACATGCTGACGCCACGGCAGCGCCCTCTCGGCGTGTCCCGTGGCCTCGGCAATAGGGGCGAACTTCTCGATCGTGTCGAGCAGGAACCAGCCCAGCCAGACGCTCTCGCCCTGTCCCTGCGGTCCGACACGATTCAAGCCATCGTTCCAGTCGCCGGTGCCGATCAGCGGCAGGCCGTTCTTTCCGACGGCTAGTGACCGATCGAGCGCCCGGGCGCAGTGTTCGAACAGGCTGCCTGTCTCCCGTGAGACAGCGGGTCTGAAATAGGACTCGTGCTGTCCGGGTTCGAGCGCCGGGCCTTCCAGGAAGGGGGCCAGTTCGTCGAGGACCGAGCGATCCGCGGTGACCTCCGCGTAGTGGGCCGCCGCATAGGGCAACCACAGCAGGTCGTCGGAGATGCGCGTTCTCACTCCCCGGCCCGACGGCGGATGCCACCAGTGCTGGACGTCGCCTTCCTTGAACTGATGGGCAGCCGCCTTCAGGAGGTGCTCCCGGGCCAGGTTCGCGCTGGAGACCGTCAAGGCCATGCAGTCCTGGAGCTGATCGCGGAATCCGTAGGCCCCACCGGCTTGGTAGAAGGCCGACCGCGCCCAGAGCCGGCAGGCAACTGTCTGGTACAGCAGCCAGTGGTTGAGCAGTAGGTCCATCGCTGGCTCGGGCGTCTTCACCTGCACGGCGCCGAGGAGTTGCTCCCACCCGTCGACGACGGTCTGGAGTGCCTGCTCCGGCGCCGTCGCGCGCGCCCAGCGCACCAGTTCCCTCGCGGCCTCCTCGGAGGCCCCCTCGCCCAGGAAGAGCGTCACCTCCGACGTGGCCCCCGGGCCGACTTCGAGCGAGGTTGACAGGGCCGCGCACGGGTCGAGGCCGGCGCCGACTCTGCCGGACAATCGCACTCGAGGCTCGAGCGCCGCCGGGCTCTCCAGCGTCCCGTGACGTCCGATGAACTCGGCCCTGTCCGCGGTCAGCGACGTCTGCCGGCCGCTCAGGTCGGCGAAGGCGACCCGCTCGGCGAACTCGCCCGCCCACGGATTCCTGGCGAACACGGCTCCCGTCGCGGCATCGACCGAGGTCACCACCAGCTGCCGGGCCGCCTTCACCGGCGCTCCGAGCAGCCATTCGACGTAAGCGGTCACGGAGAGCCGTCGCGGCAGGCCGGAGCGGTTTTCGAGCTGCAGCCGGGCGACCTTCACCGGTGCGTCCGCCAGCACGAAGAGGGTCAAGGTGAGAGTCAGCCCGTGGGAGGTGCGCTCGAATCGGCTGTATCCAGGACCATGCCGGGCCACGTAGAGGCCGCCTCTCTCCCGGATCGGCAAGGCGGTAGGCGACCAGAACTCGCCCGTCTCGCGGTCCATCACGTAGATAGCCTCGCCTGGTGGGTCGCCCACGGCGTCATTCGACCAGCGCGTCAGTTGCCGCTCGCGGCTGTTGCCGGACCAGGTGTAGCCCGCCCCGGACTCGGAAACCTGGAACCCGAAGGTGGGATTAGCGATGACGTTTATCCACGGCATCGGAGTCCACTGCCCCTCCGCCAGCGCGATCACGTACTCGCGCCCGCCGGCCGAGAAGCCCCCCAGGCCGTTATAGAACTGCAGGTCCGAGGCAAGCCTTGCCGGACGAGTCGCCGGCTCGGGGGCCGGAAGCCGCCTGGTCTTCGAGAGCCCGGTGCGAGCCGGTCGACGAGGGCGGCCGAGCTGTTCTGCGAGCGTGCCGTTGCGGCTGTGCAAGACCACGCGCGCTGCCGACAGCAGCAGTTCCCGCGCCTCCGGGGGCAGCCCCTCGGAGGGGGCGCCGCCGCGAACCAAGAAGATGTTGCCTCGCGCCCCCGGAACCCCGGACCGAACGTTGGCGCGGCCGGCGCGGACCATTCCCTCCAGGGCCGACTGGGTGTTCGAGAGGTAGCTCACGGGCTCCTCGTTGAGGATGACGAGGTCGGTCTCCAGCCCCTTGGCTTGCCAGTATTCGTGGGCCTTCAGGAGCTGCCGCACCAGATCGCGCTCGCCGGTCTCCTCGACCGTCACGAGCACGATCGGCAGGTCGCCGGAGATGCCGTGGGGCCAGAGGCCGGACTGGCCCCGCTGGTTGCGCTTGAGGATCTCTCCCGACGGCCGCATCGACGGGTCGGAGTAGAGCAACGCGCCGGTCAAGCTCTGGAAGAGCTTCGCCTCTTCCGGCCGGATGCCAGTGTGATGCAGCTGGACCTGGGCCTGGGTCCAGGCTAGCGTCACGGCGCGATCGAACGCCGCTGCCTCCCGGTACTTGCCCGCCAGCTCGAGCGCTGCCTCGCGGCTGGCCACGATCAACATGGCGAACGTCAGCCGGACAGTGGCTCCGGGCGCGAGCCTCACTCGCTGGCGAAGGCTCAGGATCGGATCGAGCACGCGACCGACGGTCTGCGAGAGAGGCCGGCCGTCCAGCACGGAGATTGCCCTGCGGAGTTCGCGGCCGCGCCCGAGGAACCGAGCGCGATCCGTCTCGTACTCGATCTCCCCGCTTGTCTCGCCTTCCACGGCCATCACGTGGGCCGCCCAGATCGGCCTGTCCTCCGCCGACCGCGGGCGTCTGGAGGCCAGCAAGGCCCCCTCGGCGGCCACCCACTCCGTCTCGACGAAGAGCTTCGAGAAGGCCAGGTGCGACTGGTCGGCCTCCCTCGGTGCCAGCACCATCTCCTGATAGGTGGTCACGTCCAGCTCCCGGACCTCGTCGCCCGTGTTGGTCAGCGTGACCCGCCGGAGTTCCGTCTCTTCCTCCGGAGAGACCACCACCTCGAGGCTGCTCGAGATCGTGCCGTCCCGGCGGCGGAACTCGGCCATGTGCTCGGAGAAGAGGACCTCGTACCCCTGGGCCGCGACGCCCGTCGGCTGGTAGCCGGCCGACCAGACCGCTCCCGACTTCACATCCCGGAGGAAGACGTAACTTCCCCAGCAGTCGCGGGTGGAGTCCTCCCGCCACCGGGTCACGGCCATGTTCTGGAAGTGGCTGTAGCCCGAGCCCGCCGTCGTGAGCAGCACGGAATAGCGTCCGTTGGAGAGCAGGTGCGCCACCGTGACGTCCTGGTTGGCGGAACTGAAGCACCTCACCGTCGACGGCAGGCAGGACTTCTCGGAGAGCCCAGCGCCGACCTCCTCGGCGCGAGGTCTGGCCACGGCCACGTGACGCGGAGGCCGCTCTTGCAGCAGCAGGTCGACCGACTGCACGGCCGGAGAGGAATTGAAGAGCTTCTGGACGCAGCCATCCTGGAGCACGTTGGCCAGCGCCAGGAGGGCCATGCCCTGATGGTGGGCGAAGTAGGCCTTGACCACGGCCAGCCGCTGTCCCTCGGGCAGACGGGCCGTGGTGAAGTCGAGCGCCTCGTAGTAGCCGTACGGGCCGCGCGCGCCCAGTTCGTCGAGGGCCTGCAGGTTTCTTGCCGCCGCGGCGCCGTTGACCATCGCCGCCAGCGCCGTCGCGTAGGGCGCGACCACGACGTCGTCGGACAACCCTCTCTTCAGGCCGAGTCCGGGCACGCCGAAGCTGGAGTACTGATAGGTCATGTGAACGTCGCGCAGGTAGTAGGCCGACTCGGAGACGCCCCACGGAACGCCTCGCTTCCGGGCGTACTCCATCTGCCAGTTCACGATGGTCCGGTAGGTCTCGTGCAACAGGCTCCCGGTGGGCGTCGGCATCACCAGCGCCGGCATGAGGTACTCGAACATCGAGCCCGACCAGGAGATCAGCGCGAAGCCGCGTCCGATCGGAGTCAAAGCGCGACTGAGGTGGAACCAGGAAGCGGCGGGGATGTCGCCCTTGGCGATCGCCAGAAAGGTCGCCAGCCGGGCCTCGGAGGCCAGCAGATCGTAGTGACTGGGATCCAGGCACGAGGCCTCGACCCGGTAGCCGATCGAGAAGAGCTTCCGCTGCCGGTCGAAGAGAAACGAGAAGTCCATCTCGTGGAACATCTCCGTCGCGCGGTTGGCCAGCGCGTCGAGGCGCGCGACGACCTGCCGGCAGTCCTCGGACGCCTGGAGGAGCGAGGCACCCAGGGCTTCGAGACGACTGATTTCATCGGTCCGGTCTGGTGAACTGGCGGCATGCCCCGAGGCAAGTTCGCTCGCTTCCCGGGCCGCGTCGGCGCAGAGCTCCGGCAGCGCCGAGAGCGGAACGGCGGCTTCTTCAAGTGCCTCGGCCAGGCCGGCGGGAAGCGGCGAGCCGTTCGCCCGGGCTACCCAGGGAGTCAGCAGGGCTGCATCTCGCAGGTGACCTCGGAGGGCCGCCCGCACCCGCTCCGACCACGAGACCAGCTCGTGCTGGTCGCCTCTCGGGTGCTCCTGGGCGAAGGCGCGCGCCAGGTCGACCAGCGTGTCCGAACGAAGCCGCAGCGCCTCCAACCGGCTGGGCCAGTCCGCCAGGGACGACGGCACCAGCTTTAGCTCGGCCGAGAAGGCTTCGAGCTCCTCCTCCAGGTGGGCTGGCTTGACAATCTGCGTGCGGCCGTCGGCCGGCAGTTGTTGCGTCAGCTCGCGCACGAGATCGAGGGTGTCCTCCGTTCCCGCCAGCACGAACGGACCGAACAGAGGCCTCCCGGCCAGCTCCTGACAGGCCCGGCTCACGGTCAACAGATGTCCTGCCAGGTTGCCGCTGTCCACGGTGGACACGTATTTCGGGTCGAGCGAACGGAGTTCGCGGGTCTCGTACCAGTTCAGGAGATGGCCACGGAAGTGCTCCAGCTTGCCGATGCTCTCGAGCGTCTTCTCCAGACGCTCGATCGTCTCGAGCAGACCGATCCAGCCGAACTCCCGGGCCGTGACGGTCGAGAGCAGATAGAGGCCGATGTTGGTCGGCGAGGTCCGGTGCGCGATGACCGGCGTCGGTTCCTCCTGGAAGTTGTCCGGCGGCAGGCCGTGGTCTTCCGGGCCGACGAAGGTCGCGAAGAAGCGCCAGATCTGGCGCGCGGCGCGGCGCAGGACCCGGCGGTCGCTCGCCGAGAGCGGACCCGGCTGGGCCTTGCTCAGGGGCAGGCTCACTCGCCAAGCCACGAACGGCGATAGCAGCCAGAGAACCACGAAGGGCGCTGCCACTGCCCGCGACGCGGGATGAAGGACGAAGACCAGCACGCCCGCGAGTGATCCCAGCGCCAGCGCGGCCCGCATGTTCGCGACGAAGGTCCCGGGCTCCAGCGAGGCCGCCGACTTCGTGTGCGTCGCCGTCACCCATTCGAGCAGATTGCGGCGCGACACCGTCAACCGCCAGAGAGTGCGCCCGATGGCATCGCACATCAGCCATGCCTGGTGCGCCAGGAAGGTCATCGCCATGGCGACCCGCATCAAGGCCACGACGCCATCGAAGCCGAGATCCCGGAAGTGCCCCAGTTTCGAGATGCGCTGTCGCCGAGGCAGCAGGTTCGTGAGCACGGGCAGAAACGCCGGCACTCCCGCTGCCACGAGGGCGAAGGCGCTCCAGACCCAGGCCACGCGGGCCCCGGAGACGGGCAACAGCCAGGCCGCCACGAGCATGGCGAAGGTCGCCGGCGCCGAGAGCGACCTCCTCAGATTGTCGAGCATCTTCCACCGTCCCAGGGCCGGGATGGTCAAGCGCTCGGGCGCGTCGTCCGCCTGGGAGTACCTTCCGAAGAGCCAGGGCAAGAGCTGCCAGTCTCCGCGCACCCAGCGGTGCTGGCGCGCGGCGGCGACCTGGTAGTGCGTGGGCGCCTCGTCGAACAGTTCGTCGCCGGTAAGCAAGCCGGCCCGGGCAAAGACCCCCTCGAAGAGGTCGTGGCTGAGCATCGCACCTTCGGGCACCCGCTCGTCCAGGGCCGCCTCGAAGGCGTCGACGTCATAGATGCCCTTGCCGACGAACGAGCCCTGGCCGAAGAGATCCTGATACACGTCCGACACCGTCGATGCATAGGCATCGATACCGCAGAGTCCGCAGCTGACGCGATGATAGAGCGTGTCCTCGTGGGCCGCCGCCAGCATGGGGGTCACTCGCGGCTGCAGGATGGCGTGCCCTTCGACGACGCACTGCGTCCTGGGGTCGATGCGCGGGCGGTTGAGCGGGTGGGCCATGGCGCCGACCAGTCGCCGGACGGAATCCTTCTGCAGCCGGGTATCGGCGTCCAGGGTCAGCACGAAGCGCACGTTCGCCGGAACCGCCGGAGGCTCCCCCGCTCGCAGGACGAACGTCGTCTTCGTACCTCCTCGCAGCAGCACGCCAAGCTCCTTGAGTTTGCCGCGCTTGCGCTCCCATCCCATCCACTTCCGCTCCGTCTCGCACCAGGCGCGGCGGCGGTGCAAAAGGAAGAAGCGCCCCTGGCCGTCAGCGCCGGGTCCGTGCCGCTCGTTCAGTCGCCGAAGGCCGGCCTCCGCCGCTGCGAGCAGGGTGTCGTCTCCGGGCGCGGTCTCGGTCGCGCTGTCGCGCCAGTCCGACAGGAGGGCAAAGGAGAGTTCCTCCTCAGGGTTCGCCAGGTAGTGGACCTCCAGGGTCCGCAGCAGTTCCTCGACCTCGGCCTCGCTGCTGAGCATCGCGGGCACCACGACCATCGTGCGAAGCTCCCGAGGAATGCCCTCCGCCAGCTCCATCTTGGGCAGCAAACCGGGCTTGACCAGCCACATCGCGACATGGTTCACCAGCGCCACGGCGGCGTCGGTCGCCGGCACCAGCGCTAGTAACGCCATGGCTAGCGTCGCGGCCAGGCCCGCTCCCGCGAGGGCTGTCACCCACGCGGGACCCGCCAGGAGCATCCCGGCCACCAGCGCGATCGCGCCCACGTAGGCAGGCAAGAGCAGGCAGCGGCAGGTCCGCGCCAGACGCGCTCCGAGCGGTGGCCGATAGCCAAGGTGACTTTCGAACTCCGGACGGCCGCCCGCGATGAGGTAGTAGCCGGGATCGGCCCGCCTGGGGTCTGCCCCCGCCTCTGCCGTGCGGCCCCGGCTCACCTGCGCCAGCAGGGACTTTGCAACCTCCGGCTCCGTACGGCCCGAGCCGGCCGCCAGGTGCTCGATGGCGTCGCGGTATCGATCGCGCGTGGCCAGCTCCATCAGCCCGAAGTTGGTCTCCGGGCGCAGCAGTTCGTCGATCAGGCTGACCGACTCGAAAAGGGCCGTCCAGTCCAGAGAAGCCATCGAGCGCAGGCTCGTGATGACGTTACTGATGCTCACTGTCAGGGCTGCCTGGCGCTGATGCTCGGCCCGCACCGCCTCTTCGGCCCCGAGCCCCTGGGCAGCCAGCAACTTCTGGAGCCAGTGATAGGCCGCGCTGAGTGAGGGATCCTGATCGCGCAGCCGCAGCACGAGCTGCGCGGCAAAGGCCGTCTGAAGACAGTCCTTTCCGTAGGCACTGCGTCCGGGAACGTCGGTCGGCTGACCGTTGTCTTGCTCGAGCAACGTATCAGCGAGTTCGTCGGCCTGCCGGCGGGCCTCGCGCATCGAGACGAGCCACTCCGCCATCCGGCGCAGGTTCTCGATGAGCACGACCCGGGAGGTCATCGCCACCCCCCACAACTCCCCGATCGTCAGCGGCTCGACTCGCTGGTAGGCCCGCAAGAAGCGCCGGAACAGCTCCGGATCGAGCCGGCTGTCCTGGTGCTCGAGGTAGAACCAGGTGACCCCCAGAATGCGGGGAAAGCCCGCCAGTCGTCCGCTGCCGAGCTTCGGCAGACGGGCGTAGTAGGCTCGAGGCGGTTCGTCGAGAATCTCGCGAAGTTGCTCGTCCGCGATGTGGTAGTTGTCGACCAGCCACTCGGCCGCCGGGGTGATGTTCCGCTCCTCGCGACTGACCTGGGCGATGGCCCGGTAGCAGCGGAGAAGAACGCGAGCGTTATCGCGCACCCGTGGCGTCAGCGAACGCGCCTTGACCGGGCGCTGACCCAGGCGGTGCGTTCGCGCCAGCTCCTCGGCCTGTTGCTCGAGCCGCTCGACGCCGAGCAACTCGCCGCGAATCGGCTGCTCGAGCTTCGGCATCGAGCCCCCGGAGGCACGGGCCTCCGGCAGCGATCGAGGGGCTGCGGCGAACAAGGAGAGCATGGTCTGAAGGATCCCGCTCCCACGATGCAATAGGCCGGCCACCTCGACCGACCCCACGAACGGGGACGCCCCGCCCTTCCCTGGTCAGATGCGAGCGCTCCGGGCTGGTCGGCGACCCGTGTGCCGAGCATCGCCATTGTGGCCGCCAGGGGTACACTGTAACTGCGCCGGGGCAGGCTCTTCGAGATGCGCCCTGCGAGCGCTCCTCAGGGCGAACGGAGCTCAGCCCTCGTCGTCTTCGTCCGTCTCCTTGGAGGCCTCCTGCCCAGCGCCCTTGAAGGTGTTGGAGTGGATGCCATAACGCTTGAGTAAACGATGCAGGCTGCCTCGCTCCATCCGGGCCCGCTCCGCGGCGTGCGTGACGTTACCCTGGAACTCCTGCATCAGCGCGCTGAGATACTCCTGGGAAACCCGGTCGCGCGCCGACTCCAGCGCCTCCTTGAACGGCAGCTTGGCCAGGAGTTCGAGCGGCAGTTCGCTCGACATGTTCCCCTGCAGCTCCTTCGGCAGGTCCACGGGCCGGATCAGTCTCTCGGTGGCAACGGCGACGGCCCGCTCGACGGCGTTCTCGAGCTGGCGCACGTTCCCGGGCCAGTGGTAGCCGCCCAGTGCCCGGAGAGCGGCGGGCTCGAACCCCTCGAGCTGTCGCTGATAGGTCTGCGTGTGCTTCTGCAGGAAGTGGAGGGCGAGGAGTGGAATGTCGTCACGCCGCTCGCACAGCGGAGGAAGCTCGATCGGGAACACGTTGAGACGGTAGAATAGATCTTCGCGGAACCGGCCTGCGGCCACCTCGGCCTTCAGGTCGGAGTGCGTCGCCGCGATGACGCGGACATCGATCCGGACGGCGGTGTTCTCTCCCACTCGCCGGATCTCGTGCTCCTGTAACGCTCGATTGAGCTTCACCTGCACCGCCAGGGGCAGGTCCCCGATCTCGTCGAAGAAAATGGTCCCGCCCTGGGCTTCCTCAAAGAGGCCGGGCTTGGCGACGGTGGCGCCGGTGAAGGACCCTTTCGCATGTCCGAAGAGTTCGCTCTCCACGAGTTCGGTCGGAAGCGCGCCACAGTTGACGGCCACGAACCGGCGCGCGGTCCGGGCGCTCTGCAGGTGAATGGCCCGTGCGACGAGTTCCTTTCCCGTACCGCTCTGACCCGTGATCAGGACCGTGATGTCCAGCCGGGCTGCCTGTTCGAGCAGCGCGTAGATCTGCGCGATCTTGGGGCTCCTGCCGATGAACCCCTGGAACCCCTGCGCCGCGGAGAGCTCCTTGCGCAGGGTGCGGGTCTGGTCGAGCAGCAACTTGCGTTCGAGGGCCCGGGCCACCAGGAGCAGCACCTCGTCGGGATCGAATGGCTTGGGCAGGTAGTCGTAGGCGCCACCCTTGATGGCCTCGACCGCCCTCGCAATCGACGAGTAGGCCGTCATCATCACGACCTCGGTCTCCGGGGTCCGCTTCTTCACCGCGCCCAGGATCTCGAAGCCGTCGGCCCCAGGCATCTTGATGTCGGTGAGCACGAGGTCGAAGGTCCTCGTCCCGAGGAGTGCCAGGGCCTCAGTCCCGTCGCAGGCCGTGACGACCGTGTAGGTCTCGCCCAGGATTCGCTCCAGCAACTTCAGCATGTTTTCCTTGTCGTCGACGACAAGGACTTCGGGTCGTTTCACTCAGTCGCCCTCCCCGGTCCAGATTGGCAGCCGGACTGTCAGCTTCGCGCCGCCCAGGGCTGAAATGCCCGTTTCCAGGCTGCCGCCATGGGCCTGTACGATGGCCCGGGAGACGGCCAGGCCCAGGCCCGTGCCGGTGGGCTTTGTGGAATAGAACGGCTCGAAGAGTCTGTCCGGCTCCGCGAGCGACAGCCCCGGGCCGTTGTCTTCCACGGTCAGTGATACCTGGTTGGCACCGTCCGCGTGGATGGTGACCCGGACCTTGCCTCCTTTGCCGGAGGCCTCGACGGCGTTCTTCATCAAGTTGGTGAGCACCTGCCAGAGCTTCTCGGGATTCCCCCGCGCCACACCCTCGCCCTGGATGTCGATCTCGGCTTCGTTTAGAATGCCCGCACCCTTCAACCAGACCAGCACTTCATCCGCGGTCGCGCGCAGGTCGGCCTCCCGAGGCGCTCTCTCCACCGGACGAGCGAGATCGAGCAGCCCGTCGACAATCTGCTGGCACCGGACGGCCTCGTCCTCGATGATGCCGAGGTCCTGGTCCAGCCGGGACTTCGAACCCTTCCGGATGACTCTCACGTAACCCAGGATCACTCCGAGCGGGTTGTTGATCTCGTGCGCGACCCCGGCGGCAAATCGCCCGATCGCGGCGAGACGCTCGCTCTGCAGCAGCTTCTGCTGGTGTTCCCGCAGCGTCGTGGTCATCCGGTTGAACTGCTGGGCCAGACGTCCGAATTCATCCTGTGAGTCCAGTTCGATGTGCGTCGACAGGTCGCCGCCGGCCAGCCGGATGGCTCCCTCTTCCAGCAGCGCCATCGGCCGGGTAACCGACCTGCCGATGTAGAGACCCACGCCGATCGCCAACAACATCGCTCCGATCAGGAGCGTCAGCATGCTCCGGTAGGTTTCGCGCTCCTTGAGTGCCGAGCGCTCGTCGAGGCTGCCAATCGAGGCCTCGAAGCGTTGCGAGAGCCTCAACGCCAGTTCCTTGATCGCTTCGGTCTTCTGCAATCGCACCATCGTGGCGGCGGTCGTCGTGGAGCCGGCCGCCGAATCGAGTTCGCTCCTGACCGTGTCGATCTCGTCCAGGATCGCGAGATCGGCCGGTTCGGTCGCTTGAGTACGGACCCGGCTGGCCAGGGCCAGCGCCCGCTCACGCCTCGTGTCGAGGGAACCGACGCCGCCGCCACCCAGGGCGGCTTCCGGCTGCGGGCAGAACTGATCCCGCACCGCGTTCGCCAGCAGCAGAGCGGCCCGGGCGCCCGATTCGTGGCGTCGCAGGGCATGCATCCCTTGCTGGTACTCCGCGAGCCCCGCGAGCGCCAGATAGGAGGCCATCGCGAAGACGACGAGCATCGAGGCGAAGGCGACCAGCAGCCTCTGCGAGAGAGTGGACGTGAACTTCATTGCGTGAGGCCCCATCGTGGCCGGCGCTCACGGCGAGCCACCCCGGAAACGGGTCCCGGCCGGTGGGCTGCCCGCGCCCACGGTCGCTGTCCATGCGTACTGGCGGTGACTCCGCCATGGTTGCACTGTAACAGTCGAGGACCTTGACCGCGCCCCGGGCAGGGACGGCCCTTGATACCTCGAGCGCGTGACTGCATTTCTCGAGATTCCATTTCGAGGTTTCAAACAGAGAGTACTCGATCGCGTCCGCCGTCCGGCCGCAACGTCGAGCAATCCGACAGGCCGCGCCCCCCCGCTGCAAAGCAGGAGCCGTGCCATGAGAGAAACCGCTCTGGGCGCGGACTCTCGCGATCGTGCCGCCGGGACCTGTCGCCCTTGCGGTTACACTGTGACCCGTCCGGGTCGGCTCGAGATTGGAGATTCGCCTCTCAGCCGTCCGTCGCGCCCGAGTCCAGCACCTCGCGCACGTTGCGCGTCAGTCCGTCGGTGCCGATACTCGTTCAGCATGCGCCTGCTCAGGGTTCCGGACGGCTCGTCTTGGGCTTTCGCGCGACCAGACCGAGGCGAAACGGCGGCTGCCCCCGGCTGCTAGACTGGCGGCACGCGCCACCGCGGGCTGTGGGTACGACGAGGACTCGAGCGATGGACGTGCTCCGATACAACCGGACGGCCTGGGATCACTACGTCGAGACCGGAAACCCCTGGACGAAGCCGGTGACGCCGGAAGCGGTCGCGGAGGCCAGGGCCGGCCGATGGTCGATCTTGCTGACCCCGACGCGGCCGGTGCCGCGCGAGTGGTTCCCTCCGCTGTCGGGGCGCCGGGTGCTGTGCCTGGCCTCCGGAGGCGGACAACAGGGCCCCATCCTGGCCGAGGCCTTCAGCCGGCTGTCGCCCGAGACGCGCCGCGACCGGAGCGGAAGCCAGGCGCAGCCGGTGGAGCTGAAGAACCACCTCGACTTGACGTGAGGCGGTGGGATGAAGCCAAGGACCTTCTCAGGGGCTTCGCCCCCGAACCCCTACCAGACTGTATGGAACGGCCTCTCCAAACGGTGTAGAAACGCGGGTTCACCGCCCGAGAGGGGCCCGGGGACAGCGTCCCCGGCAGAACTCAAACCAGAGCGAGAGTTCCCGCGCTCCGCGAATGCACCGCGACGCGAGCCACCTCCGCGAGCCGGCCATGCTAGTCTGCCCGCGGCCCGGAGCCGCTAGCGCCCCGGGTGTCAGGAGGTGCTCGTGTTCCGGAGTCACTCGAAGAGACCACTGTTGACCGTTCTCGTCGCCGGCCTGCTGGCGTTGGCGGCATCCACGTCAGTCCAGGCGCAGGCCAGTCTGGAAGCGAGGGTGCGCGAGCACAAGCTGGCCAACGGCATGAAGTTCCTGCTCGTGGAGCGCCACGAGTCGCCGACGGTGGCGATGTACCTCCGGTTCAAGGCCGGCGGCGTCGACGAGTGGACCGGGGTGAGCGGAACCGCCCACCTGCTCGAGCACATGCTCTTCAAGGGCACCCCCACCCTGGGCACGCGCGACTGGGAGAAAGAGAAGCCCTTGCTCGCCGAGATGGAGACGGTCGGCAGCGCGCTCGACCGCGAGGCGCTCCAGGGCGAGAAGGCCGACGCCGCCCAGGTCGCTCGCCTGCGCAAGCGGATGGAGGAGCTGCAGGCCGAGCACAAGAAGCTCGTCATCAAGGACGAGATCGACGAGATCTACTCGAAGAACGGCGGCGTGGGGTTCAACGCGGGGACCAAGAAGGACACCACGACCTACGAGCTGGCGCTGCCCTCCAACCGTCTCGAGCTGTGGGCCCGCATCGAATCGGAGCGCATGCTGCGGCCGGTGCTGCGCGAGTTCTACTCCGAGCGCGACGTCGTGATGGAGGAGCGCCGCAAGTCGCTCGAATCCCGGCCCGGCGGCGTGCTCTTCGAGGCCTTCACCGGGGCCGCCTTCCTGGCGCACAACTACCGCATCCCGACGATCGGCTGGTCTTCCGAGCTGCAATACCTGGCGCTGGAGGATGTCGAGAAGTTCCGCCGCACCTACTACGCCCCGAACAACACCGTGGGCGCCATCGTCGGCGACTTCGACCTGCCGAAGACGATCGCCCTGCTCGAGAAGTACTTCGGCCCCATCCCGTCCCAGAAGCTGCCGCGTCCGCTGACCACGGTCGAGCCCGAACAGAAGGGCGAACGGCGCGTGAAGGTCGAGTTCGACGCCAGCGTTCAGCTCCTGATCGGGTTCCACAAGCCGACGATGCCCTCGCACGACGATTACGTGATGGACCTGGCGCAGGCGATTCTCTCCAACGGCCGCACCTCTCGTTTCTACCGCAACCTGGTGGAGGGCAAGCAGCTCGCCGTGGGCGTCTCGGCCGGCAACGGCACGCCGGGCGCCCGCTATGCCAACCTCTTCATCATCAGCGGCACGCCGCGCCACCCGCACACGGTGGCCGAGCTGGAGGCCGGTATCTATGCGGAACTCGACAAGCTTGCCAAGACCCCGGTTTCCGAGCGCGAGCTACAGAAGGTGATCAACAACTCCGAGGCCGACCTGATCCGCGGGATGGACAGCAATGACGGCCTGGCCAGCAACCTCACCTACTTCGAGGTCGTGGGCGGCGACTGGCGCTATCTCGTGCGTTATCTCGAGAATATCAAGAAGCTCACGCCGGCCGAGATCCAGGCGTGCGCCGCGAAGTACCTGGTGGCGTCCAACCGCACCGTCGCCGAGCTGCTGCGTCCGCAGGCGAAGCCTTCGGAGGCGAAGACGCCGGCCACCACCGATGCGAAGGCGGCCCCCTCCGCCGGGAAGGAGAAGTGAGCCCGATGAGCAGGAACACGACGCGGGCATTGCCCGCTAACCCGGACAGATATCACAGAGGCACAGAGGCACAGAGGCACAGAGTGGTGTTTGGCTCGCCTTCCATCAACTCCCCCTCCGTGTCTCCGTGTCTCTGGGTCTCTGTGATTGGCCAACCTCGTTCTCCTGTCGAATCCTTGCGTCCTGAGAGGAATTCCGCGAGCAGTCGATCAGCCAGTTCCGCAATGCTCTCGATTTCGTTGGCCCTGGTCTTCCTGGTCCTCGCGCTCTTCGGGGCGGCGGCCCCTCTGGCCGCCCAGGATCCGCTCGCCGACGCGCTCTACGTTCACCCGTCGAAGCTGACCTTTCCCCCGCTGAAGCTGCATCCCCCAAAGGCCGAGCGCGTGGTCCTCGGCAACGGGATGGTCGTCCATCTCCTGGAGGATCACGAACTGCCGCTGATCTCGCTCGGGGCGATCGTCAAGGTCGGCGCCTGGCTCGACCCCGACGACAAGCTGGGCCTGGCCGAGCTGACCGGCGCCGTGATGCGTTCGGGCGGCACCGCCTCGATGACCGCCGACCAGATGAACGACGAGCTGGAGTTCATCGCCGCCTCTGTCGAGACCGGCATCCGCCAGCGCTCGGGCCGCGCCAGCATGCAGGTGCTGACGAAGGACCTGGACGTGGGCCTGAAGATCTTCGCCGACGTGTTGATGCACCCGGTGTTCGCCCAGGACAAGCTCGACATCCGCAAGCAGCAGATGCTCGAGGCGATCCGCCGCCGCAATGACGAGCCCGCCCCGATCGCCAGCCGCTATCTAAACAACAAGGTTTACCTGGGACATCCCTACGGCCGGATCGCCACGCTCGAGACTGTCGACGCGGTGACCCGCGACGATCTGATCGCCTTCCACAAGCGCTACTTCGCCCCCAATAACATGATTCTGGGCGTGGCCGGCGACTTCGACAAGAAGCAGCTCCTGGCCAAGCTCGAGGCGGCCTTCTCCGACTGGCCGAAGGGCGAACCGGTGGCCGACCCGCCCGCCGTGCCCTTCGATCCGAAGCCCGGCGTCTTCGTCGTCGAGAAGGACGTGCCCCAGGCCAACCTGCGGCTGGGCCACCTGGGCGTCCTGAAGAAGGACCCGGACGTCTTCGCCCTCGAGGTGATGGATTTCATCCTCGGCGGCAGCGGCTTCACCAGCCGGATGATGCGTGAGATCCGCTCGAACCGGGGCCTGGCCTACAGTGTGGGCAGCTATTTCTCGGCCGGCCAGGAACGCGGCGTGTTCGGGATGTACTGCGAGACGAAGTCGAAGACGACCCTGCAGGCGATCGACGCCATGAAAGACATCTTCCGGAAAATGACCGAGGCCCCGGTGTCGGAGGAGGAGCTGAAGATCGCCCGGGATTCGATCCAGAACAGCTTCGTGTTCCAGTTCCAGTCGGCCGGCCAGATCGTCTCCCAGGCGATCTCGCTCGAGTACGAAGGCCTGCCTCCCGACTACCTGGAGATCTACAACGAGGCGATCGGCAAGGTGAGCGCCCAGGACGTGATGGCCGCGGCGAAGCGGCACCTGCTGCCCGAGAAGCTGACGGTCGTGGTCGTGGGCAAGCAGGCTGAGTTCGACAAACCTCTGAGCACGCTGGGCCCCGTCCAGGTCATCCCGCCCGAGGACTTCTCGGCGTTCGACAAGAGAAAAGGGAAGTAGGAACCTCGCAGGTCCGCCGGCAAGTCTCCCCCGCCACGTCCCGAATCTCCAGTCCGAAGGGTCGGGCAGCGCCCGGAAGACGGCAGGCTCGCCGGGGCTGAGCCAGGGCAAGTCCAGTCAGGAGCCCTCACGCGGCCGTCCGCGCGCCGGGCCGACCGGGCTTCGGGCCGGGCGAGCGGTCGAGGGCTCTGCCCGGCTCACCTCGAGGTCTGCACCTGTTGCAGATTGGCCCGGGCGCTCTCACAGTGCGGGTCGATGGAGAGCGCGCGCACCCAGGCCCGGCGCGCCGCGGCCAGGTCGCCGCGGCCGAAATCCAGGACGCCCAGGTTGCTCCAGGTCAGCGCATCGTCAGGGGAGCGGTCGAGCGCGGCCAGGTACCACTCCCGGGCGTGGGCCGGGTCGCCCATCCGCTGGTAGACGATGCCGAGGCTGCTGCAGGGCTGCGCCGCTTCGTCCTTCAGGCGGTGCGCCGTTTCGAAGGCGGCGATTGCCTCGGGCCATCGGCCGAGTTCCTTGAAGACCGTCCCCCGCATGAGCGACGCGTTGAGCCCGTCGCCGCGGCCGAGTTCCGCCAGGAGCCCGTCGCGGGTCGAGGGCTCGGCCAGGTGCGCTGTCAGGTACGAGAAGTCGGCGGCGTTCGGCCTGAGCAGCCGGTAGCGCGACCGTGCAATAACGGCGTCGTTACCTCTGCCGACCCGGGCGTACAGCAGGCTCGTGTCGTCCCAGTGCAGCAAGGCCCAGGCCGGGTCCTCGTCGAACACCCGGCACTGGTAGCCCTCTCCCTGCCCCACGATGGCGAGGTCCGGAGCGTAGCGTTGCTCGATGAGCTTCCAGTTGGCGGCCTCGTGCCAGCGCGACACCAGGATCACCAGCTCCGGGCCGTACTCGAGGTTCCTCCCGTCGATGAACACCTTCCAGTCGGGCCAGAGCCTCCAGATGAGGTATCCCCCGAAATCGTAGGTATTGAAAAGGCGTCCCTTCAGCCGCTCCTTCAGGACGAAGTCCGCCGCCCCTTTCGGCAGTTCCACGGTGCCCCATCCGATGCGTTCGCGGAACTTGTCGAAGCGCAGGAACAGCAGCAGGCAGGCTGGCACGAGCAGCCAGAGCGCGAGCGTCGGAGCCAGCGGCCACCGGGGCGGCCGGGCGGGCTTCCTTGCGCCGGCCGGAGCGCCGGGATAGGCCGCCACGACGGCGCACAGCGCCACGATCGTCATCAGCGGGATGTGGCGGCAGGCCGAGCAGGCCATCGCCACCAGGATGGCCACCATCAGCCAGCGAACCGGGTCGCGCCGGCGCGCGAGCAACGCCGCCAGCGCCGTGAGCGACAGGAACGCGCCGAGGGTGCCGGCGTAATCGCCCGGTCTGGGTGGCAACCACTCGGCGATGGTCCTGGAGCCCGGATCCGAGACGGTGGCCAGGGCGTGCATGTAGATCCTGAACCCGTGCGGGTTGAGCAGCGTCGCCCCGGCCGACAGCACTGTCGCCACGAGCAGCCGCTGACAGCCGCGCCGGTCGAGCGGCGGGTCCAGCGCCAGGAGCGGGAACGACGGCAGAAGCGCCGCCAGACGCCAGGCCAGCAACAGCACGGGCAGCACAAAGCCGATGAGACAGGCCCCTCCGTGGAGGTTGGCCCAGAGCATGAACATCGCCGGCATCAGCCAGATGCCGCCGCACCCATGCCGGTGCCGCTCGATCATCACCCACACCGACGCCGTGAACCAGAACGTGAAGAGCTGCGGCCGCTCGACCAGGTACTGCCGCATCACCATGAAGCCGAGGAGCAGGGCCGGGAAGAGAATGAACGCTGGCGTTCTCGACCAGCGGCCGTAGGCCAGGAGGGTCGCGAACAACATCGTGGCCAGCAGGGCCTTGTAGAAGAGGAGGCCGCCCAGGCCGCCCGCGGAGTGGAACCCGTAGAGCACCAGTTGCGAGAGCCACTCGAAGTCCAGCCAGGGGTGTCCTCCGATGGTCCAGGAGAAGGGATCGACCGACGGGATCGCGCGCTCCTGGAAGATGAGCCTGCCCGTCGCCAGGTGCCACCAGCAGTCGAAGTCGCCTAGTCTGAAGAAGAAGACCGTCAGGAAGACGCCGGCCAGCAACAGCCCGGCCGCCACGCCGAACCCCCACGACTCGGAGAGAGAGGCCCGGTCGAGGCTGCGCCATCCCTGGCCGGCCCGGCTCATCGTACGCGGGGGCTTCGCCTCGGCGGCAGCCCCGGAACCTCCGGCCGGCTGGGCGCCCTCGGGCCTGCGCTCGTGCTTCGCGGTTCCCACTTCTTCATTCGTAGCACTCTCTCAACCGCGGGGCTGCAATGGCGCAACCTCATTCGTCGTCGTCTTCGTTTTCCCGGAGCGCGGCCACGAGCATCGCCAGCCCGAACTCCGGGAAGAACTTCCCGACCAGCCGCAGGAGTTCGCGCGGCTGCCCGAGCCGGTGCTGGACGACATCCAGCAACAGGCATGTGGTAGCATCATGGTCATGAAGACGCTGAAGGCCGTGGTCGAGGGCGGGCGGCTCAAGCTCAACGAACCCACCAAGTTCCCCGAGGGAACTGTGCTGAAACTGGTACTTGCGGACGATCCGGTGAACCTCGAGGCACCTGAGCATCGTGAGCTATCCGAGGCAGTCGAGAAGTCGTGGGCTGAGGTCGAGGCCGGCAAGACTATCCCTGCTTCCGAGGTCCTTCGAAAGCTGCAACGCCGCCAGTGAGCATCGGTGTCAGGTTCTCTCCGACTGCCCTGGCGCAGGCCTCTGCAGTCGCGAATTGGTGGGACCTCAACAGACGAGCCGCCCCGCGGCTGTTCCTGCGAGAGCTCAGAGGGGCCATCAAGTTGCTGGAGACTGCCTCGGATGTCGGCCGACCGTGCCACCATCGGCGAGTGAAGAACCTGTGACGAGTACTTCTGCCAGGAAGCAGATACCACGTCTACTATGTTCACTCAGAGGCATCCGACGTGGTTGAGGTGGTCGCAATCTGGAGCGCTGTCCGGCGCCGCAGGCCACCGATCCCCACACCGAGGTAGGACACCACCGCGGCGCGCAACGCCAGTCGCGCCAGCCGAAGCCGCTCGTCCGGTGAGAGCTTGAGAATCAGCGGCCAGAAGTCGTTCGCACAGATGGAAGAGTTCATGCCGTGGGCCCTTCTGCAGTTACACCCCACAGCACGAGTTGCTCACCGGCAACACGCGCTGCTGCCCGGCCTGAACCTGGTCCTCCGGAGCTGTGACCGCAACACCCGGCCCCCAACGGGGTCAGAGAAGCTCGCGGGACCTCAGAGCAGCGAGATCGAGGATGACTATCTGCTGGCCCGTCCGGGCCAGAATGCCCGCCCGGCCAGTTCGTCG
>CAZSVK010000012.1:0-30108 GCA_964610245.1 uncultured bacterium
GGACCCGTCCGCCGACGATCGCCAGGGTCGCGGGCGGACCGGCGAGCAGCGCGGGGTGCGAGGCGACGGCCGTGAGGAGGGCGAAGGCGGCGGCGAGAGCGTTGCGGCTCGAGCTGGAGCTGGCCCGCAGCGGCGGAGAATCCAGAGAGAACAGAAGTCTGAAGCTCGCCAGGGGCCAGCCCAATCTTGAAGCTGGGGTTTTCCAACCCCAGGCCCCCCGCTCTCGCCTGCGGCTCGAGCTGGCCATCATCGGACCTCCTTGTCGGCGTCCGCGTCGTAGACGATGCGGCCATCGATGATCGTCTTCTCGACCCGGGTGTAGATGTCGAACGGGTGACGGGTGAAGATGGCGAGATCGGCGTCCTTGCCCACCTCGATGGAGCCGACCCGCTCCTCGACGCCGAGGATCGTGGCGGGCCAGATGGTCATCGCCTTCAGCGCCTGTTCGGGGCGCATTCCGTAGTGGACCGCCTTGGACCCTTCGAGGAACAGCCACTGTGCCGTGGCCGCGTCGTCGGAGTGGAGGGCGACCCGCACACCGGCGGCGGCGAGCAGGCCGGGTGCCTGGGGGATGCCGTCGCGGGCCTCCATCTTGAAGCCCCACCAGTCGGGCCAGGTGCAGACGCCGATGTCGCGGTGCGCCAGTTCGCGGGCCAGCTTGTAGCCTTCGAGGCAGTGCTCGAAGCTGGCGACTTTGAAGGCGAACTCGTCCGAGAGGCGCATCACGGCGAGCAGGTCGTCCTTGCGGTAGGCGTGGACGTGAATCCGGACGCGGCCGGCCATCACGTCGAGGAGAGTCTCGGCCTTGGGGTCCTTCCGAGGGCGCACGGTCGGCTTGCCGGCCTTCGTGTTGGCCTCGAACTCGGCCCAGGCCTTCTCGTACTCGCGAGCCTCGATGAAGGCCTCGCGCAGGAGGGCGGCGCTTCCCATCCGGGTCGAGGGCATGCGGCCCTTCTCGCCGTAGACACGCTTCGGGTTCTCGCCGACCGCCATCTTCAGCGCGCGCGGCGCGCCCGCGAGCTTCATCTCGTCGAGCGTGTTCACCGGGCGCAGCTTCAGGATCGCCGCCTGGCCACCCTGCAGGTTGGCGCTGCCCGGGATGACCTGGATGGTGGTGACGCCGCCGGCACGGGCGAGGGCGAAGGCGGGGTCTTCGAGGTTCACGGCGTCCTCGGCCCGGAGCTGGGGGGTGAGCGGATCGGTCGCTTCATTGACGTCGTCATTAGCGACGCTGTCGGGCCAGGAGGCCACGCCCATGTGGGAGTGGGCGTCGATGATGCCCGGGATGACGAAGCGGCCGGAGGCGTCGATCGTCCGGGTGCCGGCGGGGACCGGAATCCCCACGCCGATGGCGGCGAACTTGCCGTTCGCGATGAGAAGGGTTGCGTTGGGAATCACCCCGCGGGTCACCGTGAGCACCGTGCCGCCGACGACGGCGAGGGAGGCGGTAGCCGGAGCGGCGGCGGGGGCCGCTTGCTGGGCCTGGGTCGACACGGGGCAAACGACGAGCGCCGCCAGGAGGAACCGGAAGAGAACCGCGGTGCGCATGGAAGACTCCTTCCCGGCCCGCGGGGCTTCACCGACGAGCCGATGTCTGAGAGCCTATCAAAGAACCCCAACCTACTGCGGCCTTGGCTGGCGGCCCTTCGTTCGGCCTCGTTGCGGCCAGGGTCTCTTGACAGGCTCCAAGTCATGGTATCGCGGCCCGGGCAACTTCGCTTCTCGCGCGCACGTAGGGGATCATGGAACGTCCCGTCCGGGACGGCTGTTGTCGTTCACCTCGAAAGAGACCCCTCATGAGAGCGCTCGTCTTCTCGCTGCTGTTCTTGACCTTCGCGGGCCTGGCCGCCGGTCAGCCCACCGACGACTTCTCCGACCTGAACCGGGCAGCCTCGGGGCAGGCAGGTTCCTCCGTGGGCGCCGTGGGTGCGGAGACCGTTCCAGGCGGTGCAGGGCTTGCCGGCGCACTGCGCGGGGCCGACGGACAGCCGATCGCGGTGACCGCGGTGCACGGGGCGGGCAGCCGCTTCGAGTGTGGCCGGGACAACCTGGGCTTCTCGAACCTCTCCGGCGCGATGAGGCTGGGCGGGATGTCGGGCAACTGCTACACGATGGCGCTGGTCGCGAAGCTCTTCTTCGAGGAGGCCCGGTTCGTTCCCTCGGACAAACCGGACGACCAGAAGAGGGGTTTCTCGCTGGCCGAGCTGGCCGAGCACCTCGGGGGGGCGCCCAAGGGGCGGCTCGCGGTGGCCGACTTCCCGTCGCTGTTCGACATGAGCTACGACCCGGCCTTCGGCGAGGACGAGGCGTTCGAGCATCTGTCGAAGCTGCGCGGCATCGAGCGGAGCACGCTGGTCGCGGAGTCCGAGCTGAAAGGCCGCCGCAAGATGATCCTGCAGCTCGTGCAGCTCATCACGACGATCCATTACCTGCACTACATGCAGTACCAGGCGTCGAGCTTCCTCGAGGCCGTGATGCGGCAGAAGCTGGCGGGGAGCAAGCAGGTCCAGAAGCTCACGAAGAAGGAGGTCGCGGGTCTCTGCGGCCGGCTGGATTCGGGAAAGACCTGCCTGCTGCTGCTGCTCAACACCAAGGAAGTCTACGGCCACGTGGTGCTGGCCTACCGGGCGGCGCGCACGGCGGGCGGCGGCACGCTCATCGAGCTGTATGACTCCAACGTTCAGTACGCCCGGGAGACGCGGCCGAGCGTTCTCGAGGTCGGGCCCGACGGCCGGGTGGCCGGCTACTTCCGACTGCAGCCGGACGGCGCCCTGCAGCCCGACGCCATCTATGACGGCGATTCCTGGTACTCGGCGCGCGACACGCTGGCGGTGATGGAGCTTCCTAACGTCACATTGAACAAGCAGAACCGCGAGGCGCTCGCGCGCAAGACGCTCTCGGCCGACGCCGAGACCGCCTACCTGCTGGCCGGCGGGCAGTACCTCAGGTGCCTGACCGAGCAGTCGCCCCAGACCTCCAGTCTTCGCGCCGACACGCTGCAGTTCCTGCGGAACATCCAGGCGATCCAGACCTCGCTCGGGCGGCCGGGCTTCTCGGAGGACGAGCGGCTCTCACCCGACGCGAGCATCCAGGAAGTCAACCGGTTCCTGGAAAAGCGGGCCGATCTGGGCATCCGGACGGCCTTTCCCTACGCCCTGCCGAAGGGGATGTCGCTGACCGAGACGCGCATCCGGCTCGACGAGAAGGACCCGAACCGCGCCCAGTTGAAAACAACGCTGACGTTCGACAAGAGCAGCCCGATCGACAAGGTCGTCGGCGCGATGCAGCGCAGCGCGGCGCTCTCGGATTACCGGCAGCTCTCGGACTGGCTGGCCGCCACCCGCGAGAACGTCGGGCCCACGAAGGTCCGGGCGACTCTCGACCTGGAGCTGAACAAGGCGAGGCAGCCGGCGGGCATGCCGTTCACCTACGGGCTCACGCCCAAGTTGCGGTCGAGCCATCTGGTGCTCGGCGACATCGAGCCCTCGAAGAGCGCCGGAACGGCCTTCCAGCTCGAGGTGGCCAAGCCCACGCTGCAGGGCGGGCTGAAGACCGCGATGCAGCGGATCGGCATCCTGGGCAAGGACTACGAGTTCGAGTACGTGCTGGTGCCGGAGAAGTACTCGCCGAGCGTCGCGGGACGTCAGTTCCGGCTCACGCCTGAGATCCGGCGCAAGGGGCGCGTCACGCTCGAGGGGATCGACCTGGACCTGGTGGCGCCGCCGGCGGCCGGGGGCGGAGGCAAGCTCCGTCTGATCGCCAGCGGCAGCGCCTTCGTGGCGGTCAACCCGCTGATGGCCGACCGGGGCGTCTCGGGGCAGGCAGGTCCGGTGAACATCGATCTGATGGCCTTCCGGGGCGACCGGATGCCTCCGACGCAGTGGTGCCTCTGGGCGGGAGTCCAGGGAACGCTGAAGTTTCAGGACGGCATGTTCAATCTGCTGGCCGGCGCCGTGACGAAGCTGGCCGACAAGGTCTTTCCGTACATCCAGACGCGCGTCAACGCCTATCTGAAGGAAGAGCTGTCGAGCCGCGTGAAGGTCGTGACGCCGATCGAGCTGCGCCACCTGTCGATCTCGACCAGGAAGCTCTCGCTCGATACCAACTCGGCCGTGTTCGATCTCGATGCCCTGGCCAAGCAGATCTTCAGCCTCGACTCGCCCGTGATCATCAAGAAGATGGAGGCCAGGGCCGACCGCCTGACGATCGGCGCCGATTACCGGTAGACTTGCGGCGCACATGGGCAACACCTTCGGCCACAGCTTCCGGATCACCACCTTCGGCGAGTCCCACGGCGGGGCGGTCGGCGTCATCGTCGACGGCTGCCCGCCGCGCCTGGCGCTCGCCGAGGCCGACGTGCAGCGCGACCTCGACCGGCGCCGGCCGGGCCAGGGCCCGCTCACGACGCAACGCGACGAGAGCGACCGCGTCACGATCCTCTCCGGCCTGTACGAGGGGCTCACGCTCGGCACGCCGCTGGCGATGACGGTCGCCAACCGGGACGTGCGCTCGGGCGACTACCTTGCGATGCGCGACCTGTACCGCCCGTCTCACGCCGATTTCACCTACCAGGCGAGGTACGGCATCCGGGATTGGCGGGGAGGCGGCCGCGCCAGCGCGAGAGAGACGGTGGGCCGCGTGGCCGCCGGGGCGGTCGCGCGGAAGCTGCTGGCCGAGGCCTGCGGGGTGGAGGTCATCGCCTGGGTGAAGCGCGTCCAGGAGCTGGAGGCGGCCGTCGATGCCGGCGCCGTGACCGTCGCCGCGGTCGAGGCGAGTCCGGTGCGCTGTCCGGATCCGGCCGCCGCGGCCGGGATGGCCGAGCGGATCGAAGCGGCGCGGCGAGCGGGCGACTCCGTGGGCGGCGTGATCGAGGCGGTCGCCCGGCGAGTCCCCGCCGGATGGGGGGCGCCGGTGTTCGACAAGCTCGAGGCCGAGCTGGCGCATGGGCTGATGTCGATCCCGGCCGCGCGGGGGTTCGAGGTCGGCAGCGGGTTCGGCGGAACGCTGCTGCGCGGCTCGGAGCACAACGACCCGTTCGTCAACCGGGACGGCAGAATCCGTACGAGTTCAAACCGTTCCGGAGGGGTCCAGGGCGGCATCTCGAATGGTGAGGACATCCTGGTGCGGGTGGCGTTCAAGCCCACCGCCACCATCGCCCTGGAGCAGGACACTGTCGACACGGAAGGTCGGCCGGCGCGACTGCGCGGACACGGGCGGCACGATCCTTGCGTTTTGCCGCGCGCGGTGCCGGTGGTGGAGGCCATGGTCCTTCTGGTCCTAGCGGATCACTACCTCCGGTACCGAGGACAGTGCTCGGGCCTTGCCGAACGGTGATTGCAGGCACGCTCGGGCCTGGGTGGTCCGATCGTGTCCGACTCCGTCTTCACATCTCGAGAAATCCGTCTGACCTGCCCCTGCTGCGCGACCGGGTTCACCAGCCGCGTGGCCGGAGAGCGTCAGACTCTGCGGTTTCGCTCCGATCTCTATCCCGAGTACCGGGGAGAGTCGCCGTTGCCGTTGCTCGTGCATGCCTGTCCGCGCTGCGGCTTTGCCGGGGAGCAGTCGGCGTTTGCCCGGGGCGGGCTGTCGGAAGATCAGCGTTCGCGGGTGCTGCGCGAACTGGAACCCAGGGTGCGCGAATTCAAGGAAGAACCCCCGCCTCCCAACGGGGCCCAGCACGCGCTGGCAGCGCTGATGCCGAGGTGCGCTTCCTCGCTGCGTGACCGGGTGCCGGGCCGGGTCAAGTACCTGTGCGCGGCCCGCGTGGCCGAGTGGCTGGGCGAGAAAGAGGCCCGGATTGCCGACTTCCTGCTGAAGGCCTGCTGGTGCTGCGAGGAGGAGGGGCGAGCCGATCCGAAGCTCCTGCGGACCGCCGCGGAGCGGTTCGAGAAGGCCCTGTCGCGGCCGGACGGCGTCTCGGCCCCCCAGCGGGCGGTCGTCGCCTATCTCGTGGGCGAACTGTACCGCCGCCTGGGCGAGCCGGCCAAGGCGGCGTCCTGGTTCCACGCCGTCGAGCGGGAGATCGTCGATCCTCAGCGCCAGGCCTGGATCGCCTCCGCGGCCCGGCGCCAGGAGACCGAGCCGGAAGAGTGGCTCGGTCCGGCGGTCGATTGCCGGCTCGAGGCGTGATCGGCTACTCGCGACAATCGTCGCGGAGCGTGAGGCTTCGAAAACCAGACGCGGTTTTCCAATCACAGAGACACAGAGACACAGAGACACGGAGGGGGAGTTGATTTCAGCCGGCCTACCTACTTCTCTGGGCCTCCGTGCCTCTGTGCTACCTGTCCTGGGATGAGGGCAGCGCCTCGAGCCTGCTATCCCACGGGCCAGGGATCGACGAAGCGGGCGGAGGCGCCCAACTCCTCTTCGATGGCCAGCAGGCGGTTGTACTTGGCGATGCGCTCGCTGCGGCAGAGCGAGCCGGTCTTGATCTGGCCGCTGCCCAGGGCGACGGCCAGGTCGGCGATGAAGGAATCCTCGGTCTCGCCGCTGCGGTGGGAGATTACCGTTCGGTAACCTGCCTTGTGGGCCATCTCGACCGTGCGGACCGTCTCGGTCAGGGTGCCGATCTGGTTGAGCTTGATCAGGATGGCGTTGGCGACGTGTTCCCTGAGGCCGCGGGCGAGCCGTGAAGAGTCGGTCACGAAGAGATCGTCGCCGACGAGCTGCATGCGAGAGCCGAGTTCACGGGTGTGGTGGGCCCAGCCTGCCCAGTCGTCCTCGGCGAGGCCGTCCTCGATCGAGACGATGGGGAACTGTTCGCGCCAGGCGGCGTAGCGGGCGGTGAGCTGCTCGGCCGACATGGGCTTCTTGTCGGAGCGGGCGAAACAGTACTTGCCGTCCTCGCAGAACTCGGAGGAGGCGGGGTCCAGCGCGATCGAGATCTGACTGCCCGGGGCATAGCCGGCCTTCTTCATCGCGTCGACCATGAGCTGGAGCGCCTCTTCGTGGGCGCCCTTGAGCGGCGGGGCGAAACCGCCCTCATCGCCGACGGCGGTCGAGTAGCCGGCCTTCTTGAGGATGCCGGCGAGGGCGTGGAAGGTCTCGGCGCCGGCGCGCAGCGCCTCTTTGAACGAGCCGAAGCCGTGCGGGACGATCATGAATTCCTGGCAATCGAGCGTGCTGTCGGCATGACGGCCGCCGTTGAGGACGTTCATCATCGGCGCGGGCAGCAGGGTGGCGCCCACGCCGCCGAGATAACGATAGAGCGGCAGTTCGCAGCCCTCGGCGGCGGCGCGGGCGGCGGCCATGCTGACCGCGAGCATCGCGTTGGCGCCGAGCTGGCTCTTGTCCTTGGTGCCGTCGAGTTCGAGCATCTTCTGATCGAGTTCGGCCTGGTTCCGCGCGTCCAGTCCGGCCAGCGCCTCCTGGATGGGACCGTTGACGTTGGAGACCGCCTTCTCGACGCCCTTGCCGAGATAGCGCCCCTTGTCGCCGTCCCTGAGTTCCAGCGCCTCGTGGGCGCCGGTCGAGGCGCCCGACGGGACCATGGCGCTTCCGTGGGCGCCGCCCATCAGGAACACATCGGCTCTCAGGGTGGGGTTGCCGCGAGAATCGAGGATCTCGCTGGCTCGGATCGCTTCGATGGTGAACATGTTCTGGCCGCGGCTCTCCGCCGCTTCTCCTTGCCTCGAGAGGTCGTCCGGAGCATCCACGTCGCGCGGGTGCCGGGGCCAGTCTGACGCCAGCGAGAGTCCGAATGCAAGCCAGGAGCCTGTCGCCGTAACCCGCCCGTGGGATCACGGGGACAGGCTCCTATCCCTTGCTGTGCCTCTCGTAGGCTGCCGCGTCGGCGGGCAGCGTGAACTTGAAGACGCTGCCCACGCCCGGCTCGCTCTCGGCCCAGATGCGGCCGCCGTGGGCCTCGACGGCCATCCGGCAGAAGTACAGTCCCAGCCCGCGATCGAGGGGCAAGCCTCGCATGGTGGCACCGGGCCGCATCCGCTCGGCCTGGGTGTACTTTTCGAAGAGAATCCGCAGGAACCTCTCCTCGATGCCCGGTCCCGTGTCGCGGACCGCGATGAGAACTTCCGAGTTGTTCACGTTGGAGCTATCGAACGGGCTCTCGATCGCGATGCTGCCATCGAGGGTGTGTTTGACGGCGTTGCCCAGCAGGTTGCTCAGCACGCGCCGCACCAGCTCCGCGTCGCCGAAGGCCCGAGGCAGCAGCTCCAGCCGCACCTCCACCCCGCGCTTTCGCGCGCGGTCCTCGTGCAGCTCGAGTACCTCCCGGGCCAGCGCGTTGCAGTCGATCGGACCAGGCTGGATCGGGATGCCGGTCTGCTCCATCTTGGCGATGTCGAGCAGGCTCACCATCATCTCGGTCAGCAGGCGGCAGCCGACGTGGGCCTCGTTGAGCGCCTTGCGGTTGCGCTCGGAGAGGTCCCTGTCGGTCGAGAGCGAGTCGAGAGTCATCGAGACCGCCCAGGCCGCGTTCTTGACATCGTGCACCAGCAGCTCGGAGAGCCGGTCCTTCATCTCGGTCAGCTCGACCAGTTGCCTGTTCTTGCGTGCGACGGCCTCGCGTCCCCAGGCCACCGCCGCAAACTCCTCGAACTCCCGGCAGAACGCTTCCAGCCGGCGTTGCCCGGGCGCACCGAAAGCCGGAGAGGACTGCCGCCGGATCATCCCGACGGTGCCGAAGCGCAGGCCCCCCGATTCCAGTGCCACCGTCTGATGACTTGCCAGCATGGCGGACGGCTCGGCCAGAGACTCGAAGTCGACCCACTCGACCAGCTCCGGGAGGGGGGCCGGGAGATCCGGCGTCAACAGCTCCAGGGCCGCGGGCCTCTCGGCGGGTGACAGCCGCCACGTGGCGACCCGGAGGTGATCGTCGAAGCGCAGCAGGATGGCGGCGGCGTCGAAGAGTTCGAGCTGCGACAGCAGCTCGAGTGAGGAGCCGAGAAAATCCGAGAGCGACGCCGCCGAGCGGCCCAGCTTCCCGATCTCCTCTCGCAGGGTGGCTTCCCGCAGCAGGCGATCCATCATCCCGGCGACCTGTTCGCTGACCGTGCTGCGCCCCAGCCACTGTCCCGCCCCGGGCCGGGGCTGCTGCCGGCGGCAAGCGGAGGCCTCCAGCAGCTCGCTCACCGCGCCGAGCAGCTCTTCCGGATCTCCGCCCTTGATGAAGTAGCGGTCCGCTCCGCAGTGATGTCCCCAGAATTTGTCCCGCGACTCCCCGAGCGCCGTGAGCAAGACGATGGGCGTCCCGGCATGCTCGGGCGAGTTCTTCAGGAACCGGCACAGGTGGTAGCCCGTCAGGCCGGGCATCAGCACGTCCGAGACGATCAGATCGGGGGATTCCGCCAGGGCGGCTCGAATGCCATCCAGGCCGTCCGCCGAGGCGATTATCTCCCACCCGCGAGCGGCCAGGGCGACGGAGAGAGCCTCCCGCTGCTCCTCGACATCCTCCACCAGCAGGATCCGGTACCGGCCCGGCTTCCCGGCAACGCCGGCAGGCTGCGGTACCGTATCGGCGGCGGGAGACGGGAAGACGGGCGACGGCGAGGGCGTTGCGGCCGGGGCGAGGGTGGTCACCCCTCCCTCGGCCAGCGCGGTGCGGATGGTCTCGCGCAGTCCCTTCAGCCCTTGTTCGAGCAGCAGCAGTTCTGTCGAGTCGGGCGGCCGCTCCAGCTCCAGGAGTGGCTTGAGCTGGGTCTCGAGGAGGCGCGACGATTGGCTGATCGACGGGAATCCGAAGGTGCCTCCCGAGCCGGTCAGGCGATGGGTCAAACGGTGCAGGAGGTTCAGCGGCTCGAGGGCGTTCGGTTGCTTCCGGCGGTCCTCCCAGGCGGTCTCGAGTTCCGAGAGGACCTCCGGCAGGCGCGAGAGAAAGTGCCTCCTCAAGGTGGCCAGCTGGGCGGCCATGGCCTGGGGAGAGCTAGCCATTGAACCGGCTCCAGACCCCCCGGACGGTGTCGGCCAGCGTCATCGGGTCGAACGGCTTCGCGATCACGTCGATCGCTCCGAGCGAGAGGAACCGCGCGACCTCGGCCGGCTGCACCTTGGCGGTCATGAAGAGGATCGGCGTTGTGGCGCAACAGGGCCGTTTTCGTAGCTCTCCGAGCGTCGTGGGGCCGTCCATCTCGGGCATCATCACGTCCAGGATGATGAGCTGGGGCCCGAAACTCTCGACCGTCCGCAGCGCCTCGGCGCCCGAGCCGCAGACCTGAACGGTGAAGCCCCCCACGGCCTCGAGGGCCATCTGGGCGACCATCCGGATGTCCGGTTCGTCCTCGACGTACAGGATCCTCTCGAGCGGCAGGTCTGGCATGTCAGGCCGTGACTCCTCTCACGGATGGTGGTTCCCGGTGCGTCCTGCGTACCACGGGCTCGACGGGCCAGTCAAGCCATGGCTCGTCAGGTTTTCGCGTGCTGGACCTGAGTTCCGCGAGCTGGACCCTTGCGGCGGCGTCCCCTCGCGATTAGGATCCGCACAGCACTCGGCGGTTGCTGCTGCAAGGGCAGGCGCTCCTCCTCGCCGTGGCCGGCTGGAGAGGGGCAGGGCCCCGGAGACGACGATGGCAAATCATAGCTGGTACGGTCCCTGGCTCCAGAGGAAGCACAAGTACGCCGCGAGCGACGAGCCATTCATGGACGCCGACCTGTTCCACTCGCTGGCGGCGGGGAAGGGTCTGCCCCCCATCCACCAGGTCTCGACCTTCCCGTTCCACAACGTGGCCGACGGCGCCTCTCGTTTCCTGGGGGTCTCGAAGGGCGGGGAGCGGCCCTATGCCCGCATCTACACCCGGATGGGCAACCCCACCACCGAGCACCTCGAACGCGTGCTCTTCCAGCTCGAATGCCAGCACATCATCGACAAGGCCCTTGCGGCTGATGAGAAGACCCCCACCATCGGCGTCCTCATCTGCTCGAGCGGCATGGCAGCCATCAGTTGCACCCTTCTGTCCCTGCTGCAGTCCGGCGACGAGGTGATCGCGGGCAATGTCTACGGGTGCACCGACAGCCTGCTGCGCAGCCTCGAACACAAGTTCGGCATCAAGACCCACTGGGTAGACATGACCGACACTGCCCAGGTGAAGGCGGTGCTCGAGGCCCATCCTCGGGTCGCCGCCCTCTTCCTGGAATCCCCGGACAATCCGACCCTGGCGATCTCCGACCTCCGCGAACTGAGCAAGCTCTGCGAGCGTCACCAGGTCCCGCTGATTGTCGACAACACCTTCGCCAGCTCCTACCTGCAGCAGCCCTTCCGGCTGGGCGCCGATGTCGTCGTGCACAGCATGACGAAGTACATCAACGGGCACTCCTCTTCCGTCGGAGGATGCATCGTCGGCCCCTTCAAGTTCATGCAGGAGACGGTGTTCCCCATCTACAAGGATCTGGGCCCCACGCCGAGCCCGTTCGAATCCTGGCTGAACGCTCTGTGCTTGCAGGATCTCGGCCGCCGGGTCGATGCGGCGTCGCGCTCGGCCCAGCAGCTCGCCGAGTTCCTCGAGGCCCACAAGCGCATCGCGCGGGTCCGGTTTCCGTTCCTCGCTTCCCATCCCCAGCACGCCTTGGCCAGGAGCCAGATGCGCATGGGGGGAGCGATGATCAGCTTCGATCTGGATGGCGGGATGGAGCCGGCCAAGAGGCTGATGAACTTCTTCGCCGGCAAGGACACGCCGATGGAACTGGCGGTGAGCCTGGGATGCGCCGTCAGCTACATCGAGCATCCGGCGTCGATGACCCACGCCGGCATCCCGCGGGAAGATCGGCTCAAGCGGGGCCTGGGCGACGAACTGGTGCGGCTCTCGGTCGGACTGGAGGGGGCCGCGGTCCTGGTCGCCTCCCTGGGGAAGGGCCTGAAGAAGGCCTACCGCTGATCGGGGCCTTCGCCCGAGGAGATTCGAGTTCCAACCGTGGCAAACGAGCTGGCCAAGTGCCTGACAGAGCTGGAGGACCTCCACGATGAGATCCGGGCCCGCGGTGTCGCGACCCTGGCCCAGCTCGACGACCCGGTCGGCTTCCTGCTGCTCGATCGGCTGGCCGCCGGCGACTCGAGCATCCAGCTGCGGTTCGCGGCCAAGAAGGTCCTGCACCAGCTCAAGGAGTCTCTGCTCAAGCGGCCGCCCGAGGTCGATGCGCTCCCGGATCCGGTGAGGCTGAAGTGGTGGCTCGACTCCAGCGAGCCGGCGGTGCGCAAGAAGTGCCTGGACCTGTGCCTGGCGGTGCGTCAGCTCGCGGTGATGCCGCTGGTCCCGCCGTTGCTCGAGCGAGAGCAGGACCCCACGGTCAAGCGCTCGGCTTTGCTCGTGGCCGCGCTCGCCGGCCGCCACGCGGTCCGCGTGCTGGCCCCGTTTCTGACCGACTCCGAGCCCTCGGTCCGGGAGGCCGCCATCATCGGGCTGGGCGTGATCGACGACGTCGACATCTTCCCCCACGCCGTGCAGGCGTTCGTGGATCCCGCTCCGGACGTGCAGCGCCACGCTCTGCGCATCTGCTCGCGCCTGGGCAAGGCCAACTTCAACCGACTCCTGGAGAGGATGGCCGCCTCCAGCTCGGCCTGGAAACGGCTGGCTTCGGTCAAGGCCTGCGCCCGCATCCGTCAGGCACACCTGCGACCGCTCGTCGAGCGCCTCTGGGAGGATGCCGACCCCGAGGTCCGGCAGGCGGCCCAGGCGGCCCTCTCCGTTCTGGGCGAGGCCCCGGCGTCCAGGGATGACGGCGCATCCCGCGAAGCGGGTGGAGCCTCCGGGGCGAGCGCCGCGCCGGCTCCCGCGGCCGCTTCGTCACCCGCTCACGCCGCCGTCCCGGCTGAATCCAGGCGTGCCCCGCCCAAGCTCGGTACCTCCGCCATCCCGAAACCGCCGGTGGCGGCTCCCGCGCCGACGGCCGCGGCGGCCCCCGCGCCGATGACTCAGCCTCCGCTGCCCCCTCGCCGCGCTCCCTCCTCGGCGGCCGCTTCCTCCTCCGAGAACTCCCTGGTGGCCCTGTCGGGCCCGGAGAGTCCCAGTTCGGTCGTCACCCCGATCCTGGGCGGCGCCGATCCCGCCCGGTCGTCGGAACTCGCGGCCTGGGTCGCCCAGTCCGACACGGCTCGGGTGCCCGAGATCCAGCAGTGGTTCGATCGCGAGACCGAGCCCAGGATGCGAGCGAGCCTGGTGACCGCCGCGGGCAAGCTGGGCGGGCGGCTGGCGGTCGACATGCTCAAGAAGTGCCTGTCCGACCCCGACGGCCGCATCCGGGCCAACGCCGTCGAGGCGCTGATGGGGAAGGTGCGTCCCGAGTCGCTGGTAGGCCTGCTGCACGACTCCGACAACCGCTGCCGGGCCAACGCGATCGTCGCCCTGAAAGACCACAAGCGGGTCGACGTGCTCAAACACCTCAAGACGATGGCCTCCGGGGATGCGAGCAGCCGCAAGAGCGCCATCTACGCGATCGTCGAGGTTGGCACGCCCGAGGCTGCCGAACTGCTCAAGCTGCTCGACGAGGATCTGGACGCCGACGTCAAGGAGAAGGCCCGGCAGGCGCGCGAAATCCTGACGGCGCGCATGGCCGAGGCGGCGCAGGCCGCGGAGGCGGAGGGCGAGGCCGCGGCCGCGGGCGGAGCCAGGGCCGATGCGGGCGCCGGCAAGTTCGACCAGCTCAAGAGCCGGATTGCCGAGGCGTTCGGGGCGTTCCGCAAGAAGCTGGGGCAGTAGGGCCGTCCCGGAAATCCAGCGCCGGCTTCCTCAGATCGACATGTCGACGTCGAGGACCTCGTAGACGCTGACCGGCTTGACCTTGCCCTTGACCTGGATGCTGCCGAGCGGTTTGACCTTCACGATCTCCTGGACCTTCGTGTAGGTCTCTTCGCTGATGATCAGATCGGTGTTGAACTGGCGCGTCAGCGTCTCGATGCGGGCGCACAGGTTCACGTTGTCCCCGATGACCGTGAAGTCGATCTTCTGGGGCGAGCCGATGCCGCCGAACACCATCGCCCCGGTGTGGATGCCCATCCCCATCGAGAGTGGCTGCTTGCCCTCGGCGGCCCACTTACGGTGCAGCTTCGCCAGTTCGCCTCGCATTGCGAAGCCGGCCCGGACGGCCAGCTTGGCGTGGTCCGGATCGGGCGGGAGGGCGCCCCAGTGGGCGACGATGGCGTCGCCGACGAACTTGTCGAGGGTGCCGCCGAACTGGAAGACCACCTCGGTCATGGCGGTGAGGTACTCGTTGAGGATCTGCACGACCTGCTTCGGGTCGCGGTTCTCGGAGTAGGCGGTGAAGCCCTTGATATCGGAGAAGAAGGCGGTCATCTCCTTCAGCTCGCCTTCGAAGTGCAGGTTCTCGGGCTGAGACAGGAGCTGGGAGGCCACCTTGGGGCTGACCACCTTGTCCAGGACGCCTCGGATCTTCTTGCGTTCCTCGAGGATCTTCGTCGAGACCTGTTTCTCGCTCTGCAACTCCTCGCGGGTGGCCTCGAAGAGGTCGGCCTTGTCGAGAGCGATCCCGGTGAGCAGACAGACCGTCCAGAAGAGCTGTTTCTCGACGTCGCCCCACTCGGCGTCCCTCAGTTCGCCGACGTGGATGATGCCGACGAGCTTCTCCCGCACCAGGACCGGTGCGCAGATGAAGGTCTCGAGCGGCTTGTTGGTGGGCATGCCCTTGAGCGTATTGTCGCGCTCCAGCATCTCGACCGAGCAAAGCTTGAGGTTCTTGGCGGTCCAGCCCAGCATCGTCGGCTCGCCCGGGACCACGACCGTTCCGGAAATCTGCCGCGGCGAGAGGCCCTGGGCCTTGAGGATGAACAGCTCGTTCTTCGCCTGGTCGTAGAGAAACAGGGCGCACTTGGTCGCCCCGAAGCCCTTCGCCAGGATGGCCATCAACTCCCGGACCAGCGTCTCTTTCTCGGTGCAGCTCACCAGGTTCTTCAGCTTCAGGAAGAGCGTGGAGATCTGCATCGTCTTGGCTCTGGCCTTGTCGCTGGCGGCCTGGGCCTTGCTCGACATCTCGGCGGTCTGGGCCTCCATGGACATGCGCGCCGCTTCCACGTGCTCGTTGAGTTCCGACTTCAGCTTGCGGTGCAGGTAGAGCTGGCGCAGGTGCAGGACGAGCAGGAACAGGCAGCAGCCCAGCAGCGTGTAGACCGTCCAGAGCTGGCCCTCGTCGACTTGATGCATCCACTTGAGGAGTGCATGGTCGACCGAGCCCAACACCTCGCCCGGGGCCGGGTCGGACGAGGCCGTCTGGGTTGGCGAGCGGCTGGGAGCGCCGGCGGCCGGGCGGTAGGTCTGGGGCCGGTAGGCCGGCAGTCTCGGCTGAGCGGGGCCGGCGGCAGCCAGGAAGCCGGTCTGCAACAGCAGAAACATCCCCAGCCACAGCGGCCATCGGCCGGTCGGGCGAAGCCGGGTGCTCATGCGCCCCACCAGCTTCGGCGCCGTCCGATGTTACGGACGGTCTGCTCGACGATGTCGGCGTAGAGAGCGAGGGAACCGGTGGCCAACTTGGCCAGACGGGCGCGATGCTCGGGTCTGCCCACCTTGCCCATCAGCTCCAGCAGCCGCTGGCAGAGATGGTACTGGTCGCTCTTCAGACGTTCGAGCATCTCCAGGAGCTTCTCGGGCAGCGCCGGAGCGTCGTACCGGGCCAGGTCTCGGAGGTAGCGGTCCTGCAGTTCCCGATCTCCGATGGCGCCGATCGCCCGGAGCAGATCCCCCATGATCGCCGGCTCGAGGACGGGAAGGGCCAGGGCAGCTTCCGCCGCGGCCTGGTGCAGCGCGGTCCCGCGGGTCTGGTCGGCCAGGAGTCTCTGCAGGTGGGGAGCCAGACCGGGCGTGCCTCGTTCCGCCAGCGCGCGCAGCGACTGCAGCACGGCCGGTTCGTAGCTGTCCTCGAGCGCGCGGACCAGCAGGGGGTCGAAGGCCGGGTCCTTCAGCCGGGCACAGGCGAAGATGGCGCTCGTGCGGACCCACGGATCGTCGGTCGCGGACATCTGTTCGAGCACCGACTGGACCTGGCCGCGCTCCTCGGGGTATCGCCAGAGGTGAACGCAGGCGTTGGCCCGGACGCGGTTGTCCGGATCGGCGAGCAACGGGCGCACCACGACGCGAAGGCGTTCGTCCCGGGCCTGGCCCAGCGCCTCGACCGCGTTGGCCCTCACCCTGTTGTCCGGGCTGGCGAGCAGGCGCTCGAGGAAGTCCGGAATGACGCCTCCCAGCGCGGAGAGGTCGAGGGCGCTCAGGATCTGCGCCTGGAAGACCGGATCCTCCATGCGATCGAGCAGGCCGCCGAAGACCTGCACGTTGGTCGGATGGCCCAGCTCGGCCACGCCGCGTACCAGCTCGAGGCGCTCGTAGTGGGAGAGCTGCTGCCACTCGAGACTGGCGAAGCGAACGAGGGCGGCCGGATCGGTCGCGAGCTGCTGCGGTGTGGTGCGGGACGTCATCGAGCGCGTGCCGGCTGGAGCGGGCGCCCGCCGGTACCACCGATTATAGACCAGGTAGCGGCCGCCGGCGAAGCACGGAGACAGCCGGCCGTCATGGTTTCCGTCGCCAGCGGATTCCGGCACCCTTCCGGTCCCCCGCGATTGCGCCGGCCGGGCCGCCGTGCTACGATAGGCCGACGGTTTGGGGTGGGCTTTTCCGGCTCAGGAGCGGCGAATGGCGATTGTCCAGGCTTTCCGGGGAGTGCTCTTCGACACCCGGAAGACCGGAGACCTCGCCGGGTTGCTGGTCCCTCCGCGAGATCCTCTGCTGCCGGCGAGCCCGGCCGCTCCAGCCGGCGACGAGGCCCTCTCCGTTGCGCGGTTGCTGCAGCCGGGGCCGGGGGCCGGGCTGACGGCGTCGGCGTGGTTCGAGCAGGGGTTGCTCGCCCGGCGCGAGAGCCCTGCTCTCTACTGGTTCTCGCAGGATTTTCCGGTGGGTCACCGGCGCCGGCAGTGCCGCGGTCTGCTGGCCCGAGCGAGCCTGCGGCCGGGCCGGGACGTCTATGCCTTCCAGGACGCGCAGGGTGCCGCCGCGGCCCCTCCGGAGGGCGCGGGCGTCGAACCGCGGCTGGCGCTCTACTCGGGTGAATCGGCGCCGCTCGACGAGTTGCTCGGGCCTGTCGAGAGTGGGGAGCCGCTGGTGGCCTTCACCGATGCCGGCGGCGTCGTCCACCGGCTATGGGAGATTGCCGAGCCCGTCCTGGTGGCTGCCGTCTGCGAGCGGCTCGCCACGGCCCGCCTGCTGCTGCCCGAGCCGGCCCCGGTGAGTACCGCTCCCGTGCTCACCGCGATGCTGCCGGCCTCGGAGGCCGGGCCGCGGCCCTGTCCCTTCGCCCGGCTCGCGCAGGTCCCGGAGGAATTCGACTTCAACCGCTTCTTCGAGCGTCTGGGCGCCAGTTTCGACGTCTACCCGCTCTACGGGCCCGAGGCCATCCCGGGTCTGCTGGAGAAGGCGGCTCAGGGCGAGGTGCGAATCGCCCTCTACATCCACAAGCCACGCCGCTGCCTGTTGACGGTGCCGAAGACCGAGCTGCCGGCGTTGCCCGAGAACGGGCATTCGGCGGCCTGGCAGCAGCTCGACTCGGTCGTGCTCCGCCGGCGCATCCTGGAGCCGATCCTGGAACTCGACCGCTCCCGGCAGGACGACCCAGCCTGGCTGAAGCCTTGCCGTGAAGTGGATGATGCCGTGGCCCAGTTGCAGGCGGGCGGGCCCTATCGAATCGCGTTCCTGCTCAATCCGGCCCGGATGACGCAGATCCTCGAACTCTCACGGGGGGGCGAGCCGTTGCCCGCCTGGTCGGTCGATTTCCGGCCTCGGTTGCCTTCAGGTCTGGTGCTGGACCTGGAGGGTTGAGAACGAAGATCCGGCTCAGCCTGGCATCATTCCGAGGTTCTTGGCGATGGCGGTCTTCAGCTCGTCGAGGACGAAGGGCTTGTTGATGTAGGTGTTCCCGGACGTGTCCAGGAAGGCCTTCGTCTGCGGCGAGAGGGTGTCTCCGGTCATGAAGACGATGTGGCTGGCCAGCTCGGGGTTGGTCTGACGGACCGCCGAGTAGATGGCAGGACCGTCCATCCCGGGCATGCGGATGTCGCTGACGATGAAGTCGTAGCGATTCCGGGCGACCCGGGCGACCGCATCGGCGCCGTCGGCCGTCACGTCGACGAGGCAACCGAGGCGCTCGAGCCCCATCCGGCAGACATCGGCGATGTTCTGCTCGTCGTCGATGACCAGCACCTTCTTGCCCTGGAAGATCGAGTTGGCCACCTCCGGCCCGGGCTTGACGCTCTCGTGCAGCGCCTTCTGCTGGGTGACCGGCATCTCGACGAAGAAGGTGGCGCCGTCGCCCTCCGTGCTCTCGACGCCGATGCGGCCGCCGTGCTCCTTGACGATGCCGTAGCTGATGGACAGACCCAGGCCCGTGCCCTCTCCCACCTTCTTGGTGGTGAAGAAGGGATCGAAGATGCGCTTGACCAGGGAGGGAGGAATGCCCGGGCCGTTGTCCGAGACGTCGATCCGGATCGTGCCGTCGGCCTCGCGGCTGCGGACCGTGAGCTTGTTGCCCTCCTTGCGGAAGGACTTCATCGCCTGGTAGGCGTTGTTGATGAGGTTGAAGAAGACCTGCTGGAGCTGGTGGGGGTCGGCCACCGTGTAGGAGACCTGGCCGAGAGAATCTTCCACGGCGATGTTGTCGACGCGGAACTGGTGCGCGCGCAGGGCCAGAGCGTCGCGCACGACCTGATTGAGATTGATGAGTTCGCGCTCCGGCTTGTGCTGACGGGCGAAGGCCAGCAGGTTCTCGACGATCTTCTTGCACCGGAAGCTGCTCTTGCCGATCTCCTTCATCAGATCCTTCGTCTGCTCGGGAAGCTCATCGTCTTCCATCAGCAGTTCCGAGTAGCCGGAGATGATCGCCAGGGGGTTGTTCAGCTCGTGCGCCACACCGCTGACCAGCTCGCCCAGCGCCGAGAGCTTCTCGGACTGCAACAACTGGGTCTGGAGCTGCTTCTCCATGTCTGACGAGCGCTTCTTCTCGGTGATGTCGTCCAGGACGCAGAGGACCATCTCGGACGGCTCGCCCGAGATCGTGAGGTCGAACCAGCCATCTTCCTTGCCTGGCCGTGGGAGAGAGGTTTCCAGGTCGACCAGCGTCCTTCTCGCGACCGCGTCTTGCAACCTCGTGTGGAGTTCCGTCCCCGGCAGGAGCTGGCTGACGGTCTTCGAGCGAAGGCCGGTCTCGGTCTCGCCGAAGAGCTTGAGGAAGTGGTCGTTCGCCGTCAACACCTTCAGCTCGCGGTCGAGCACGAGCAATGCCAGCGGGATGGTGGAGAGCACCTTCTCGTTGAAGTCTTTCAGACGCGCGATCTGCTCGGACTGCTTGGCCTTTTCCTCGGCGCGGATGAGTTCCTCCTTCTGGAGCTTGAGCATCTCGAGCAGCTTCCCGGCGTAGTTGGACATCACCATCTTCGACTCCAGGAAGGAGGGCACCCATTTGAAAAAACCGTAGGCGAGGAGCGCGAAACCCAGGGAAGTGCCCACCACCTGCTCGAGGAAGAGCCGGTACTTCTCGTTGTCATGCAGCGCGTCGGAGCCCCTGAGGAGGAAGACGTGATCGCAGATGCTGATGATGAGGCCGAAGGCGATGAGGTTCAGTCCGATGACGATCCAGTTCCAGCCGTAGGTCCGGACCTGGGGATAGTGCCGCCCGATGACGATGAAGAACCCCCAGATGAGCACCACCAGCAGGGCCTGGACGCCTCGGGCGATCAGGTTCGTCAGGTAGGTGACGAAGATCGACAGGAGCAGGATGTTGATGAGCAGGATCAGGACGGCGGGGAGATCCAGCCGGGTTCGCTCCTTCGGCTGTCCCATCAGCTCCAGTTCGGAGAGGTCGATATTGGCGCTCAAAGCGAGACTACCTCCGTGGTTGTGACTTCACGGCCGCGCGGCGTGGCCATCCGGACACCACCCGAGCCGCCAGAACCATCTGTGGCGGCGTTGAATAGCAATCACCGGACCATGACGGAGCCGGGGCCCCACTCACGTCGGGGAGTATCATACCAACTCCCGGCCTCGCGCGTCACGACTACCGGCCGACCCCGGCAAAGCGTCGAGCGAGAGACACGCTCCGGTAGCGCCAACCGAGGTCGCATCGCGGTCGAGCCCGATCGCCGGATCGGGGAATTTCGAATTGGGCGAGGGTGTTTTGCCCCTGCCTCAGTATTTCAGTAGTAGATCGGGTTGGTGACGGTGTCTCCGCGGTCGTCAATCTCCGCCCTCAGGAATCGGACGACGCCGGCCTCGGAGGTGCGGGTGAGGGGCAGCAGGAAGTCGTCGGAGGTGACCGGCACCGACTCGACCTTCGTGCTTCGCGAGGGAGCGCCCACCTTGGCCTCGATCAGATTCAGCTTGCGGCCCTTGCCGCCGACCACCCTGAACTGCAGGTCGAACGGCTTGCCCGGCATCGCCCGGACGCGATCGCCCATCATGAAGTCGTCGAAGTTGCCGTCTCCGTCGACATCGCAGCCGATGAAGACCCGAGGCTGTTCCAGATCGCGGAGGACCTGCACGTGGCCAGCCTTGATTGCGGCGAGCACGGCCGGGACCGTCTTCTCGGGGACCCGTACGAGGTTGATGGGGGTCTCGATATCGGGCGACCAGGGCGAGCTGTCGAGCGGTCGCAGGCAGTCGTCGAGCGCTTCCTCGCGCAACGGCCGGAAGTAGTGGTAATCGCTGCCGCCGACCGCGGTCAGCCTCTCACCGAGCAGCAAACGGCGGTGCCACCAGGCCCGGGCAGCCTGGCCGGTCTTGTCCGACCAGGTGCGGTTGACCTCGACGGCGTCGGCATGAAAAGTCGCGTCGGGCCACTTGTAGTGCGTCAGGACCGGGTGATTGATGAACACCAAACCGTTGCGGGCGTGGGTCGCGTTCACCATGCCCTGGTAGTCCTGACCGGCCCCCGGGGGACAGGGCGGCAAGCCCTTGCTGTTGCAGGGGAGGATGACGCCCTCCGGGCCGGAGGCCTGAAACGCCACCAGGTTGGCGTGGCCGCCGTCGCTGGTCCACTCCATGCCGCCGATCGGCGTGCAGGCGCCGGTCGTGTGGAAGTTCCTCAGGAACCAGCTCTCGATGCTGTTGTGATCGGTGATGAAGGCAAACTCGATCTTGCGATCGCTGCAGTACTGGAGGATGTGCTTCAGCCCCGATTCCCAGGGGGTGGACCCGCCGGGCGCCGTGTGCAGGTGGTTGGCCACCAGGACCCACTCGTCAGCCTGCACGGCCGGCCGGCCGGGCGCACCGGCGAGGACCGTGGCGGTCGTGACCAGCAGGGTGAGGATGGTGAGGAGTAGACCCACTCTGAGACGAGGATGCATTGGCTTGGACCTCTCGGGACCCTGGGCGATTGAAGTGTGCGATGTAAGGAAGACGCCGTCCGGGCATCGGCCACCACCGGCACGGGGATTATAAGGAGCCTTGCAGCCTTGTCAAGACTGGGATACCTTGTGGTGGTGCCGGTCAGAACGACCGGTCGCGTCTTTCGGGAGATTCCTTTTGGACGAGAACCTGACTCCCCCCATCGCGCCGGAGCAGTCGCCGGCATCCGAGCCCGTGGCCTCCGTGCCTCCGGCTTGCTGCCAGCCGCCGCAGGCCCCGTGCGGCCCCGCCCCGGCGGTCGACTATTCCCGGGCTTTCTTCTGGATGTTGCTGCTGTGCCTGGCGCTTGGTATCGCCCAGTTCCTCACTCCGGCGCCCGCCGCCAGCACCCACAAGGCCGAGGATGACGAGGATTTCTGGACGAGCATCGCGGGCCGGTTCAACACCGGCATCATGGTGGTGAAGGTCTATGGCACCATCTCGATGCCGGAGAAGGAGAGCTACTACGGCGATACCCAGGACGTCGCCGAGATCCTTCACAAACTTCGGAAGCGCGACGAGGTCAAGGGCGTGGTCCTGCGGATCAACAGCCCCGGCGGCAGCGTCGGCGCTTCCCAGGAGATCTACGAAGAGATCAAGGCCCTCTCCGAGAAGAAGAAGGTGGTCGTCTCGATGGGCGACATGGCCGCCAGCGGCGGCTACTACATCAGCGCCCCCGCCGACTACATCTACTGCAACCCCGGCACCATCACCGGCTCCATCGGCGTGATCACCCAGACGGTCGTGGCCAAGGAGTTGATTGACAAGCTCGGGGTCCAGTTCAATGTCTTCAAGAGCGGCGCCCTCAAGGACATGGGCAGCATGTCGCGGGCGGCGACCAAGGAAGAAGAGGCGGTCTTCGAGAGCATCGTCATGGGCGCCTACGGCCAGTTCGTCAAGGCGGTCGCCGCCGGGCGAACGGTCGTGCGGCCGGGCTCCGGACGCAAGGTCGTCCTCAAAACCGAGGCGGATGTACGCAAGCTGGCCGACGGAAGAATCTACCTCGGCACCCAGGCTGTCGAGAACGGCCTGGCCGACGAGACGGGCACCCTGTGGGACGCCATCGCCAAGTGCGGCGAACTGGCGGGGCTCGGCCGGGATCCCACGGTGCTGAAGTCTCGCTCGATGCCGTCCCTGCCCGACTTCATGAAGCTGGCCGGCAGCGATTCCTCGGCCAGCTCGCTCGGGGAACTCGCCTCGCGATTCCTCGCCACTTCCCACGAACCGGTGCTCTACCTCTACCGGCCATGATTCACCAGGCCCTTGCCGGCGCACTGTTCCATCCCCGGCGGCAGCTCGTTCGCTCCATCGAGGAGCAGCCGCTCGCCGCGGTCCTGACCGCCTACCTGCTGGCGGGGTTCTCGTGGGTCCTGAGCGACTTCCTGATCCACGGAAAGAGCCAGGTCCTGGTGGCGCTTCTCGGCGACTTCGTCCTGTTCCTGGCCGTGCTGTCGGCCGGCTTCGCCATCGGGATCATCTTCCTGCAGTTCTTCGCCAACTTGCTCGGTGGCGAGACCGACCTGACCGCACTCTTCTGGGGCGTCACCCAGTCGGCCGCCCCCCTCGTGCTGCTGGTTCCCCTGGCCCTCCTGGCCCAGCCGCTCGGCCAGTGGAGCGGAGTCGTCTACCTGCCCGGCAAGCTGGGAGTGTTCCTCTGGATCCTGGGGTGCCAGGTGGTGGCGGTCTCCCAGGCCTGCGGGCTCTCGGTCGCGCGCTCGACCTTCGTCTTCTTCCTCGCCTGGGGCGCGGCCCTCATCGGGTTCCTCGTGCTCTCGGTGCTGCTCCCGATGGCGATGTTGGCCAAGCTGTCGCTCGTCACCGGCTGAGCCGGTGGAACCGATAGCCCTGCCGTTCCCTCTTCCTCTCAGCCGCCGGCGGGAGGCGGTTCGGGGTCGAGTTCGCCCGGGCCGATGATGGCCTCTACCTCGGCCAGGAGCGCTCGCAGCTCGAACGGCTTCTGGATGAACTTCTGCGCGTTGAACTGCTTGATCTGCTCGAGCGCCACGGAGCTGGCGTTCCCGCTCATCATCACGACCGGCGTGCTCGGGTAGGCGATCCGGATCTTCTGGAGCACCTCGATGCCGTTGATCTCGCTCATGCAGATGTCGCTGATGACGAGGGCGTACTTCTTTTCCCAGAGCTGGTCGACCACGTCGGTGCCCGTGAAGACGGCTTTCACGTTGTAGCCACGCTTCTCCAGGAACTTCTTGAGGAGCAGGCAAAACATCTTCTCGTCGTCTATGACCAGGATGTTCTTCTTCACGGTGGTCCACCCGATGGGTTGTCTGGGGTCGACGGGGAGTGTCCGTTCGTGGACAATCTACCCCCTGCGGGCTCGCGCGGGGAAGTCCTTTGCAAAACAGCGGTGAATCCCGCGACTGCCACGGGAATTCTAGCATACGGCCGCGTTCAACGGAAATCCCGCGACCGAAACTGGACTCGCGGGTCGGGGAACGCCAGCTCCTCGACCCGGGCGGCCACGATGTTCCTCACGGTCTTCTCTTCCTGCATCGTGCCCTCGACCAGCAGCACGGCGGCCCGGCAGACCACCGGCCCCTCGCGCTCCACGAGCCAGGGCTTCACCACGACGTTGGCCAGGCCTGTCTCGTCCTCCAGCGTCATGAACAGGAACGCGCCCGCGGTGGGCGGCCGCTGGCGCGCGATGACCAGCCCGGCCACCCGCACTCGCCGGCCGTCGGGGCAATCCAGCAGCCGCGCCGCCGTCATGACTCGCTTCCGGGATAGTTCGGCGCGCAGGAAGGCCATCGGATGCGGGCCGGTCGTCAGCCCGGTCGAGCGGTAGTCGGCCACCATCGATTCGATGGCGGTCATCTCGGGCAAGGGCGACTGCGCCGGCGCCGGCCGGGGAGCGGCGCGGCGTGGCAGACCCGGCGGGCGGGCCAGCAGTTCGTGCAGCCGCCAGAGCGCTTGCCGGCGTTCGAGGCCGAACCCCGAGCAGGCGCCGATGGCTGCCAGACGCTCCAGCACGGCGGACGGAAGGCCGCCGCGCTCGACGACCTGCTCGAGGCTGCCGAAGGGCAACGCCTTCTCGAGTTGCTCTCGGGCCGACTCGCCCAGCCCCTTCACGTACCGCAATCCCAGCCTCACGGCGAGAGGTGAGCGGGTGGCCGCGGGCCTGGCCCCCGAAGCCGGATCGCCGTCCGTTCTCGGGCCGCGGGCCGGCTCGCCGCCGGATTCGAGCGTGCACTCCCAGCGGCTCAGCGCCAGGTCGATGGGCCCTACCTCGACCCCGTGGCGTCGCGCGTCTTCCAGCAGAGTGGCCGGCGAGTAGAACCCCATCGGCTGGGCGTTGAGCAGCGCGCAGGTGAACTCGGCCGGCCAGTAGCGTTTCAGGTGGGCCGAGACATAGACGAGCAGTGCGAAGGAGGCTGCGTGGCTCTCCGGGAAGCCGTAGTCGGCGAAGGCCGCCAGCTGCCGGTAGATGTTGCGGGCGGTCTCGGCGGCGATGCCGCTGGCGACCATCCCGGTGATGAGCTTGGCCGCCAGCGCCTCCATCCGCTCGCGCGAACGCTTGTGCCCCATCGCCCGGCGGAGCTGATCGGCCTCGCCCGGAGTGAACCCCGCGGCGACGATCGCCACGCGCATCCCCTGCTCCTGGAACAGCGGGATACCCAGCGTGCGCTTCAGCACCGGCTCCAGACACGGGTGAGGGTAGGTCACCGGCTCCTCGCCGGCCCGCCGACGCAGGTACGGGTGCACCATGTCGCCCTGGATCGGACCGGGCCGGATCAGCGCCACCTCCACGACCAGATCGTAGAAGCAGCGCGGCCGCAGCCTGGGCAAAGTCGCCATCTGCGCCCGCGACTCCACCTGGAAGACCCCGACCGTGTCGGCCGCGCACAGCAGGTCGTAGACCGCCGGATCGTCGTAGGTCAGCAACGCCGGGTCGAGCGTCACCCCGCGATGCTCCTTCACCAGGCGGATGGCGCGGCCGATCATCGACAGCATCCCCAGGCCCAGCAGGTCGATCTTGACCAGCCCGCAGTCGCTCACGTCGTCCTTGTCCCACTGGATGACCGTGCGGCCCGGCATCGCGGCGTTCTCGATGGGAACCACCTGCGAGAGCGGGGCCTCCGTGATCACCATGCCGCCGACGTGGATGCCCAGGTGGCGCGGGAACCGCTGGATCGCGCGCGTCAATTCGACCAGTTCGAGAAGCCGCTGGTCGCGGCCGTCGAAGCCCTCCGCGGCGAGCCAGGCGGGGGGCGGGGGGCTCGAGGCTCGAGGAGGAGAACCAGCCGGGGGCGACGGAGAGTGAGAGTCTGTCGGGAGCTCTGCTCCCGAACCCTCGCCAGGGTGGGAGCCCCACCCTGGACCCGGCAATGAGAAGAGGGAAGCAGAGCCTGCTTGCTCATCGATCGACTCGGGACTTTGCTCTACTACTTCCGAAGCTGGCCGCATGGCGCGAGTACTCGAACTCGAACGAGGTTGACCCATCACAGAGACACACAGACACGGAGACACAGAGGGGGAGTCGATACCAGGAGAACCAGACACTTCTCTGTGCCTCTGTGCCTCTGTGCCTCTGTGATACCTGCCCTGGTTGGCGGGCAACTGCCCAACGCCCCCAGCAGGCGACCCTGGTTCCTCTTCCGGGAGCCCCGGCCGGCGGCCGGGGGGCGAGTGCAGTTCGAGGGCGCCGGCGAGCCGGTCGACCTGTTCGAGCGAGAAGCCGAGGGCCTTGCCGACGTCGCGGATGGCCGAGCGGCCGCGATAGCTGATGACCTCGGCCACCATCCCGGCGTGGTCCCGGCCGTAGCGTTCGTAGACGTACTGGAGCACCTCTTCGCGCCGTTCGTGCTCGATGTCCAGGTCGATATCGGGGGCCTCGCGCCGGTCTTCCGAGAGAAAGCGTTCGAAGAGCAGTCCCAGTCCGACCGGATCGACCGCCGTGATGCCCAGGCAGTAGCAAACGGCCGAATTGGCTGCCGAGCCGCGGCCCTGGCAGAGGATGCCCTGCTCGCGGCAGAAGCGCACGACGTCCCATACGATCAGGAAGTAGCCCGCCAGTTCGAGCTTCTCGACGATCGCCAGCTCGTGCTCGATCTGACGCAGGGCGGCCTCCCGGAGCCCCGGGTCCCGACCGTCATAACGCGAGAGATATCCCCGCTCGCTCAGGCGTCTCAGGGCGCCGCCGGGCGTCTCGCCATCCGGCAGCGCGCAGGGCGGGAACTTGAACGACAGGCTCGCCAGTTCGAAAGTGCAAGCCGTGGCGATACGGCAGGTGTTCTCGATCGCCTCGGGCCAGGCCGCGAACCGGCGCTGCATCTCCGCGGGCGGCTGCAGATAAAATTCGGCATTAGGCAATAGCCGAGTGCCCGCGGCGTCCAGCGTGGTGTGGTGGCGGATGGCGAACAGCACGTCGCAGAGCTTGCGGCCGTCCGGCCTGGCGTAGTGGACGTTGCCGGTGGCGACAGGCGGCAAACCCAGCTCCCGGCCAAGGCGGGCGAGCGCCCCCGAGAGGGCGGCCTCCTCGCGGGTCCGGTGGTCCCACAGTTCCAGGAAGAAGGTGCTCGGCTCGAACAGCTCCGCCAGCTCCGCCGCGCGGCGGGCGGCCTCGCCTCGCTCGCCGCGCGCGAGCGCCGACGGGATCGCCCCGCGCAGGCAGCCGCTCAGGCCGAACAGACCGGCCGAGTGCTCGCCGAGCTGCGAGAGGGAGACCCGCGCGTGGCCTTTCGGATGGCCCGTCGCCGCCTTCGAGAGCAACGTCGACAGGTTAGCGTAGCCCTGGCCGGTCCTGGCGAGGAGTACCAGGTGGCCGCCGCCGGCCGGCGAGGCCGAGGCGCGCCGCTTCCGGCCCGGTGACGGGTCGCCTTCGAGCGTCACCTCCGCGCCGAAGATCGGACGGAGCCCGTGCTCACGGCAGGCCCGGTCGAACCGTACCGCACCATAAAGACCGTTTGTATCCGTCAGAGCCATCGAGTCGTAACCAAGCTCGGCGGCGGCCTCCACCAGTTCCTCGGGGTGGCTCGCCCCGCGGAGAAAGCTGAAATTGGAATGGGCGTGCAGCTCGACGTACATCGAAGGGGCTCACCCCAGGATGCCGTGGACGAACCAGCGGCCCGTCGTCCGATCGTGGAACAGGCGCAGGCGCAGGCCCGCTTCCGTCTCGACGTCGTGGTAATCCCTCGCGTATCCGGCGGCTGCCCACCACTCGCCCGAAAGCGGCCAGGGCCCCGTGCTGGCGGCGATGCGGTGACGGTGGTGCCGCCAGAGCAGGGACGCCGGTGGGCCGTCGCGAGCTTCCACCGTGGCCGGCTGGGGTTCGGCGAAGAGCTGCATCCCAGGACAGGTAGCACAGAGGCACGGAGGCACAGAGGCACAGAGAAGTGTTTGATCCGCCTTCCGGCAACTTCCCCTCTGTGCCTCTGTGTCTCTGTGTCTCTGTGATCGGTCAACCTCGTTCGAGGTCGAATCCTCGCATCCTGTATCGATTTTTCCGAGTAGTGGGCCGGTACCAACGTCGCTGGCCCGGTACGTCGCCTCGGGCCGCCAGGTGTCGACCAGCTCGGGCCGGAAGACCGCTCCGCGTCCCAGGCGGGCCACGAGGCGCGCCACCGTCTGCGCCAGCGAAGCGATCACACCCGTCTTGCGGCCGAAGAGCCGGCCCTGCTCGGCGTGGGGTGTCGAGGCAGCCGCGACCCTCAGCCGCACTCGGGTCACCGGCCCCGCCAGCGGCTCCCGCGAAAGCTCCAGCCTGAGCAATTCGAGAAAGGTCCGGGCCAGCGCGGCCGGCGCGGCCCCCGAGGCGATCGCCAGCGCCAGCCGGCGGGTCTCGACGGTCGGCACGCTCCCCTCCACCCACAGCTCCGCCGCCAGTTCCTGGCAGGCCAGCCCCTCGGCGCTCAAGCGCTCCAGCAGTCGCTCCAGCGGCTGGCACAGGAGAAAGCTCAAGCGCTCGGCCACGTCGACCGGCCCCTCGCAATCGAAAGACTCGACCCACTCGGGCACCGGCTGCCAGGGACGGAAGGGCTCGTCGTCCTCGCCTCGGGCCAGCCGGTGCATCCGGATGCCCTCGTGGCCGTAGCGACTGGCCACCTCCTCCGCCGGCAGCGCCGCCAGTTGACCCGCGGTGTGGAGCCCCAGCAGGAAGAAACGCTCGCGCATCAGGTTGCCCGGCTCCAGCACCTCGATAGGCAATCGCGCCAGGAAGTCTCTTTCCCGGGTGGCGCCGATGACGAGCGGACCGCCGGCGCCACCCACCAGCGCCGCCAGTCTCGCGATCAGCTTGGAGCGGCCCATGCCCACCCGGCCTTCCAGCCCCAGCGCCGTTGCTGTCGCGAACACGCGCCGGCCCAGTTCCTCGAGCGTTCCGTGGAGCCGGCCCAGCCCCCGGGTGTCCAGGTAGGCCAGGCCGGGCGGACCTGCCTCGACACGAGGCCCCAGTTCCAGCAGCCGGGTGAGAAGTGCCGCGCCGGCCGCCGCGACCAGCGCCTCGTCAGCCACGAGCATCCTGGCGTCGGCCGCTACCCCCCTGGCCTGTACCCAGGTCATTCCGGGTTCGACCCCGGCAGCCATGGCTTCGGAGCTGGCTTCGAGGACCCGGCCGTTCTCTTCCCGATCGACGAGGACGAGCCGTTCGCCGGCCAGGGCTAGCTCTCGCCGGCGATGCACGGCGAGCCGGAACCCCGGGATGTGGAGACAGAGCATCGGCGAGCGCCTCTCTCATCGACGACGGCCGTCGTGGCTCTGCCGCTCCAGATGCGGCTGGAGAGGGATGACGTTGGCGGTACTGAAATCGCCTGTTGGGGGCGCTGCCCCCAAACCCCTGCCAGGGGTGGAGCCCACCCCTGGATCCGGCAATGAATGGGACTCGCGCATCGGCGAAAGTCCCCGGCGAGTATCGAGGGCCAGAGCTTCTGGAGAAGCTGTCCCGGCGCTTGTATGGCTCTTTCGATTGAAGAGAAGCCCTGGCTGAAGACTCCGAGCCTTCGATTCATCGATCGTCCCATTCCATGCCGGGTCCAGGGCCCGGCTCGGGTCCTGGCGGGGGACCGGGGGCAGCGCCCCCGCCAGGGGAATGAGTTCCACTGAAGATGGCCTGCCAGCCTTCCTTGCCCCCGGCCCCCGGAAGCTCGAGCGCTCCAGGCGGATATCGTTGACGCCGGCCCTGCGCTCGGCCACCAGCCGCGTGGCCGTCACCGACCCGGGCAGCACCCGCTCTCCCGTGGTGCCGGCCGGTGGTTCGGTCACGAAGAGCACGACCCCCTGGCCCTGCTCCGCCACGCGCGCCAGCCGGTGCAGGGGCGCGGCACCCAGCCGCGGGGCCGGCCAGAGGGTCAGGTCGGCCACGATCAGCTCGAAGGCCTGACAGCGGGTCAACAGCTCGCAGGCCCAGATCGCCTGAGGCAGGGCCGCCGGCCGCACGACCAGTACCCGCGAAAGGCATGCGCCCGCCGCCGCCGCCGCCGGCGGATAGTAGGTGCCCGGCAGATCCACGTAGGCCCGGTATCCGCCGCCGACCGTCACCGTCGCCGTCAGCCGATCGATCAGCTCGCTCTTACCCGACGAGGGCGCGCCCTCCAGCTCTACCAGGCAACCCCTGGGCAGGCCGCCACCCGGCAACAGTTCATCCAGCCGAGGCTCGCCCGTGGGGAGAACGCCGGCAGGCAGCTTGAGACTGCAGGCGGCTGGAAACCGCGCCTGCAGCGTCTCTCGAAGCTGTTGCAGGGCAAAACGCATGATTTGCTAGACGCGAAAGTCGTCGCGTGACGCGAGGATGCGACGGTAGAACGAAGTTGACCAATCACAGAGACACAGAGACACAGAG
>CAZSVK010000013.1:0-12857 GCA_964610245.1 uncultured bacterium
TCGGGAAGAGGATGACCTCGCGGATGTTGGGCTCGTTGGCCAGGAGCATCACGATGCGGTCGACGCCGGGCGCGATGCCGCCGTGGGGAGGCGCGCCGAAACGGAACGCGCGGATCATCCCGCCGAAGCGCGCGTCGACCGTCTCGGGCCCGTAGCCGGCCAGCTCGAAGGCCCTGTACATGATCTCGGGCCGGTGGTTGCGGATGGCGCCGCTGGACAGCTCGACGCCGTTGCAGACGATGTCGTACTGGTAGGCCAGGATGTCGAGCGGGTCCTTCGTGTCGAGCGCCTCGAGGCCGCCCTGCGGCATCGAGAACGGATTGTGCGAGAAGACGATCTGGCCGGTCTCCTCGTCCTTCTCGTACATCGGGAAGTCGGTGATCCAGCAGAAGCGGAAGATGTCTTTCTCGAAGAGATCGAGCCGCTTGCCCACCTCGAGCCGCAGCCTGCCGGCCACGGGGGCGACGGTCTTCTCGGGCCCGGCGATCAGGAAACAGCCGCCTCCGGCGGCGGCGCCCGGAAGCGCGGCCAAGGCCGCGAGCGCCTTCTCGTCGAGCGCCTTCGCCAGGCGGCCCTTCGCCGGGCCGTCGGCGGGGAAGAGGACGTAGCCGAGACCGGCCATCCCCTGCTCGCGGGCCCAGACCTCGAGTTCGTCGAAGAACTTGCGCGACTGCGACGCGAGCCCCGCCACCGGTAGGGCCCTGACGACGCCGCCGGCCGCGACCGCGTCGCGGAAGACGCGGAACTCCGATTCGGCGAACAGCCCGCCCACGTCGTGCAGCTCGAACGGCAGCCGCAGGTCCGGCTTGTCGGTGCCGAAACGACGCATCGCGTCACGGAAGGCGTACCGGGGGAACGGCAGCTCCGGCACGCGCCAGGAGGCAAACTCCGTGAACACGCCGTGCATCAGGCGCTCCACCACGGCGAAGACGTCTTCCTGTTCGACGAAGGCCATCTCCAGGTCGAGCTGGTAGAACTCTCCGGGCGAGCGGTCGGCGCGGGCGTCCTCGTCGCGGAAGCACGGCGCGATCTGGAAGTAGCGGTGGAAGCCGCTGACCATCAGCAACTGCTTGAACTGTTGCGGGGCCTGGGGCAGCGCGTAGAACTGGCCCGGGTGCAGCCGACTCGGGACCAGGAAGTCGCGGGCGCCCTCGGGCGAGCTGCTCGTCAGGATGGGCGTCTGCATCTCGAGAAAGCCCATGTCGGTCATCCGCCGGCGCAAGCTAGAGATGACGTTACATCGCAGCACCATGTTGCGGTGCAGCCGCTGGCGGCGCAGGTCGAGGAACCGGTACTTGAACCGCAGCGTCTCGGAGATGGGGGCGTCGTCGGCGATCGGAAACGGCAGTGTCTCGGCGGTCGAGAGCACCTCGAACCCGGAGGCGCTGACCTCGATCTCGCCGGTATCCAGCTTCCGGTTGATTCCTTCGGCCCCGCGAGGCACGACCTTGCCGGCGAAGCTCACCACCGTCTCGACGCGGAGCTGGCGGGCCTCCTCGGCGAAGGCGGCTTCGGGGTTCACGACGACCTGCGTGAGCCCGTGGTGGTCGCGGAGGTCGATGAAGACGATGCCTCCCAGGTCACGCTTGCGATGGACCCAGCCGGCGATGCGGACCTCGCGGCCCTCGTCGGATGCCCGGAGTTCTCCACAGGTATGCGTCGCGTATCGGCTCATAGAAATCGGTTCTCACCCGCGTCGGGCGAGGCAAACAGAAAGCGGCGGGACGCGGCCGCGCCCCAGCCCGGAGGCAGGCACCTTACCACATCACTCCATCGCGGCGGCCAGGGCGGCGGCGATGGAGGCACGGGCCAGGTCCGCGGCGTAGCGGAAGTCGAGCAGCTTCGTCGTGTCGAACCGATCGTGATAACCGCGGCGTTCGAGACCCTCGAACCGGTTCAGGTGCTCGTTGACCAGCAGCGTCGGGAAACCGGCGTCGGAGAAGATGACGCTGTCGGCGTTGTAGAGATAGCTCAGGCGATCGAAACGGGGGCGCACCAGCGGCTCGGCCAGCGGCCGGCCGTTCGCCGTCCGGGCCAGCTCGCGCCAGGCGGCCAGCAGCGAGCCGGAGAGCCCGCCCGAGCGCGGAGACTCGCCTTCCGAGAGCTGGAACGAGCCGGGCCGGGGGCCGGCGCGGTGCCCGACCATGTCGAGCACGAAGACACCCTCGAGCCGCTCTCCGCGCCGCAGACAGCGCTCGACGTACCGGCGCGCGCCGAGCGAGTCGGCGGGATACTCCTCGCCGGTCAGGTGCAGCAGCCGCAAGGTGCGACGAGGCCGGACGCCGTGACCGAACATCGCCGTGAGAAGCCTGCCCGCCTCCAGCAGCGCGGCCGTGCCGCTGCCGTTGTCGTCGGCCCCCGGGGCGGCCAGATAGCGGCCCCGGTCGCCGCTCCCGGTCGAGCCCTCGTCGATGGCGGTGTCGTAGTGATCGACCAGGCAGATCACGCCGCTGGTCTCGCCGGTGAAGTCGACCGACAGGTTGCCCCACGGCCGGCCTCCGTCCTCGAAGCCCTGGAGTTCCGGCTCCAGGCCCAGCCCGCGGTAGAACGACGCCAACCAGTCGAGCGTCTGTCCGAGCTGCTGATGCGGCAGGCCGTTGGCCCGTGCGGTCAGGCGCAACCCGCCCCGCTCGAGTTCGCCGGCGAAGAACCGGACGTCGGCTTCATAGCGCCGGGGGTCGAACCGCTCGAGCGCCTGACGCGCCGGCTCCGGCAGCGGCCGTGCGAGAGCCGAGCGCCGCCCGGGTTCGGCGGCATCCTCGTCGGCCGCGAGCAACGTGGGCATCCAGCTCGCCTCGACCCCACGCCCGACCGCCTGCGCGGACCCCGCGGCCGGCACCCACGCTTCGTCGCCACGCACCAGGACGGCCAGGTGCTGATACAGCTCACGGCCACCCAGCCGGGTTGCGCGGTGGGCCTCCTGGGCCAGCACCGAACCCGGCGCCTGCCGCACGCGCAGCTCCATCCGGGCCAGTTGCCCGGCAGAGGCCGTCAGCCCGTCGAGCAGCAACTCTCCTCGCTCCGAGCGAAACCGGGTCGAGCGGGCCAACCACTTCTCGTAGAGCCCCTTCTGCTGCCGCCGGAAGACCCGGGCTACCAGCTCGCGGTCGAGCGTTCCGTCCGATTGAGCGAAACTCCGGACCGCCGGAAGGGCCACGGAGGTCTCGCCGTCGTCGGGAGAGACCGGCGGCCGGAACTCGCGCGCAAGCTGCCGTGCTTCCCAGCCGGTCACGGCGGCCTGTCCCTGGGCCGGCACGAGAGCCACGGTGCCGGACGCGCCGACGGCCTGACGCAAACCGGTGACGCGCGTCAATACCTCTTCCGGCCGCTCGTGATAGAGCACCGAGACCGCGTGGCCGCCGACTTCCAGGGTGCCTGCCCGGAGCGAGAGTTCGGACGCGCCCGAGAACGGCAGCGCCCCGGCCCGCTCGAGCGCCTTCCACGCGGGATGGCCCGGCCCCGAGGCGAGGTGCAAGGCAACCGCTCCGCCTCGAGGACCGCGGGCGGTCGCGCAACTCGCCAACCACGAGACCAGACCGTCGGGCGATAGCTCCGCCGTGCCGCGCGCCGAGCGCAGGAGCGCGGGAAACGAGCGGGCCAGCGCCTGCGTCAGCACCCACGGGCGCAAGAGCGACTCGGCCGCCGGCGTGTGGACGCCCTGGACGACCCAGCACCGGGCCACGTCGGGCACCTCGACGGTGAGCACGACCCCGAGGACCATCGGGCCCTTCTCTCCCGAGCAGCGGCGGGCGGCGGCCGCCAGTTCACACAGCCCGGGCCGGATCGCCTCACGGAAGTCGCTCTCTCGCAGCGGCCTGGGCAAGGGCTCCGCGGCCGGCTCGCCGGAGGCCTGACGCAGTCGCCGCAGCGATGACGCAAATGACGCGTCTGTCTTCAGGCGTCCGAGCGCTCCGGCGTAGAGCGCCTGCGGTTCGCCGCTCGGGAGCACCCCTTCCCAGACAGGCGCGAGCGACTCGGAGTACGGCAGGATCGGCTCCGGCGAGGGCCGCAGCGAATCCAGGAAGCTATCCTGAGCCGGCGCGGCGATGGTCGCCGAGAGCCACAGCCAAGCGACGAGCGCGAACCGAGTGGCTGAGAGACTACTCGCGAAGAGCCTAGCAAGGCGCGAGGGTTCGACCTCGAACGAGGTCGACCAATCACAGAGGCACAGAGACACAGAGACACAGAAGGGGAGTTCCTTCCGCGAGGACCAAGCACTTCTCTGTGCCTCTGTGCCTCTGTGCCTCTGTGATACCTGTCCTGGTTTGCGGGCAAGTGGCCACGCCGTGGGAAGGTGCGGCAGGGAAGATCTCATCGACTGTTCAGCCTCCTGTGAGCCGCTCACTGTCCCGCGGCGGCCTTCGTCTCGAGCACGACGCGCGTCAAGATCCCGTCATCGAGAACCGCCAGCTCGGCCGAGAGACGATCGATCGACTCCAGCAGCGTCGCGAGCGGGGAGCCGTCGGCGGGCGGTGCGTTCAGCTGGAGATCGCAACTCCCGTGCAGGCTGCAGACGACCAGCGCCCCGTCCAGGCGGTACTCGCCGCCCCCCGGGCAGCGAGTCGCAGGGTCGAGGAACGGCTCTCCCCGGGGATACCCGGCGGCCGGCAGGGGCCACGGCAGGCCGAGATCCACGAGGTTCTGCGCCGAACCGAGGAAACGGCGGCAGCCGTCCAGGAAGAAGCCGGCCCCGGCGCCTCGCTGCTCACGGGCCGCCCGCCAGAGGGCGCCCGGGCGCACCGAGAGATAGGCCCCCGCCCCCGGCAGCGCCCCGTTCTCCGCCGGCTGGGACAGCAACTTCTCGAGCTGGCCCTCGCTGGTGGCCAGCGCCAGCAGATGCGTGTTGACGGCGGCATGCACCCACCGGCGGCCGTAGAGTCGCATCCCGTAGCCCTCTCCGCCGGTGTAGCTGCGCCTGCTGCGCCCGCTCATCAACTCCTTCAGATAGGCCGAGGCGCGCTCGGGCTGCCGCACGTCCCGGAACACGGCCAGGGGCAGCGGCGCCGGATCCCGCCAGAGCCGCTCGGCGGAAGGCAGCCCGGCCAGGTCGCCGTCCAGCAAGACCAGGCCGGCGCACGATCCGAGAGGGCTCGGATCGGTCAGGTGTTCGAGCCGCCACACGCAGGGATCGCGATAGTAACCTCGGAGATAGCTACCCAGGTCCCACTGGTTCCACATGCCGCCATAGTCGAGCGGGGCCCGGACCGAGACGGCCGCCAGCGCCTCGCGCGCAGCCGGGGGCAGGGTGATGCGGGGCCTGTCCGCGCCTCCGAGCCAGCTCCGGGACCAGTTCAGGAGAGTCTGGTAGGCGGGTTGACGCGCCACCGGGAGGATGGCGGTCGCCAGGATAGCGCCGGCGGGCCGGACCTCGAGCCCCACGCAGATGGGATCGGTCCACTGGCCATAAAGCTGGCGATAGCGCTGGAAGAACTGTTCGTAGGCCCACCGCTCGGCGGAGTGGATCCGGTCAGGTGTGGGCTCGAGCGCGGCGGGGAACAGGCGGTTGCCATGGACCGAGCAGGAGGGGACCCCGCCCGCCGCCCGCGACAGCGCGCCACCCGAACGGCATTGCCCGCCCGAGGTCAACCAGTTCCTCGAGACCGCCTCGGCATGCGCCGCCTCGGGCGAGGCGGGCAGAGGGCGGCCGGTGAGCCGGCCGTAGGCCTCCGCGGCCTCCAGATCGCAGAGTTCGGCCAGGCAGTCGTCCCGGCGGTTGGACACGAGCCAGAACGCCGGCGACACGAGCCGGCGAACGACCGCTTCGCTGATGAACAGGCGGGCATCCGGCGCGGAGAGCGAGAGCAGGCTCGCGTAGCGGAAGTCAGGCTCCGAGCCCAGCTCCTCGTCCTGGAAGCCGCCCAGCGTGCGCATCACGGCGGGAAGCGCCGAGGCCACCGTCGAGAGCGCCGCAATCGCGCCGGCCGAGTCGGCCCGGTCCTGGCCCCAGCGTTGGCGCCAGGCTTGCGCCTTCGAGGAAGCGGTCGCGGCCGAGTCGAAGCGCAGCACCACCACGAGGTCCGGAGACTGGCCGAGCGACGGATCGCCGATCAGCAGCGCTCCCGCCGCGCAGCCGGCGGAGGCTTCGACCAGAGAGACGCCCAGGGCGGCCCGGAAGGCGGTGTCCGGGCCGGGGAGCGCCAGCCCGGGCGCGGCCACGGCCAGGACGGCCCTGCCCCGCTGCTCGTACATGGCCAGCACTCGCGCCAGCGCCTCGGCGCCGGTAAAGCGGAGCTGGATGCGATCCGCGGGCACGCGGTCGAGGTCGTCCCCCGCGTGTCCGGGCAGGATGGGAGAACCGGGAAGGCGGCGCGCCAGGGCCGGGTAGTCGAGCGGCCGCGGGGCCGCGGGGGTCAGCCTGGCCGGGTCGTAGGAGGGGCTGTCGTTCTCCAGCCGGATCCGCAGCGGGCTGGCCGCGAGCTGCAGCGCCGCCTGCACGGAGTCGAGGCCTGAGAGCGTTCCGATGTGGCCTCGAAGGGTCTTCCAGACCCGGTCAGTCGTTTCGGCCGCCCGGGCGGACACTCCGCTCGAACGGAGGACGACCCCGATCAGCGGGTCCTCCGGACTGGCGCCGCCCAGCGTCGCCAGGCCCTACCGCGTCACGACCCGGTTGGGCGGCGCGGCCGGCGCGGAGGAAGCGGCCAGGACGGCAAACAGCACGAGCGCGGCCCCCGGCCGACGGGCGCGGGCCCCGGCCCAGAGCAGGGCCAGACCTCCCACCAGCACCACCAGTTTGACCATGATCTGACCCTTCTCCACCATCGAGGCGGTCGCGAGCAAGGTCAGCAGCAGCCCGACCACGCCGATGGCGGTCTCCTCCATCCGGTGGTTCGCCAGCGCTAGCCAGAGCACGCCCCCGCTCAAGCCCAGGCTCAGCATCACCAGGGCCACCATCACGCCGGCCTCGTCCGCCGGCGCGAGCGTGACGATGGCGGCGGGCCAGGCGAGCACCGCCAGGGTCAAGCCCAGGAAGGTCCACGCCGGGGCCAGGCCGGCCAGTCGCGAGTGCACGACGAACTGGAAGCCGATCACCGCCATCGTCAGCACGCTCCACCAGGCCGGCAGCGAGTACGGGGCATGGAGGCGCGCGCCGAGCGCGAGGTAGGCCGCCGGCAGCAGCAGATGGGCGGTGAGGGCGCAGCCGCGGCCGGCCGGGCGCCACGACGTCGTCTTCAGCCTCACGGCGGCGGCAGCGCAGGCGCACGCCAGGGCGGCCAGGGGGAAGACGTAGTTGCGAGAGTGCAACTCCAGCGGCATCGTCCAGAGGAGGCCCGAGACCAGCCCCACGGCGAGCGGCACCCCCGCGCCGAAGCCGAACAGCGGCACGCAGGTCTCGCGCGACAGATAGGCCAGGCCGGCCGCCGAGAGCAGCCCCGAACAGGCCGCCCAGAGCAGGGCCGGATCGAGCCGGGCCAGGTAGTAGACGGCCTGCTGCACGTCGGCCCAGAGGTACGGCACCCGCTCGAACGAGACCTGGGCGTGGTCGAGGCGGCTGCAGTCGGCAATCCGCGATCCCAGCAAGAGCACCGACAGGCCGTCGACGACGACGGCCAGCAACAGCAGTTCCAGCGCCGGCACGGAGAAGCCCGGCGCCAGACCACGGCTGCGCTCGCGGCCCCGCCGGACGAACCGCTCGGCGGCGAGCATCGCCAGCGCCGAGATCGCCGCGATCGTCCCCGTCGCGCCGTAGTCGGTGCCGAAACGGCGGAAGTACTCGTAGAAGACCGCGCCGAAGAACGGCAGCAGCACGAGCAGCCCGCGCAGGTCGGAGACGATGTAGGCCAGGATACCCAGGCTGCCGCCCGCCAGGACGGCCACCGCCAGCGGCAGCCAGGCCAGGGCCTGCGCCCACGAATCGAGGAAGGTCGCCAGGGCCACCACCGCCACCGCCGCCACGCAGACGCGGTGCGGGTTCCGGAAGGGAGGGAACCAGTCCCGCGGCTCGGCCCAGAGACCGAGCGCCAGCACGAGCGGCGTGAGCAGCGAAGCCAGGTAGCTCTCGGCCTCCATCGACCACTTGAACTTGTAGCCGATCATCAGCACGCCGGCCACCGCGAAGAGCGGCGCCAGCCACGCAAAGGTGCGACTGCCCGTGCCGCGGTGGGCCCCCAGCGCGATGCCTGACATCAGGAGCAACACCAGGAAAGCGCCGCGAGTCGAGTATCCGAGGATGAACTCCTGGTAGAACCAGGAATCGACCGGCACCAGCAGAAAGCCGATGAGCATGGCCCCGGTGCCGAGCAGGTCGGGCCGCTGGCGGCGCAACCGGTAACCCCAGCCCGCCAGTGCGACGGTCAGGAGCAGCAGCGCCCCGAACTGGATCCAGCGCTGCAACCACTGGCTGGCAACCAGATCGCCCAGCAGCCAGAAGGCCGCCGCCGCCGCGACCAGCGCCCCTCCCAGTCCCAGCAGTTGCAGGCCGTGCTCCCGCAGCGCCCGGCGCAAGCTGGTTTCGAGCCCGCCCATCTCCTCGGGCGGCCGGGCCGCGGGCGCCTCCTTCGGCCTGAACCCGAGCAGGCCGGTCAGGCTGCGCCAGAGGAAGCCGTAGAAGCGCCATAGCAGGTGGCCCAGGAACGCGAAGACAAGACTGAAAACGAAGAATCCAACCAGGGCGGTCAGCGGCTGAAACATCGACGGCTCCTCCGGAGTCGCCGCTGGGAAGGCGGCTCCCGGGAAAAGCCTAGCACGCGCGGCGTGGTCCCTACTCGCCCACGACCCGCACGAGGACTTCGCGCTGGCGCGACCGGTTGTCGAAGTCGATCAGCACCACCTGCTGCCAGGTGCCGAGCGTGGGCTTGCCTCCGTCGACCGGCAGCGAGAGCGACTGGCCCAGCAGCGAGGCCCGCACGTGAGAGTGGCCGTTGCCGTCGTGCCAGGTCTGTTCGTGGTGATAGCCGGCGTTACGCGGGACGAACCGCTCGAAGAACTCGGGAAGATCGGCCAGCAGCCCCGGCTCGTACTCCATCGTGGTGAGGCCCGCGGTGGACCCGGCCACGAAGACGAGCGCGATGCCGGTCAGGATGCCCGAGGCCTCGACGGCGTTGCGCAGCGCGTCGGTGAGATCGACGATCTCGCAGTCGCCGCGGGTCTTGATCGGGAGATTCTGGGAGTAGACGGCCATGGGCTCAGATGTAGTCGCGGAACAGTTCGGGGCGTGGCCGCGGGATGACCTGCTTGCTGACCAGCATTCCCAGCTCACCGATGGTCTTTGCGCCGCTCTGCACGGCCGCGGTGACATCGGCGACCGAGCCGGTCATCAGCATGTAGGCCTTGCCGCCGATCGCCATGGCGGTGTGCAGCCGGTAGAGCGTCACGTCGGCCGTCTTGGCCGCCGCGTCGGCCCCGAGGATGCCGGCGACGACCGAGAACGACTCGAGCACGCCGAGCGCGCCGACCTCTTCGGGCTTGAGTTCCACGGTGCCGGCGAGGGCCGGGAAGACGGCGGGGTGAACGTTGGGGATGACCAGCTGCTCGATGAGGCCGTGGGTCGCGGCGGCGGCGCCGGCCTGGACGGCCGAGGTGGTCGCGGCGACGTCTCCGCCGACGAGGACGACGTACTTGCCCGAGCAGATCGTGCGAGCCAGCAGGAGTCTCACGTCCGCGGCCTTGAGCATCGCGTCCTGGACGACGTAGCCGGTTGCGATGCTGGACAGCTCGACCATACCGATGGCATTGAGGATTTCAGGCACGGTGGGTTCCCTCCGGTCTAGTTCAGTCCGCGGCCAGGACGATCTCGGCCCCGACGGAGCGCACGGTCCCGGTGACCGAGGCATGGACGGGGGCTCCGAGCTTGCCGGCCGGAACCGCCCCGATGAGCTGACCGGCCTGCACTCGCTCGCCCGGGCGCACGGTGGGCTCCGCCGGCACGCCGAGGTGCTGCTGCAGCGGGATGCGGTAGGCGGCCGGTCTGACCGTGGCGTCGACCAGCGGCCCCTTGTTGACGAATCGATCGAGCCCCAGCCGGTGCATCAGCTTCTTGAGCGGGATGTGGCGGTAGGGCTCCATCGGGTGGGCGTCCCACTGACGGGCCTGCACGTCCTCCTTGGGCCAGAACTTGCCGGCCGCTCGCAGCTTCCCCTTGGACTGAACGCAGGCGTTCTTCGGATCCAGGTCTTCCGGACAGGAGTAGAGCGTGCAGAGATTGCACTCGCAGCAGAAGTGGGTGCCCAGGATCATCCGCTCGCCCACCTCGTGGAAGCCCAGGTTGCGCATCGCCAGGTGCGGCTCGATGGGATGCCCGAGCAGGAACCGCGGGCAGAGTTCGGTGCAGAACGAGCACTGATCGCACGCGCTGCGCCCGATCTGGTCGATGACCGGCTGCGGGCGCCGGCGGCGGCGAATCAGGTCGTGTTCGAGCGGCAACACGATCAGGCCGCCGGTCGTCTTGGTCACCGGCCTGCCCAGATCCTCCACCAGCCTGCCCATCATCACGCCGCCGTCGAGCACCGCCAGAGGCCCCTCGAACGACGGACCGCCGGCCTGCAGCAGACAATCCGAGAAGGGAGTGCCCACCGGCACCCGCAGCGTCACCGGATGCGCCACGGCGCCGGCCACGGTGAGGTACTTGTGGGTGACCGGCCGGTCCCAGTAGACGTTGAGGAGGGTCTCGACGTTGCTGACGACCGTGTGCACCGAGAGGGGGATCTGCCCGGGAGCGATGACGCGCCCGGTCACCGCATGCACGAGCAGGAACTCGTCGCCGGCCGGGTAGAAGTCTTGCAGCCGGTGGATCTCGAGCGGCGGCCGGACCTGGCGCTCGAGCAGCTCGATGACGTCGTGGTACTTCTCCTTGATGCCGATGACGCCTCGCCCGGCGCCCAGGTGGCCGACCACGGCGGCAAGCACTTCGACCAGCTCGGCGGAGTGCTTCTTGAGCAGCTCTTTGTCCTTGTGGAGAAGCGGCTCGCACTCGGCGGCGTTGACGATGACCGTATCGACCCCGGAAGCCTCGAGCTTCACGTAGGTGGGAAAGCCACCGCCGCCGGCGCCGACGACGCCGTTGGACTTGACCCTGCCGACATCCAGAGAGTGTGCCGCCATCCGGAACCACCTTGCCAGGCTCGAGGCTCGAGGCCCGAGGCCCGGGGCTCGAGAGACCGAGCCGTGAGCCGACGGGCACCCGTTCAAATGACGAACAACCGTACAGGCGCCAGGCCCGGTTCCCGGTCGTCGAACCGTCCCGAGATCCGGCGCCTGGCGCTACAGCCTACAGCCTCGAGCCCCGAGCCTCAAGCCTTGCCCACGATGCGAGCGGTGTCCCTGGCGATGACCAGTTCCTCGTTGGTCGGGATGACCCAGACCTGTACCGGGGAACTCGGCTTGCTGATGCAGGCGTCCTTCTTGCCGTCGCAGGCCTCGTTGGCCTCCGCATCCACCTGGACGCCCATGAAGCCCAGGTCCTCGCAGGTCTGCGACCGGACCGGCCGCGCGTTCTGGCCGATGCCGCCCGTGAAGACGATGGCGTCGAGCCCGCCCAGCGCGGTGGCGTAGGCGCCGATGTACTTGCGCAGGCGGTAGCAGAAGATGTCCAGCGCGAGCCGTGCATTCTTGTGGCCCTCGCCGGCCTCCTTGATGATCTGCCGCATGTCGGACGAGACGCCGCTGATCCCGATCAGCCCGCTGTGCTTGTTCATCAGCGTGTTGACCTGGCTCACCGTCAGCTCTTCCTTGGCCATCAGGTAGAGCACGATCGCCGGGTCGACGTCGCCGCAGCGGGTGCCCATGACGAGCCCCTCGAGAGGCGTGAGCCCCATCGAGGTGTCGTAGACCCTGCCGCCCTTGATGGCCGCGATGCTCGCGCCGTTGCCCAGGTGGCAGGTGACGACCCGGAGGCCGCTGCAATCGGCCCGCCCCGACAGCTGCTCCATCCGCTCGTAGACATACTTGTGGCTGGTGCCGTGGAAGCCGTAGCGGCGCACCTTGTGGCGCTTGTAGAGCACGTAGGGCAAAGCGTAGAGATAGGCCCGCTCGGGCATCGTCTGGTGGAAGGCTGTGTCGAAGACCGCCACCTGCGGCACGCCGGGGAGCACCCGGCCGCAGGCCTGGATGCCCTTGAGGTTGGCCGGGTTGTGCAGCGGCGCCAGCTCGATGCACTCGCGGATCTCGTCGAGGACCGTGGAGTCGATCAGCGCGCTCTGGGTGAAGTCCTCGCCTCCATGCACCACGCGATGGCCGAGCGCCTTGATCTGCGAGCGATCGGTCAGCACGCCGTCCCTCTTCGGATCGGCGAGGATCGCCAGGATCTGGTCGATGGCCTGGGCGTGGTCGAGCGCCTCGCCGCTGGTCTTCTGAGACGGCTTGCCGGTGGGCTGGTAGGTGAGAATGGCCTCGGAGGTGCCCACGCGGTCCATCATCCCGCTGGCCAGGCAGGTCTCCTCGCGCATGTCGAAGACCTGATACTTGACGGAGCTGGAACCACAGTTGAGAACGAGAACGATCACGGTGAATCTCCAATCAGGAAGCGGAAGCGGAGGTCAGGCCTGTTACTCGGCGTAGACGAAGAAACCGCGGCCGCTCTTCTTGCCCAGGTGACCGGCCCGGACCATCTTGCGAAGCAGCGGACAGGGCCGGAACTTCAACTCGCCCATCTCGCGGAAGAGCGACTCCAGCCAGAGCAGCACCTGGTCGAGACCGATGCGATCGGCCATCGCCAGGGGCCCCAGCTCGAATCCGAACCCGAGCCTCAACGCGTTGTCGATGTCCTTGGCGCTGGCCACGCCCTCCATCACCATGAACATGGATTCGTTCAGCAGCGGCGCGATGGCCCGCGTCATCACGAAACCGGGGGACTCGTTGACCTCGACCGCCGTCTTGCCCAGGACCTGGACCAGTTCGAGGATCGCCTGCATGGTCTGGTCGGA
>CAZSVK010000013.1:12957-29338 GCA_964610245.1 uncultured bacterium
TTCTCGGTGATCTTCACACGCGCCAGGATCGCCCGCTTCTCGGAGGCGGTCATGCCCCACTTGGCGATCTCGGCGTCGAGCTTCTCTGCCAGTTCGTCCTTCACCGCGAGAGCGCGCTCCGCGGAGACTTCGATCAGGACCACGTCGATGCCGGCCGCAGCGGCCACATGCGCGATCCCCTGCCCCATCGTTCCGCCGCCGATGACGGCGATTTTCTTGAAGAATGCCATGGGAGTCCTTTCGTGACGGGCACACAGCCCACACGCGCCCAGGCTTGGAGCGAACTGCCGCCGGCATCCAGCCAGGGCGCGCTTTCCGGCCGTAGTACCACGCCTTGCGATCGGTACACAACGACCACAGTCACCATACCGAAAATGACGAAGCCTCGGCGCGGACTTCGCCCGCATCGAGGCTCGAGGCCCAGGGAGCCGGAGCTGCGCTCAGAGCGCGTGAACTTCGAGTTCCAGGCTCAGCCGCTCGTCGCCCGAGTTGCGCAGCGTGATCCGGTTTCCGTTGGCCACCACGACCCGACTGTGCACCTCGCGGGAGTGGAGCTTCAACGCTCCGCCCGCACCGGCGAGCATGCGCCACGACTTGCAGTCGACGCCGAGCTGGATGCGCCCGTTGGCCAGGCAGGTCGGCTTCACCTGGAGATCGAGGCCCCGCTCGTCGCTCTTGACCTTCACGACGGCCTGCTGGCCCATCATCGACACCACCCGGGGCGAGGCCACGACGTGCCGGCTCCCATCGGCCTCCTCCTCGACCACCGCGACTTCCATCATCACGGCCCCGCTGGTGTGCGAGGGGCCGAGGTCGAGCTGACGAGCACGCTGCTCGATCACGGCCGCGAGCGCCCGATCGGCGGCGATCACCAGCTCGCCGGCCCGTTCGCCGGTCTTGATCTGTACGGGAGACTTCAGCCCCCCGAACTCGCGGGACAGGGCCTGGGCCACATCCGCGGGGCGGGCATGCTCGAGCACGAGATGCCGATCCAGGTCGCCTCCGGCGAAGACCGAGGCGCAGGTCAGGGTTCCAAGCAAGACGAGGGCTACGAGCAGGCGCATGAGATCCTCCTGATGTCCTTACGTTCATCGGCGGGAGAGGGCCTGGATCTTACAGAACTCGCTCCGGGGACGCCGGTTGCGTGCGGACGCGCGGCCGGTGGACAAGAGGCCCCTGCGCCGCCATACTGGAGTACGGCGCGCCGTTCGGGGCGCGGGGAGGCGCCGGACCTATGACCGATTCGATGGAGTCCTTCAGGAATCAGCTCGCGGAACTGCGCGAACGATGGCTAGCGAGACTCCCGGGGGCGATGCTCGAGCTGGAACAGACCTGGGGCCTGCTTGCGGACGGTCACTCCTCCGAGAGCGTGCTCCTGGCCGCCGAGAGACTGGCCCACCGCCTGGCCAGCTCCAGCGCCACTTTCGGTCTACACGATTTTTCCTCGTGCGCTCGCTCGCTCGAGAACGCGTTGAGAACGGCCCAGGAGGCCGAGGCGGGCGCGGAGGCCGCGCTCTTCGCGGAGGTCGAACGACACCTCACAACCGTCGGCAGGATGAGCAAGGAACTGGCGAATAGGCCACCCCTTCCCGCCTCCGGCCAGGGAGGAGGAAACCCCGATGCGGGCTGTCCCTGAGCAGGGGCGGTCTCGATTGTTCCTCCGAGATCCAGGGGGACCGCGATGACCCGGCCGAGAATCCTGGTCGTCGAGGATGTCGAAGAGGAGCTGGCGGCACTGCATGCGGTGCTCTCGGCCCAGGACTGGGAGGTGCTGACCGCGGCGAACGGGCTCGACGGCATCCGCATGGCCCTGGCGGAGGCACCGGACCTGATCGTGTCCGACGTGCTGATGCCCGAGCTGAACGGCTATCACCTGTGCCGCTTTCTCAAGGACACTCCTCAACACGCCCACACGCCGATCGCGTTGCTGACGGGACTCGGACAGCAAGTCGACCGGTTCTGGGGCGATCAATCGGGCGCGGATCTCTACCTGGTCAAGTCGGGCAACTGGCAGGACGTGATCGCCGCGCTGGAGAAGCTGCTCGAGCAGACTCCGGCCAGGGCCAACTCGGGGCGGAAACCGGGCATCGGGTTGCCAGCCTCGCTGGTCAGCGCCCAGGTGCTCGACCTGATGGATCGCCTGCTCAGGGAGACCACCCTGAGGGCCGCGGTCGGCAGGCTCGGCAGACAGTCCGACTCGCTCAATTCGTTCCTCGACGAGGCGCTGGAACTGCTCTCGCGCATCACCCGCTTCGACCTGGCGGCGATCCTGCTCGACTCCGAGGGGGTCCACCTCCTGGCGACCCGGGGCGATCCCGCGCTCGGCGACGGCGAACTCTTGAAGCGGCTGGCCGAGCCGCTGGGACCGCGGGCCAGCTTGCCCGACCGATTCGAGCGGCTTCACTTCGGAGCGAGCCCGCCGGCCGGGACGGGTCCGGTCACCGCCTGCCGGGTGCGGCCGCTCGAGGCCCACGGCCGCGTCATCGGCAGCATCGCGACCCTGCGGCGAGGCGAAGGGCCCAACCTGAGCGTGGCGGAGCGGCATGCCTTCGATCTGTTCGCCGCCGAGCTGGCGTCGCTGGCGGCGCTCGAGGGCAATCGCGAGGCGATCGCGCGCAAGAACCGGGAGCTGATCGAGCTGAACCGGATGAAGGACCAGCTCTCGGAGTTGCTGGTGCACGACGTCAAGAACGCGGCCTTCGCCATCTCGCTGGTGATGGACGTGCTGGCGCTCGATCTCGACACCCAGGGCCCCGAGCATGCCCTCCTCATCGAGGCCCGTAACGGCTGCAAGCTCCTCACCGATCTGATGGTCGGCCTGCTCGACGTCCAGAAGCTGGAATAGGCCAGGCTGAACTTGAAGTTCGTCCCGCTCGACCTGATGAGGGTCGCCCACGAGGCAGCCGCGCTGTACGAGAGCCGTGCCCGGCGCCGAGGCGTGAGCTTCGCCATCGGTGAACTTCCCCAGGCGCATGGAGACATCGCCCTGGTGCGCCGAGTGCTGAGCAACCTGATCGGCAATGCCGTCAAAGTCACGAGCCGCGGCACGGTGACGATCGGGGCCCGCCGGGTCACGACCGACGCGGGCCAGCCGATGATCGAACTCTCCGTGGAGGACACCGGTTCCGGCCTCTCTCCCGAGGCGGTCGACTGCCTCTTCCAGAAGTACGGACCCGCCAGGTTGGGCCAAGCGTCCGAGACGACCGGGACCCCGATCGACCGCGGGCTGGGCCTCTACTTCTGCCGGCTGGCCATCGAGGCCCACGGAGGGCGTATCCGGGCCGAGAGCCGGCAAGGACAGGGAAGCCGCTTCCTCTTCACCCTGCCCGCGGAGGCCAGGCCGGCCAGCCCACGGGAGCCAGTCCCGGTTGCGCCGGAAGAGGTGTCGATCGGCTGAGCGGAAGTCCTCCGGCCGTGGCACGATCCGGTGCTGCCGCTGCAGGCTGCCGCCCTGTTTCGCGCACTCGCGGTTCATTCCCATGTGCGGCGTGCCCCGAACTGGTCGATGTATGATCTGGAGCGATCTTTGCAATCACGAACGGCGCGGCGGTGAGCGTGACCTCGAGAAGAGAGAAGGCAGGGAGACACATGCGTAAAGACGCAACGAGCAAGGGTTTCACCATCATCGAGTTGTTGATCGTGGTCATCGTGATCGGCATCCTGGCGGCCGCGGGGCTGGCCAAGTATCAGAACTTCGCGGAGACCTCGAGACGCAAGACCTGTCTGGGTCAGATCCAGACGATCGAGGGTGCGCTGGCGGTGTGGGAGACCACGAACAGCGCTTTCGCCGAGAACGCCAAGTGCGCCTGGGGCTTCACCCCCCGGACCGGCTCCCTGACCAACACGATGGTGACCGCGAGCAAGCTGCTGGTGGGCACCGCCGGACAGGTGGTCGCCATCTCCGACGCGGCCGCGCAGCAGACGTTGGGCGCCCCCGTTGCCTTCACCAACTCGACCGACTCGGGCCCGTTGACCGGCATCATCCGCGACGACAAGGTCTGGGTCTGCCCCTCGGGGCTCTCGCGCTATTACGGCGGCGAGATCCAGAACGTGCCCGACGACCACATGGACACCATGGGCGGCGGCGTCAGTCCCTCCCACAACGGCACCAGCATCGGCGTCGGCGGCCGGTACCTGATGGTGGTTGCCGGCCGCGGCAACACGAACACCGCCAGCTCCCCGATCACCAACGGCGGGTTCCCGGTCGGCTGGATCACCGGCGACGCCGCGCTTTCCAACGCCAGCTCCAATGCTCCTACCCCGGCTCCCCAGACTCCGTTCAAGCTGGCGTTCTGCGGCTGCTACGGCAGCTTCGGACCCGGCACGGCCTCCGCGATCCCGGGCGCCGTGGCGACCAACCAGGGCGGGCCGGTCGGTCCGGACGGCTCGGTCCTGAACCGCCACTCGGCCCGCTGGTAGGGGCCGGTCCCGGGCCGCGCGCGGTGACTGCCGGCGCATGAGAGTGGCGCTCGCCACGGTCACACGTCGTCGAGAGAAGGCTCCAGCGCCAGGTCGAGCCCGACTCCGCTTCGTTGACTCGACAACCGAGTCTCGACCCGGAGGCAACGGGATCCAGCCGGCGCGAGGGCTCAGGCCAGTGCCTTGAATCCGGTCAGGAGAACCGAGACGATGCCGGCAACGAGCAGGAGCGATTCGACCCAATCCGGCCGAGTTCTCAGGGTTTCGCCGTTGCCGGAAAGCTCGACGACCCGCGCCATCGCCGACTGTGCGATACCGAGCGCAAGACCCGCCATCAGGGAGCCCGCGACGCACATGGCGAGCAGGCTCTCCGGAGAGAGAGGGAGCGGCAGCCCCGAGAAGAAGTGGTTTCTCAACTTCGACGCTCCCAGGTAGGCCATGCCGAAGCCGAGCAAGTAGAAGAAGGTGAGCAAGCCAGCGCTCAGGTCGCGTTCCGGATCCGCCTTCCTGACGTGCTCGCCGAGACGCCTGAAGAGCAGGTAGGGCCACAAGATGTTCAGGCCTGGGATGAGCATGCCAACGGTCCGTACCCAGGGCCTCACGCGCATACCCCAGCCCTGCAACACTCCCCAACTCCTGTAGAACCAGAGGAAGTGGTACAGGAAGGAGCCGAAGACCGTCAGCAACACGACCTGTGCCGAACTCGGTCCCACGCGGATTCTCGAGGGCAACTTCGGCGCCTCGAATTCCTTGCCCTCCGCGCTCGACAGGTAGGCGCCGCATGCGCTGCACCAGTTGGTGCCTGGAACGAGTGGCTTGCCGCAGGCGGCACATGCGAGAGTCCTGGCTCTGGCGAGCGGCTCGAAAGGGCGTGGAAGTCCCGCCGTAGGCATGGCCTGCACGGGTGCCTCGCGCGGGATCTCCCGGAAACTCACCGGGATGTGCTCGCCGGAGTCGCCTCGCAATCGAACGGCCGTCACCTGCAACATCTCGGGCGTTGGAGGCACGAGGTACTCCAGGCAGATCCGCACGTCCGAAGGCCGGGTCTCGGGATGCTCCTTCCGGAACTGCTCGCTGGAGACAAAGGCGACATAAAGCCGGAGTTTCATGAGGAAGGTCTCGAGGCGCCGCTCGGAAGTCTTGGACGCCCCCGCATCGATGATGATGAGGTCGAGCCCGTTGGCCCGGCTGTCCTTGGCTCGCGCAATGAGGTCGATGGAGTCGAGATCTTCGAGGGTCATGCGAAACCTCCCCGCGAAGAGGATAGCAGACGGCGCCAGGTGCCGTAGAAGACTGTCAACTCGCCCCGGAGGGTGCCGCAGGCGTCGGGCAGGAAGTCCGGCCTCATGGCAGCGCAGGCGAGACGACCTCGAACTGGGACGTCACCGTCCTGGCCCCGGGGACACCTACCTGATCCCGCCCAGGCGGCAACAGGTAAGTACCCCCGAGGACTTCAGCGCTGGAACCGGGCTCTGCGGCGTCGCAGAACGGCGATCGCCAGCAGGGGCAGACCCCAGAAGGCCAGGTCGGCACACGGGGCCGGAGAGCCCGTGACGGCCAGGGCGCAACCGCCGCCGCCTCCTCCGCCGTAGCCGCCGCCGTAGTAGGAGCCACCGGGAGCGGGCGCCACGGACGACGTCGATTGTTGCGTGACCTGGAAGAAGATCGGCTCGCTGCGGTCGCCCGGGGGCGTCACGTCGACGGTCAACTCGAAGACGTAGTCGACCGTTCCGGTGGTCGGCGGAGTGGGCGCGAAGAACCGCGTCACGGCCGCAAACGGGTTCTCGAAGCGGCCCTCGGGGCCGGACAGCTGACGCCAGCTGTAGGTCAACGTCCGGCCCGAGCCGGCGAGGATGCCGAAGGTCTTCGACGTCGTACCGTCCAGCGTGACTGTCTGTTCGACCGTGGTCGCCGTGGTCCGCAGCACCGACGGCGTGACCACGCCATTGGCCTCGGGCACGCTCGACTCCGGCGAGTCGACGATGACGCGGATCTGCCGCTTCACGAACAGGCCGGCGCGCTGCCCCTGCCCGTCCAGCGGATAGGCCGTGACCTCGAAGACGTGCACGCGCGAGGTGGTCGGAACGAAGGAGGTCTGGGACCGGAAGGTGGCCGAGGCCAGGTCCTCCGACTTCGTCAGCATCACCGTCGGGCCGCGGACCTGGCGCCAGGTGAAGTCGACGGCCGTGACGCCGGAGGCGACCTGGGCGACCGCCGCCGCGAGGGTCACCGTCGTCGGCAAGCTCACCCGCAGCGAGCGCACCCGCTCGAGGCTCTGCCCGCCCTCGGGCAGGTCGGGGCCCGTGGCGGGGGTGCTGGTCGCGCTCGAAACCACCGACAAGATCGGAAGCTCGGTCTCGACCGGGGAAGCGCTGTCGGGCACGACCACAACGTCGACGTTATCGGTGTCGATGGCGCCCTTCGAATCGCGCACGGTCAACTCGAAGCCCAGACGGCCCGCGCCCACGGGAGTGAACGAGACCCGGACGCCGGTGGTGGAGGGCTCCAGGGAAGCGGTGCTGCCGTCAGTCTGCCGCCAGACGTAGGTGAGGGCGCCGCGGTCGGCCAGATCGGCGTCGCTGGACTCGCCGGCATCGAGCACCACGCGGTCTCCGGTCTGGAAGACCAGCACCGGATTGAAGAAGCTCGAGCGGCGCACGCGCGCCAGGTCTTCCGAGTGGGCCGAGGCGGTCGGCGGCTCGTTGGTCGAACGGACCAGGACGGCCACCTCGTCCGCGTCGCTGATGCCGATGCCGTTGCTCACGACGAGCCCGAAGCGGTACTCGCCCTCGCGGTCCGGCACGAAGAAGGGGAACGCGGTCGGGGAGCTGCCCAGCGTCGCCATCCGGGACCCGGCAGGCACGCCGAGGATGGTCCAACGGTAGGCCAGAGGCAGCTTCTGCGGATCGGCGCTCTCGCGGCCGTCCAGGCGGATGAAGGCCCGGAGCGCGCCCAGGGAGAACGGGGCCGGGTCGGGAACGCTCGCTGCAATGCCGCCTCCGAAGGCGAACTGGACGCTGAACGAACGATCGAGGCCGGCGTCGGCGGCCGGCAGGAGATAGAGCGGATCCAGGGCCCTGACCCGGATCGTGGTCGAGTCGCTGGTCGAACCATCGGAGACGGTCAGGCGGAACACGTAGACCCCGCCCGCGGAAAGCGGCATCCTTGCGCCGCCGACCCGGGCCGTACCGACGAAGCTCACCTGGGTCACGGCCGCAGCGGGCGAGACCAGCGCCGCCACCGTGGTCGGTGTGCTGGAACCGGCCGGCCTGTCCGGCGCCTCGACAATCTCCCACAGGTAGGTGAGGTGCTCGCCGTTGGCGTCCGAGGAGGCCGAGCCGTCGAGGGTCGCCGTGAGGGTCGTCGGCACGGTGACGCTCACGTCGGCCCGCCTCAGGTTCACGTCGGGCAGGTTCCGGACCTGGGCGACCGGCGCCGTGTTGGCGACGGTGAAGGTCACCTCGGCGGTGCTGGCGGCCAGTTCGGCATCGAACACCGAGAGCACGAACCGGTAGGAGCCGGGGATGCCGGCGGTGTACCGCACATCGACCGCGGCCGAGTTGAAGGGGACGGCGCCGGCCGGAGCGGCAGCGAGTGTCCAGGCATACGTGAGGGTGTCGCCGTCGGGGTCGCTCGAGGTCGAGCCGTCCATCTCCAGGACGCGCGGCCCGCCCGCCAGCGTCTGGGGCCGGATGGCGGCCACCGGGGGCCGGTTGTTGGTGGCAGGGCGCGGCAAGACGGTCAGGGCGGCCGTCGCCGTGGCTGTAGCCTCGCCGTCGGAGAAGGTGGCCTCGAGCAGGTAGTCGCCGGCCGCGTCCGGAGTGAAGACGGCCTGGGCCGCCGCCGTCGAACCGTTGGGCGCGACATCCGTATCGGTCACGTTACTGGCCGCGGGGCGAGAGACGAAGCGCCAAGCCACGGAGAGCAGATCCTCCGGGTCACCGTCGGTGGCCGTCGCCGCGAGCGTCGCGGGGGAGCCGAGTTGGACCGGGCTGCTGGCCACGGCGGAGGCACCGGCCGGTGTCGAGTTCGGCACCGTGACGGCGGTGGTCGACAGTGCCGAGGCCTCGAGGCCGTCGTGCACGATCAGGCCCACGACGTAGGCGCCCTTGCGGTCGGGCGTGAAGGCTGGCCGCGCTGCGTCAGGGCTGGCGTCAGGAGTGAAGCTCGCCTCGGAGACGGCGCTGCCGTCCGGCCGGGTGACGACCGACCAGGAGTAGGTCAGCGGGTCTCCCTCGGAGCGGTCCGGTGCCGGCCCGTCAAAGGAGCCGCTTCCGTCGAGGGTCAGCGGGGCGGCCCTGGGGCCGGTGCGGGCCGGTCCCGCGACGGCGGTCGGGGGCGTGTTCGCCACCACGATTGCACCGAGCGACGCGCTGGTCGCTCCGGTGGGGTTGCCGCTCGCCGCGTCGGCTCCGGCGACGGTCGCCGTGGCCGTGAAGGAACGCGTGGCGCCGGACATCGCCGTCGTCAAGGAGGCCGCGACGTCGAAGGCGAGCGTCACCGTGGCCCCGCCTTCGATGGCGCCAGGGTTGCCGGCCCTGGGCGCGACCGCCAGGTCGGACGAGCCGAAGTCCAGGGCCGCCGAGGCGATGGTCGCCGTGAGCTGGCCGGTGTTCCGGATCGAGAGGGTCGTCGCGAAGGTCTGGCCGCGTGAGACCCGTGCCGGGGCCTGGAAGCCCGCGAGGGCGAGCTGGCCGAGCGTGAGCACGTTCCAACTGGCCGTGGGGGTGCTCGCAACGGTCGCGGCGGCACCGGAGTTGACGTCGAGAGCCGAGAGAACGGCCGCGATCGGCGTCTGGCCGGCTGGAGCGTCCAGGGCAGCGTCGACCGTGAAGGTCAGCACTGCGGAGGCCCCAGCGGCAAGCTCCGTCACGTTACCGGGGGCGGTCGACACCGAGTAGCCGGCGGAGCTGCCCGAGAAGTGCAGGCCGGCCGCAAGCTCGATGGCGCCAGCGCCGGAAACGAGCTCCTTGCCACCGGCCAGGCTCCGGGCGCGGCTCTTGTTGTCGGCACGAGGCTGGCCCGTGTTGCGGATCGTGACCTGCACGGTCAGGCCCGCCTGACCCTGGCGCACGGTAGTGTACGAGGCGTGGATCGCCTCGACGGCGAGCGCCGCGGGGGTCTCGACGAGCCAGAAGTCCGAGGCGGCCGCCGCCGAGTCGGCCACGGGACCGCCTTGGCCGAGGTCGATGCCGTGGACGACGCCGTCGAGGAGGGTGTAGCCCAGCGGGGCGGTGGCCTCCACGGTGACGTCGAAGCTGAACGTCGTCGTTTCTCCGGCGCCGAGGCTATCGGGACCGGAGACGCGCGTGACGGCGTAGCCCTCGTGGCTACCGTTCAGCGTGATCGCGGCGGCCGTGAACTCCACGGCGGCGCGGCCCGGATTGGCGACGGTCATCGTCACGCCCAGCACGCGCTGGCCCAGGCTGACGCGTTCGGGAGAAGCGCTGGCAGACTCGATGACCAGCTCACCGCGAGCGGTGAAGATGGTGAACGGGCTGCCCCCGTCAGGCACGAGCGAGTTGCCCGCGGCGTCGGAGGCGTTGCCGACGGTGGCAATGGCGACCCCGTCGGCGTCATCGGCCTCGGCGATCGTGGCGGCGTAGCGCCAGACAAGCGGGTTGGTGGTAGGCGAGAGAGGAGCGGCTCCGGCGTCGTTGATGACGCCGGGCGCTGCGATGGCGAGGGTGGGCGTGAAGACCAGCACCTCGCTGAAGGTGGCGGTCACGACGAGCGGGCCCGTGGGCACCCGCGAGACGTCCCGGCTGAACGCGAGGGCCACGGCGGGCGGAGTCGTGTCGATGGTGAACGTTCGATTGGTGGCGGTGGAGTTGGCGTTGCCGGCGGCGTCCTTCCCGTTGGTGACGGAGACCGTGGCGAGACCGTCCGCGCCAGTTGTGATGCTCTTTGCGAAGGTCCAGACCTTGGCGTCTGCGGTGGCGGTCATCGCGACCGCGGACTGGTCGTTGGCCGTGCTCTGGCCGTCGAGCGCCAGCGACGGGGCTGAGGCGAGCACCTCCGAGAAGGTCGCGGTGAGCCTCAGCGAGCCAAGGCCGACCGCCGCCGTGCTCTTGCTGTACGAGAGCGCAACGACGGGCGGGGTCGTGTCGATGGTGAACGTGGCGTTGGTAGCGGCAGCGTTCTGGTTGCCCGCGGCGTCTTCGCCGCCGGTGATGGTGACCGTGGCCAGGCCGTCACTCTCGGCCCCCGCGGCGATCGTGGCGACGAAGGTCCAGACCGTGCTGCTGCCGCTCATCGGGCTGGCGGTCACGTCGTTGGCGGAACCCGGCGCGGCGATGGCCAGCGTCGGCGTGGTGACCAACTCCTCGGAGAAGCTGGCTGTGATGACCAGCGCGCCGACTCCCACGGCCGCCGAGGCCTTGCTGTAGGCCAGCGCGACGGAGGGCGGCGTCGTGTCGGTCGTCGCCTTCAGCGAGAAGATGTTCGGCTGAGGCTGATCGTAGAGCGGGCGGTCGTTTGCCGCCGACGCCTCGAGCCGGACCGTGAACCAGCCGTCGTCTCCGGATTGCGGCGTGCGGGCGTAGGTGAACACCAGCGGCTCCGCCGTGGCCGTCATCTCCTGGGAGGCCACGTCATTGGCGGTTGAACTCTCGCTTCCACCCGCGATCGCGATCCGAGGCGTGCCCGCGGGCGTGGTGCTGAACGTCGCCGTGACCGCGAACGGCTCCGGGCCGTAAGCCCGGCCCTCGTTGTTGAAGACGAGCGTGGCCTCGAACGGCGGGGAGAAGTTGAATCCCAGGATTCGATCCCAGGCGGGATCCGAGACGAAGAGCAGGTCCGAGGTGCCGCAAAGCCCGGCCGGCGCGTCTCCACCCAGCTTGTGCGCCGAAACGCCCAACAGCGTGTCCGCGAACCCCAGCCGCCCGAGCACCCCGTCGGCCGCCTGGCCGTTGGCCGTCGGCAGCGCCGACCAGACCAGCACCCGCCCAAAACCGTCGGCCACAAAGAGCCGCGTGCCGTCGCTGAGGACCTGCCCGGGCTTGTGGGTCACGGAAGCGGAGGGAGGCGGAACGGTCCCGGGCTGGGCGAAGCTCTCGAAGCCAGGCTGGCCAAGCACCCGATTCGCGACCTGGCCGTTCTCGGTGGGCAGGGAGTCCCAGACCAGCACCCGGCCGAGCACGCCGTCCGTGACGAACAGCCGCGTGCCGTCGCTGAAGACGCCGGCAGGGCCGGCCAGGGAGGCAGCATCCGTGACCGTGGGGAGCGAGGAGCCCGCCAGATCCATCTGGCCGAGCACCCGGTCGGCCGGGCGGGCCGCGGTGGGCACGCTGTCCCAGACGAGGACCCGGAAGTTGCCCGGGTCGGCCACGAAGAGCCGCTGCCCGTCCAGCCACACGGCCGACGGCCCGTTGAAGGAGTTGCCCGAGACGGCGCCGCCGGCATTCGGCGCCCGCGAAGTGAAGTTTTCCTGTCCCAGCACCACGTCGGGCTGGGAAGAGATCCCCGAGGTCACGTTGGACCAGATCAGCACGCGGTTGTTGCCCCTATCGGCCACCGCGAGGCGCGTCCCGTCGCAGGCGACCCCGGCCGGCGAGGAGAGCGAATCCTGGGCGGCCACGCTGGTCGAGCCCCGGTTCGGCGCGGACGAGTCGAAGTCGGGCTGCCCCAGCACGATGTCGGCGGCGACGGGGCCGCTCGGAATCCGGTTCCAGACGAGCACGCGGTTGTTGCCGCGGTCGGCCGCGAACAGCCGGGTGCCGTCGGTCGACAGGCCGGCCGGCTGCCGCAGGCTGGAGGCGGTCGCCGGGAGGCCGGGACCCTTCAAGCCGTTGGCGAACCCGGGAAACGCATTGCCGAGAGCCTTGTCGGCCTGATCCAGCAGTGCCATGGCCCCCGCGGAGACGAACGTTCCGCCCCGCGTGGTGAGGTTCGGTTGCCCGACGACCAGCTCCGCGGTCGCCCGATCGGTGGTCGGGATGCTGTTCCAGACCAGCACGCGAGCATCGTAGGCGCACGATGCATACAGGCGGCTTCCGTCGCTGGCCAGGCCGAGGGGGTTTATCACTGTTGAACCGCCGAGCTTGACCGGCGGGCCCTGGCCGAGGATGGAGGCAAAGTAGAGTTCACCGGCAAATGAGCCGTCGTCCTCCAGGACGACCTCGGCGGCGGCCCCGCTGTCCGCCGGAACCCGGTTCCAGATCAACACCCGGTTGTTCTCCGCGTCCGCAACGGCGAGGCGCCCGCCGACGAGTACCACCGCCTGCGGCTTCTGGAGCGTCGAGGCCGTGGGCGTGGTTACGCCATCGTTCGCCGAGGACCTATCGAAGGTCGGGTGTCCGAGAACGACGTCGGCCGGCGCGTAGTCGTGCGCCGGGAAACCGTTCCAGATCAGCACGCGGTTGTTCTTCGTGTCCGACACGACGAAATTCGTGCCGTCGGAGGTGACGGCGACGGGAGATCTCATCGTCGAGGCGGTCGGCGTGGTGAGCCCGGCATTGGCCTGCCTGCTGGTGAAATTCTCCTGGCCCAGCACCAGGTCAGCCGCCTGCCCGGTCGCAGTGGGAAGGGAGTTCCAGATGAGAATCCGGCTGTTGCCGGAGTCGGCGACGGCCAGGCGCGTGCCGTCCGTCCAGACTCCGCTGGGAGCGGCCAGCGAGGTCCGCGTCGGGTTCGTCTTGCCCGAGCCGGGCGCGCCGCCGGTGTTGTAGCCGACCGAATCGAAGTCGGGCTGTCCCAGCACCAGATCGGCCGGCACTCCGCTCGTCCTGGGAATCCGGTTCCAGACGAGGACCCGGTTCAGCCCCTTGTCCGCCACGTAGAGACGGGTGCCATCGCTGGCCACCCCGTAGGGCTCCTTCAGGTACCCAGGGCCTGCCGTGGAGTCACCATCGGCCGTGCTCCTCTGCCCCAAGGCAACCCGTGCCGCCGGGTAGTTCGCCTCGGGCCGGTCGTAGACGAGCACCCGGTTGTTGAAGGTGTCGGCCACGATGAGCCTGGTCTGGTCGGCCCAGACGCCCGAGACCATGAGGTTGAGCCCTCTCTCGTTGGCCTCCGCCGAATCCACGCCCGACTGTCCGAGGACTCTCGTGGCACCAGGGAGCACCGTCCAGATGGCCGAGCCGGTCCTCACGAGCGTTCGGTCGGAGCCCAGGTCGGTCATCGTCACCGATACCGTCAGGTCCACCGAGTCGAAGACCGCCGCTCCGGGCCGAGGCGTGACCAGGTAGAGCAGGTCAGCGCTGGCGAGCGCCGCGATGGTCATGGGCAGGGCCGGGGCGGTCACCACATACTGCGCGGCGACCGAGCGTCCGCCGATGGCGAGGGTCAGCTCAGCCTGGTCCACTCGCATGGAGCTGCCCGCGAGCGTGTTTCGCACGGTCACAACGACACTGGTCGGCGTCACCGGGGGCAGCGACGGCTCCTGCCGGCGCGCGCCGGCCGGGGCGTCGAGAGCCACCCCGGCATGCGAGATGTTAAAGCTGGCGTTCGTGGCGGGCTGGTTCTCGTTCCCTGCGGCGTCGCGGCCGCCGGTGACGGCGACCGTCGCCGGCCCCTCGGTGTCCGCCCCCTCGGCGAGTTCCACCGTGGCGGTCCAGACCGTGTTCTGGACGGTCGGCGACATCTGGACGCCGGACAGGTCGTTGGACGTGCCCGACGCCTCCAGCGCGAGAGATGGCGCCGTCAGGATCGCCTCGCTAAACGTCGCCGTGAGGGTCAGCGCGCCGCCGCCGACCGCAGCGCTGTTCTTGCTGTAGGTGAGTCCGACGGTCGGCCCGGTGGCGTCGACCGTGAACAGGCTGTTCGGCGTGGAGGAGTTCTTCACGCCGAAGGCAAAGCCCACGATCTGAACGATTCGCTGGCCGCCGGGATCGCCCGAGGAGAGCGGCTGACTGAAGGTCCAGACCGTCGCGGCGGCGGTTTCGGACATCGAGCGGTTCGCGACCGCCGAGCCTCCGAGGTTCCCGCCCGTGATCGTGATGGACGGAGGATTCGGGCTGACCGCCTGGGAGAAGGTCGCGGTGAGCACCAGGGTCTGCGACGGTCCGTAGGTCGCGGGCGACTTGCTGTAGACGAGGGTCGACAGCGTCAGCGTTGGCCCGATGGCGAAGGCTGGAGCGCACGAGACGGCCATGAGCAGGGCCACGGCGGTCAAACGCGAGGAGGCCGATGCTCGGCAGCAGAGCCGGGTCGACCAACCGGTGGCAGCAAGCATCGGAGTCCGACTTGCGTCAGTTCGGGTCGCAGCGCTTCGCCAGTTGCTCAAGACCAGGCCTCCTGTTCGGCCGATGGAATCCAAGGAAGAGTGAATCTCCACCCGTGTTGGATGGGGCAGGGAAACTACGGCCGTTTGACGCGACCCGCTACACCAGGGTTGTTTGGCAGTACCATGAGCGGGGGCTGCAACGGTCCCGTCGGCAGCCACGGCCGGCGAGCCTCGCGCCTCGAGGACCGACCTTCGCCAACCGATGAAGACCATCCAGCTCTCCCGGAAGGGACTATCTCGAGCGTTGAGCCTGCTGACGATCGCGGCAGCCTTGCTCGCCGGCCCGCCCGATCTCCGGGCGGAAGACGGCGGCGGGCACCCACTTTCCGGGCACGGCCGCGCCCCCTCGCCGTCGGCGGGCAGCGGGCTCACCTCGTCGTCGGACCAAGCCGAGAACGGCGTGGCGCGGGTCGTCGGGGAACTGCGCCCGTCGTTCGGCGTGCGCCGCGTGGTGCTCGGACAGGCGCCCGAGGGGGCTGCCGGCTTCCGCGTGACCGCCTTCGGGAGCGACGGCTCTCGCGTTACCACGGCGGCGTCGCCCGGCTTCACTCTAGCGTTACGCGCCGGCGTCACCTACTCGCTGGGCGGGTCGCAGGCGAATCATGCGCCGGCCCCGATTCGCTTCGACGGTCCGAAGGGCCTTCCGGCCCGGACTCACTTCGTCGCAACGTCCGCCCCGAACGCCATCGACCTGGGCGCGCTCCGCCCCGCCGGCAACGAGTTCCGGGTGGCGGCCGGCCCCCTCGCGGCCTGCGATCTCGATGGCGACGGCGTCGCCGACGCTCTCGATGCCGATGCCGACGGAGACGGCCTGCCCAACGTCGAGGATCCCGACGCCGATGGCGATGGCGTGCCGGATGCCGTCGAAGAGGCCGACAAGCGCAACGACGGGATGCCCACGCCCGTGGCCCTGGACCGGGACGGGGACGGGGTGGCCGACCAGGGTGCCGACACCGACGGGGATCTGGTGCCGGACCTGGCCGACGTGGATGTCGACAACGACGGCCTCGAGAACGTCGACGACCCGGACTTCGATGGAGACGGCAAGCCCGACACGGCCCGGGAGGCCGCCGCCCTGGCCCTCCGGGCCGCGGAGGGCGGTGAGGTGGCGGGGGCTCGAGAGTTCTTCGCGAAGGCCTGCGTGCTCGCACCCGGTGACGGTGTCGTCAGGCTGGGGCTCGCGCTCGCGCGCCTCGGCGCGGTGTTCGCGGACCAGAACAGCTCCCCCTCTCCGGCCTTCGTGGAGACCGCGGAGGCCCTGGCGGCGCGGTTCTCCAAGGAATCCATCCGCCCGGCGCTGGAGAATCCCCTGGCCTGGTTCCGAAAGAGGCAAGCCAGACGACTTCCGGCCGCCGAGCCGACTCCTGCCCGGCTGGCCCGCAACGCCCTCTTCGACTCGGTGCTGCTGTCCGAGACCCGGGGAGCGCTGGCCCTGCTGGAGGGCATCCCGGCGGGCTTCTCCGATAACGTCACGGTGAAGGGCGCTTCGCGGCACCTCGATCAGGGCGAAGTGCTGGCCGCGCGTGGCGCCGTCCGGGCGCTGCAGGCGCTTTGCCTCCTCCATCAGGCCCTCGGCTCCGGGCCGGGACTGGCCCGCAGCGGCGGCAATTCCAGGGCGAACGGGAGTGATCAGCTCGCCAGGGGCCAGCCCAATCTTGAAGCTGGGGTTTTCCAACCCCAGACCCCCCGCCCTCGCTTGCAGCTCGGGCTGCCCCACGGGGCGGCCGGGTCCGGGAC
>CAZSVK010000014.1:0-7315 GCA_964610245.1 uncultured bacterium
CCACGGCCACGTTGCCGATGGCGTACTCGATGATCAGGTCCCAGCCGATGATCCAGGCCACCAGTTCACCGAGCGTGGCATAGGCGTAGGTATAGGCGCTGCCTGAGATCGGCACCATCGACGCGAACTCGGCGTAACAGAACGCCGTGAAGGCGCAGACCACGGCCGTGATGACGAACGACAGCATCAGCGAGGGCCCGGCGCCGGGGCGCATCACGTCGCCCGCGGTCGCCGTTCCGACGGTCGCGAAGATACCCGCGCCGATGATCGCGCCGATGCCCAGGAGCGTGATGTTGAAGGCCCCGAGCGAGCGGTTGAGCGAGTGCTCGCTGTCCTCGGCGCTCGCCAGGATCTCGTCGAGGTTCTTGGTCTTGAAGATGCCCTTGAGCACGCTCCCGCCTCCACTTTCCGGCCCCGTGATTAGGTTTCGCCGGATTATAGCACCCATGACGTTCATGACCCGCCGCCCTCCGCGGGCCGCGACGGCCGCTTCTCGAGACCGTCAGCCTACAGGTGGCGAGGGTTCACAGGCCCGCAGTAATTTCGTGTCCACGGCTTTCGGCGCCACCTCCGAGCCGCGTGTTTCGCCGCGCCAGGCAGTCTCTTGATGTCGAATCCCGTTCTCCGATTCGCCCTGGTCCTCGCCGCTGCTTTCACGCTGCTCATCGGCGGCGTCACCTGGGGCGGTTACCGGAAGCTCGCGGCCAGCGTCCGCGAGCAGGTCATCTCGTGCGCGGACAACCTGGCGGAGCGGGAACTGCGGCTGCGCGGCGCCATCGCCCGCCTCGGCCACGTCTACGCCCCGGTCTCGGAGACCCTTCGCCCCGCCGAGGCGCTCCGGCTGGTACCCGAGCGCGATCTGACCACGCACTCGGGTCGCAGCCTCACCCTGGTCGACCCGCGCACGCTCGGCTGCGAACCGGGGGCCTTCTCCGACGGCAACCTGCAACTCCAGTGGCGCTACGTAGGAGTTGCACCCTTGAACCCGGTCAACGCGCCCGACGCATGGGAATCTCGCGCACTCGAGGCCTTGAGCCGCGGGGCCGCCCTGTTCGCCTCGGACGACCCCGAGGTCGGGCCGAAACACCACCGGCGCATGACCCCGATGGTTGCGGCCCGGGAGTGCTTGCGCTGCCACGTATCCCGGAAGCAGGGAGACCTTCTCGGCGGTCTCAGCGTCTCCTTCGAACTCGAACCGATTTCGGGATTGGTGTTGTCGGCGGCCGGCTGGCAACTGGGGGCCAATCTGCTCATCTGGCTGCTGGGGCTGCTCGCGCTGACCGTGGCCACCGGCCGTTTCACGCAGCTTCTACACGCCAGGGAGTCGGACCTCCGGACGGTCCGGGAGAATCAGGAGAGACTGCGCTCGATCCTGGCCGCGCTGCCCGACGTGGTCCTCGTCCTCGATGAGGATGGCCGGTTTCTCGAGATCCTCACGGGCGACGAGGCGCTGCTCTACGACCGGCCCGAGCGGGTGCGCGGTCGGCTTCTCGCGGAGGTGCTGGACCCCGAGCAGGCGCAACCGTTCATGCGGTTCATTGCGGAGACGCTTGCCTCCAACGAGGTCCAACGTATCGAGTATCGGCTCGACGTCCCCCGCGGGCAGGTGTGGTTCGAGGGCCGCGGCTTCGCCCTGCCCCGGCCATCCGGGGCCAAGCGCGCCATCGTCTTCCTCGCCCGGGATGTCAGCGAGCGCAAGCTGGCCGAGCGCGAGATCGCCCAGCTGAACCGGACCCTGCGTCTGCTCGGCAAGGCCAACGAGATCCTCCTGCGCGCGACGGCAGAGACCCAGTTCTTGCAGGAGGTATGCCAGGCCATCGTCAAGCTGGGTGGCTACGGACTGGCCTGGGTCGGGTTCGCCGACGGGGACGAGGCCGGGATCATCCGGCCGGTCGCCCGTGCCGGAGACCTCTGCGCGAGCCTCGAGGATTCGCGCCTCACGTGGGCGGACGGAGACCCCTGTGCGGTCGCCCGTGCGCTGCGTTCGCGCAAGCCCTATCTGGCGGTGGGGGACGTTGTCAACACGGCCACGTGGCTGGACCCGGCGCGGCACGCCTGTTTCGGCGCGATCTTGGCCCTTCCTCTCCTGCACGGAGGCGATTGCCTGGGTGTGCTGGCCATCTGCGCGACGGCGTCGACGGCTTTCGGACAGGCCGACTGCGAGTTGCTGACCGACCTGGCCGACAACCTGGCCTATGGACTGGCTTCGTTGCGCGCCAGGGAACTGCAGCGGCAGGCGAAGCTCGAGAGCGAATACACCCAGATCGTCCAGACCGCCCTGGACGGCTTCTTGATGCTCGGTCCCGACGGGAGCGTGCTGGACGTCAACCTGGCCTACTGCGCCATGTCCGGCTACTCCCGCGATGAACTGCTCGGGATGCGCGTTCACGAACTCGAGGCCCAGGAAACCCCCGAGGAAGTCGACGCGCACCTCCGCGCGATGCTCCGAACAGGTCACGACCGTTTCGAGAGCCAGCACCGCCGCAAGGACGGGACGGTCTTCCCGATCGAGGCGAGCGCCCGGCTCACGGATTTACGCGGAGGCGCCCTGATCGCCTTTGTCGAAGACGTCACCATCCGCAGGTGCTCGGCCCTGCGATTGGCCGAGAGCGAGGAACGCTACCGGGCCCTTTTCGACAAGGCGCACGATGCCATGTTCGTGACCACCCTCGAGCCCGACGGCAGCCTCGGCCGGTTCCTGGAGGTCAATGACGAGGCCTGCAACCGGTTGGGCTACTCCCGGCCGGAACTGCTCCGGATGTCTCCGCGGGACCTGGACTCCCCGGAGTCGGCGGCCCGCATCCCGGAGCACCTGGCCAGGCTGAGGGAGAGCGGCAGCCTGGTCTTCGAGGCCGTCCATCGGACCAGCACGGGGGCTCTCGTCCCGGTCGAACTCAGCGTCCATCGGGTCGAACTCGGGGGCGCCGGGGTGACGCTCTCCATCGCCCGCGACCTGACGTTCCGGAAGCAGGCCGAATCCTCGCTGAGAAAGCTATCGCTGGCCCTGGAGCAGAGTCCCGCCGCCGTGCTCGTCACCGATGTCTCGGGGAACATCGAGTACGTCAACCGCCGGTTCACCGAGGTCACCGGCTTCAGGCGAGAGGACGTCCTCGGACGCAACCCCAGGATCATGAAGTCCGGCACCCACCCCCCGGAGTTCTACAAGACGATGTGGACGACGCTCGGGGCGGGCAGGCAATGGACCGGCGAGTTCTGCAACCGGAAGGCCTCGGGCGAACTCTACTGGGAGAGCGCCTCGATCGCCCCGATGCGCGACGCCCTCGAGCGCACGACCCACTACGTCTGCGTCAAGGAGGACATCACCGAACGCAAGCGCGTGGCGGCCGACTTGCGGGCCGCCGTGGAGGCCGCGCAAGCGGCCAATCTGGCCAAGAGCCAGTTCCTGGCGCACATGTCCCACGAGATCCGCACGCCGCTCAATGCAATCCTCGGGTTTGCCCAACTCCTGGAACGCGACCAGGCCTTGACCCCTCTGCAGCGAGAGCGCGTCAGAACCATCAACCGCGGCGGCGAACACCTGCTGGGCCTCATCAACAGCGTCCTGGAGGTTTCGAAGATCGAGGCCGGCTCGGTCGAGGTGACCGCCGAGGAGATCGACCTCCACGATCTCCTGGCCGAACTCGGCCAGATCATGCGCGTCAGGGCCGAGGCCAAGGGCCTTTGGCTGCGAATGACCATCGCGGAGTCGGTGCCGCGCAGGGTCCGGAGCGACCCGGGCAAGCTGCGGCAAATCCTGCTCAACCTGCTGGGCAATGCCGTGAAGTTCTCACTGCGGGGGGGCGTCGCCCTGCAGGCGTCGGCTTCCCGCCTGGAGCAGGGACTGTGCCGCTTGCAGGTGGACGTCACCGACACAGGGGTGGGCGTGGCCCCGGAGGAAATGTCCCGCCTCTTCGTCGCCTTCGAACAGACCGCCAGCGGAAGGAAGCTGGGCGGAACCGGGCTCGGGCTCGCCATCAGCCACCAGTACGCCCTGACCATGCGGGGTGAACTCACGGCCCGGAGTCAGACCGGCGCCGGGAGCACTTTCAGCCTGACTCTGCCGGTGGAGGCCGCGGCCGAATCGCCGGCCGCCAACGCCTATCCGGCCCCGTGCGCCTGGCGGTTGTCGGACGGCTTCCCGGCGCCTCGAGTTCTGGTCGTCGACGATCGGGAAGAGAACCGGTGCTTGCTGCGCGAGCTGCTCGAATCCGCGGGCTTCTCGGTCCGGGAGGCCTCGAGCGGCGAGCAGGCGCTGCACGCGCTCGACAAGGAGCCCACGGAAGCGGTGCTGATGGATCTGCGGATGCCCGAAATGGACGGGTTCGAGGCCATTCGGCGGGTGCGGGCGCTGCCCCTGCAGCCCGGCCCCCGGGTGCTGGCGATCAGCGCCAGCGCCTTCGACGAGGATCAACGGCGCGCCCTCGACTGCGGCGCCGACGGCTTCATCGGGAAGCCGTTCCGGCATGACGACCTGCTCCGGCGGCTGGGGCAATTGCTGGGAGTCGCCTTCGAATCGGCCCAGGAGCGCTCGCCGATCGACAGACGGCGGACGCCGAGGCCACCCGCGCCGGACCTTCCCGAACTGGAGCGCCTGCCCGTCGAGCTGCGCGAACGATTGCGGCAAGCGGCCATCGAAGGCAACGCCAGTGGGCTGCGCGAGGCCGTGGAAGAGCTCGCCCGGGTGGCCCCCGAGCTTGCGGCGGCTCTCGGCAGGTACACGGACCGGTACGACTATGACTCGGTGCTGGCAGCGGTGGACGCGGGCCCGGGCGAGAGCCTGGTTCCCGGGCCCCTCGGAAGCGAAGGAGGGCAGCAGTGACTCAGCGGGAAACAAGGTCCACTATCATGATCGTCGACGACACGGTGGAGAACCTCAAGGTGCTGGAAGGGCTTCTGAACCACAACGGCTACACGGTCAGGGCCTTTTCGGCGGGCGGCCCCGCGCTGAGGGCCGCCGTGGCCAGCCCCCCGGAGCTGTTCTTGCTCGACGTCCTGATGCCGGGCATGGATGGCTATGAACTCTGCGCCCAGCTCAAGGCGTCACCCGAGACCCGGGAGGTCCCGGTCATCTTCCTGAGCGCGCTGGGCGAGGTGGAAGACAAGGTCCTGGCCTTCCAGAAGGGAGGCGTCGACTACATCACCAAGCCGTTCCGCCACGAAGACGTCCTCGCGCGGGTCGAGACCCACCTGAAGCTGAGCCGGCTGCAACAGGAACTGCGAGAGCGAAACCTGCAGCTCGAGGAGTCGCTTCGAAAGCAGAGAGCCCTCGAGAGGCTGCGAGACGACCTGGTCCACATGCTCGTCCACGACCTGCGCGCGCCCCTGACCGCGATCAGCGGCAACCTCGACCTGTTCCTCGACGAGACCAACGCCACGCTCCCGGAAGAAGACCGGCAACTGCTGGTTCGGGCGCACCGCTCCTCGGATCGGCTGGCCCACATGATTTCCGACATCCTGGATGTGAGCAAGCTCGAGAGCGGCCAGATGGAGGTCGCAACTGTCGCATGCGAACTGGAGCCGCTGGTCCGGGAGGCCGTCTCCGCGGTCGAGGGTGCGGCCCGAGGCCGCGAAGTCGTCACGGTACCGGTGGAACCCCCGTGCTCCGCGCTCTGCGATCCGGGACTGCTGGGCCGAGTGCTGATCAACCTTATCGGCAACGCCGTCAAGTTCACCCCGGCCGGGGGGCGCATCACGGTCTCCACCGAACAGGACGCCGAACACGTGAAGCTCTCCGTGACCGACACCGGACCCGGCATCCCGGCCGAGTTCCACGGCCGGATCTTCGAGAAGTTCGGGCAGGCCGGCACCCCCGGAAACCGGGTGAAGCACTCGACGGGCCTCGGATTGACCTTCTGCAAGCTGGCGGTCGAGGCGCAAGCCGGGCAGCTCGGGCTCGAGAGCGCCCCTGGAGCCGGAAGCACTTTCTGGGTGCGGTTGCCCCGCCTGAAACGCCGCGGTTGAACTCGGCGGCGGACCGGAACCGGGCCTGGGGCGCCCTGGCCAGCGCCTTCGCGCGGCGTGACGTTGAGGACCCGCCGGCCCCCGAGGGCCACCCCGGCGGTCCGCCGGGAGTAGACTGAGTTTCAGCACCACGGATTGCCCCCGTCCTCGGCGAGGCCGCACGGACGGTTGCAGCCTGTCCTCGAGCCCCGAGCCGCGAGCCCCCCCCCAGGATGTCCCCTTCGATGCAGTTCTCGGCCACGTTTCGCTCCCGATTCCAGGTCGTGCGCCTGATCGGCCAGGGGGGAATGGGGCGCGTCATCGAGGCGGTCCACTCGTCGCTCGGCCGGCGCGTCGCCATCAAGGTGCTCTCGGCCGACCAGTTCCAGGACGCCGAGAGCCGCCGCCGCTTCATCGAGGAGGCACTGATCCTCTCCAGGTTGTCCCACGCCAACGTCGTCACCCTCTTCGACGCCGACGTGGAAGGCAACTGCCCCTACCTCGTCATGGAGTACGTCGACGGCCCGTCGCTCGAGCACGTCATCCGGGCCCGCAAGAAGCTCCCCACCCGCGAGGCTTGGCCCATCGCCCGGCCGGTTCTCTCCGGCCTGGCCTACCTGCACGAGCACGGCGTCATCCACCGGGACCTCAAGCCCGAGAACGTCCTGCTGCAAGACGGCTCCGAGCCCAAGCTCGCCGACTTCGGGCTGGCGCGCCTCGAGGGCCGCCCTCGCCTGACCGCGGAAGGTTTCATGGTCGGCACCCCGATGTACATGGCGCCCGAGCAGCTCAGCGGCCGGCTGCCCGATCACACGGCCGACCTCTATTCGTTCGGCGTGCTGCTGTTCCACATGCTCACCGGAGATTACCCGTTCCCGCTCACCCGCTCGTTCGACGTGCTGCCCGAGAAGCTCGCGATCTCCGAGAAGTCCCTCGCCGGGCAACTCCACGACGCGGCGCCGGAGGCCGCCCCCATCGTCGCGCGCTGTCTCGAGGTGGCGCCCGATCTGCGGCCCCAGTCGGCGGCCGAACTCGAAGCGATGCTGGGGCCGGTCCTCACCGCCCGGCCCGGCAGGCGCTCGGAATCCCGGCCCCCCCTGCGCACGACCCGGCCGAGGTCGTACTGGCCGCGGGCGTGGAAACTGGCGCTCGCCGCCACGGTCGTCATCGCGGCGGTCGCCTTCGGTGCGGCGATGCTCCGGGTTCCCCTCTCGGCCCGCGCGGACCATCGGCCCGTGGAGCTGCTGGTGAAGGCGCTCCGCGAGGTGGGGCCCCAGCTCACCCGCGCGCGCCTTCGCGCCGTCCTCGACCGCATGCGGTTCGACAGCGGGCTCACCGTCCCGCTAGCGTGGGGACAGGGCGACCACTTCGCCAA
>CAZSVK010000014.1:7325-12528 GCA_964610245.1 uncultured bacterium
GCCCGCGCAGACCGTCGGCCCGTGCGGCGGCTGGTGAAGGCGCTGCCCGGAGGGTCCCACGTGACCTGGACTTCCGCTTCCGCCTACCCGTCGAGGCTACGGGTGGCCGCCTCGGTGCAGGGTACTGGGCCCGCTACCCGGTCCCACGCGGTGGAGTTGCGGCCGGTGCCCTGGGCCGCCCCTCCCGAGGCCACCGTGCTGTACCCCGACGGATCGGCCTCCAGGCCCTTCCTCCTCGAGGCCGAACCGGTCGAGCTGGCCCCGCTGGTCGACCGCCGGCTCGGCCGGCTGAGCGTGGAACTCGCCGTCCCCGAGTCCTCGCCCTTGACCGTCGAGCTGCGCGAGGCGGGCACCGTCGCGGTGCGCCAGGAATTGCCGGCGGCGATGACCCACGTGACCACCGTCGAGCTGCCCCGGGCCGATGGCGACTACGAGCTGCGGCTGTCGACTCCGGGCAAGGGGATTCTTCCGGCGTCAATCGCTCCGGTGCATCTCCCGGGTCCGATACACACGCTCACCACGCTGGGCATCCAGATCATGGCGCTCACGGGCGCGAAGTTCCTCCGGCAGCTCTCCATCCAGGACGCACTCGGGGCCCGCCCGGAGCAGCTCGCCCGTCGCCTGGAGGGCCAGCTCGCCGTCATCCACTGGCGCGAGCGCATCGCCCAGGCCGTCGACCTGGCCCGCTGGCACCTCTCGCCCGACAACGCCTCCTGGGCCGCGAGGGGCTCGATCGCGGGCAAACTGCTGCACATGCGCCTCTTCGACCAGGCGGCGCTCACGACGGGCGCGCCGTGGAAGTCCGGCATCGAGGACCTGGCGGGCGAGGACTGGGAGTGCAAGCTGGGCTCGGCTCCCGCGGGCACGGTGGTGACCGACCAGTCGTTCGCGCCGGCCCGCAAGATCGTCGGCGCCTTCGTCTCGGAGATGATGTGGGGCGCCCTCTCGGAGGACTTGGACGTCGAGGCGACGTTCGACTTCGTGCGGCCGGCGGGACTCCGCGCCCGCCACGCCTATCTGACTCTCACCTACCGGGACGCCCGTTCCGACGGGGTCGTCTACCTGGCGCTGGGCTCGTCGAAGCGCTCGCCCCTGTGGGTGCCGATCGTCTACCCGAGGGCGGGAAGGGCGCCCGGCACCGTCACCCTCACCCAGACCTTCGACGCGGGCCTCATCCTGACAGGCAAGAACCGGCTGGTGCTGCGTTTCGGGGCCGTGCCGGGCTTCCTGGCGACCCATCTCTTCCTCGAGAAGTTGCGGCTGACGTTGCGCTGAGCGGCCGGTGAGTTCCGGCTACGAATCCTGCGGGAGGTCGGGGCCGTTGTCGATCCAGCCGGGGAACTGCTCGGCGCGCACCTTCTGGCCGAGCTGTACCGAGCCCAGCAGCGTGACGATCCCGCGGCGGCTGCCGGCCTTGCCGTCGGCGGGCTTCCCCTCCGACTCCTCGGCCATCTTGAGCGCTCGCTCGTCGCTGGCGGCGCTGATCCAGTAGAGCAGGCAGTTGGCGCTGTTCGGCGCGCCCTGCTTCGCCGGCTGACCGGGGGTCACCAGATCTTTCGTGGTGGCCGCCTGGTACTTAAAGCGGACGTTTACGAACCGGGCGAACTGCAGCGGCTCGTCGTTGCGGAGCACTCGGTGGGTCTGGCGATCGAACCGATAGGTCACCTGCTCGGCCACGGGCGTCGGCTGCAGCTTCTTCGGGATGCGGCCCCGGCTGAAGACCCAGAAGGTCACCGTCGACTCGCTCTCGGCCCCGCCCTGGCCGGCCCCCTGGATCGGGTGCTCGTTGTCGCAGCAGACCCGATCGAAGTCGTCCTGCAGGTGCTCGACCAGGAGCTGTGCGCCCTGCACGCCCTTGAGCCGCTCGTCGGTCTTCTGGTAGTGCCGGATGCCGCCGCTGAACAGGAACCAGATGACCGCCATCAGGATCAGGCCCACGAGGGCCATCACCATCAGCTCGACGAGGGTCATGCCCCGTCTGTCCGTCGCCGCCGTCCTGGTCATCCGAGTGCCTCCCGTCGCGGCGGCCGGTCTCAACGCCGCTCCACGATGGTCGAGGCCATCTTGGGGCTGAGAGCGACCACGAAGTGGCCCTGCCACTGCTCCTCCGGCCTGCCGCCCTTGCTGGAACGGAAGCGTCCGTCCCGGATGATCCGCGCCTGCAGCTTGTCCGGAGAGTACACCTGGAACATGATCACATTACCCTGGACCTCGGCCCCCGGCGTGAATCTCAGGTCGTCCTTCACCATCAGCGAGCACCTCAGCTTGCCCTCGACGCTCGCCGAGCCGTCGACCTGGATGGTCAGCATGTCCTGCTCGGCGTCGTCGACGCTCAGGTCGCTCAGGTTGGCGTTACCGGTGATGAGAAGCGCCAGGCGGCCATGGAAACTCCGCTTCTCGAGCCGGATCATCCCGCCACCGGAATCCAGGTGCACCACGCCGTTGAACGGCCGGCCCTCGCTCGAGTAGCGAGAGAGCAGCTTGTCCAGGCTCGCCACCGCCCCGGCGCCGCTGAAGCTGTAGAACGATCTCATCACCTGGGGCGGCCGGTTGCCGAAGCTGGAGCGCAGATCGAACTTGCTCCGGAACGCCTGCAACTCTGCCGCGCCGTCTCCCTGCCGCTCCGAGAGGGCGCGCATGAAGTTCTCGTAGACGAACATCTTGTTCACGCAGGCGCCCGCCAGGGCGGTCATCGAGGCGCGCAACTGCTGACAGGCCGCCTCCATCTTGCGCTCCAGCGCGGCCCGTCGCGACTTGTAGGTGCGGTCGCTCTCGGTGATGGCCTCGTTGACCTCCACGCACACGGCGATCGCGGCGTCGGCGTCCGCCTTGTAGCGCGCCGCCCACTCGCGGATCTGCTCGTTCTTCCGATCGATCTCCGGCCACAGGAACAGCTCGGAGAGATCCTCGACCCGCGGCTTCAGCGTGAAGACCACGTAGTCGCCGGGCTTCTCCGGGAAGAAATGCCAGTCGTCCTCGACGCGACCGGTGAACTCCGGCGGCATCGGCACGATCGCCCTGTCCAGGTGACGCGTGAAGCGCTCGGGCGAGCCGGGCGGGATCGGCTGTCCGTTCTCGTCGGTGACGCCTTCGGCATTGGCCTTTCCTGCCGCGTCATTGGCACGCTGGACGGTGTCCTCGATGTACTTCTTGATCTCGGGCCGATTCTTCAGGTTGATATCGAGCAGAGTCTGCACGCAGCTCCGGATGCCCTCGTTGGCGCCGGCCGGGCCCCTCGAATCGATCAGGTTCTGCGGGTTGAGGATGAAGACGGTGGCCTGGTCGAACGGTCGCGGCGTCGACACCATCGAGACCTTGTAGCCGCGCGTCACGTGCAGCGTGCGCTGGACCCCGGTCGACTTGTGCTTCACGCGCACCGTTACCTTCAACGTGCCCATGTTCTCGTAGGTCAGCCCCGCGAGCGTCCCCGCGCCGAGGACCTCCGCCTTGACCACGCCGCCCTCGATCTTGAAGCCGGCGTAGCCCTCCGTCTCCTCGATCTCACGGATCGTCTCGGGCACCGGGATGTCCATCGCGAAGACCGCCTGGATCGGTTGTGACAGATCCAACCTGAGCTTCCGGTAGAGCGGGCTCTCCATGTCGTTGGCCTGCAAACCGATGCTGCGCCAGGCCTCCTCGGCGGCCGACTGCGCGATCGAGATCGACAGCTCGCCGATGATGCCCGCCTGGGTACCCGTCGCGACGCGGCTGCTGAACACGTGCTGGGCCAGGCCCATCGTCAGCATCGTCACCAGGAAGAGCACGATCACGCCGAAGAGGATGCCGAACCCCCGCCGGCTTCTCAGGCCCGATCGGCGCGAGGCGCGCGCCTTTCCCGGCGCCCGCTCGACTCCGGGGAGGCTTGCCCTCGCCCGCAGGTCGGAGTTCTCGAAAGTGTCGCTCAAGCCTGGATTCCTCTTCTCATGGCCGGGTCCAGGGCGGGGCTCCCGCCCTGGCAGGGGTTCGGGGACAGCGTCCCCGACTGGTCACCAGATTCTATCGTTATACACGACCTGCCGTCCGCTCACAGCTCCTCCGTGGGGGGCCGGTCGAACGGGTTCTCGACCCAGGTCGCGAACACCGCCTGGGCCACCGGCTGGGGGAGGCTCACGTGGAAATCCAGCACGGTCTTCACGTTGTCGGGGATGGTATTGGTGTCGGAGCCGCTGGCCAGGTGGCGCACCAACATCTCCTCGGGGGCGAGCACCAGGTGCACGGCGACCGCGCCCTGGACGAGGCTGAGACGCGCGTCGTCGAAGAGCGCGCTGGCGCTGGGACGCCCGTTGCGCTCGAACTGGTGCGTCTCGCGGTTGAAGCGATAGGGGACCTCCTCGGCCTGCATCCAGGCTGGCGGGGTCTCGGTCGACGCGTACAGCTCCTCGGGCTTGAACGTGTAGGAGCGGAAGCGCAAGAACCTGAACTCGCCGGCCTCGTCGGAGCCGCCGCCGGTGGAGGCGGTGGTGGCCGGGCTCGAAGTCACGGAGAGGATCTGCGCCAGGTCGTCGCGGATGGTCTCGAAGGCGATCTGCGCAACGTGGACGTTCTGGATGCGGGCGCCGGCGGCGATGCTCTGGCGGGTGCCGCTCAGGAGCGCCGACCAGGTGACGGCCAGCGGAACGGCGGCGATGGCCAGGAAGATGAGCAATTCGGGCATCGTGAAGGCGGCCCGGACCCGACGGCGACGGTTCTCGGTGCGATTCATGCTTGCGGCCTCTCGGCCTCGGGGCGCGGCGCGCTCAGAGGGTAGTCGGCCTCGAGGGCCAGGCCGGGCTTGCAGAAGAGCCGCTCGAGGACGATCGAGCGCGGCCCGCGGGACGAGCCGGTGGGACCGTCCCACTCCACCCGCGCCGAGATCCGCCACAGGCCGAGCTTGCCCGGCACTTCGAGCGCCTCCAGCTCGAGGCGCAGCTCCGGGCAGGACTCCGAGGCGGTGGTGGCGGTGACGGCCGAGACCGACTCGGTGGCCTGGTTCTCGTACGTGCCGGCGATCGCCTTGGCGACCCAGTCGTTCAGGACCTGCTCGGCCAGCGCCTGGGCCTGCACGTGTCCCTGCGACTGGAGCGCCTGGCGAGAGCTGGACGGGAACAGCGAGAGGATGGGGGTCAACGCCAGTCCGAGGATGACGGTGGCGACCAGCACTTCGATGGCGCCGAAGCCGGTTCTGGTGAGGTTCATGGGAGAGGGGTTAGGGGTTGGGGGTTGG
>CAZSVK010000014.1:12538-29275 GCA_964610245.1 uncultured bacterium
CCTTTCGGGGGCGCGAAGGCGGTTTGTGGGGGGTTTCGGGGGGAGGGGTTTGGGGTTGGGGGGTGGGGGTTTGGGGGTTAGGCAGGCGAGTGGTTCGCGCCATCGGATAGGCACGCGCCGTGCCAGGTTCGAGGGCGCAGGGGGCGAGCGGGCCGAGCGAGCCAGGACGACGCCGCACACGCCTTACTGGGAGCGGATTCCCGGCCTCTACCGGCTGCCGGCAATCTACGCGAGCACCCCTCCCTGGCCCGCCACGACCGGGCCTTCGCCCTACCGCCGAGGAAGTTCCCCTCTCCCTCCGAGGAAGGAATGCATGCCGCCCACCGGCCTCCCCCTCGCCCCCCTCCGGCCCCCGTGCCCCCGCGCCCCCGCGCCCCCGCGCCCCCCGAGGGGCCGCTGTACCCCGCCCTAACCCCCAACCCCCAACCCCTAACCCCTTGCTCCCTAGTTCCGTACCACCTTGCAGTACGTCGCCGCCGGGCTCACGCCGACCAGGTACCGGTTCAGCAGCGGTCGCTGCCGCGGGCCGCGTCCCGTCGTGCCCGAGAAGTACTTGCCGGCGCGGTACAGGGTCCCCTTCAGCTCGGACGAGGGATTGACCCTCTCGAGGATGAGTCCGCCGCGGAGCACGGCGTCCGCCGGCAGCACCACGGGGCCAGGCATTCCGGCCTCCGACTCGGCCACCGACACGACGCAGGCGTGGACCTCGCCCTGGACCGTCACCGGCCCGCCGAGCGCCACGACCGTCAGCAGGTCGTTGTCGCGATCGCCCTTGTTGACGCCATCCAGGACGACTCCGCCGCGGCCGGCCACGACGATCACCATCTTGCCGCGCAGCTCGCCGGACAGCCGGAAAGGCCCGTTCTTCGCTTCCACCAGCACCACGCCGTTGAGCGGCTGCAGCTTCTCGCGCAGCTTCGCGAACTGCTCCGCGACCGGCCCACGGCCGCCCTCCTCGCTCAGCTGGTGGAAGGCCACGCGGCGCCAGTGCGAAAGCCGTAGCCGATTGAGCCGGGCGGCCAGCTCTCCGTGGGAACCGTCGCCCGGCGGGATGACCTTGAATCCCTGGCTGAAGGCCCATAGGCGGCCCGTCGCGCGCGAGAGGTTGCGGAGCTGGCCGTCCGCCGCCTCGAGCAGGGCCCGGTACTCGGGCTCGCCGGCGCTGGTCGAGAGCGTGGCCTGCCGGGCCGAGGCCAGCCGTTCCCGGGCGGGCCCCATCGCGCTCTCGTCCTTGTCGAGGACCTTCGCCACATCCAGGTTCTCGAGAGGGAAGAACTGGGCTCCGCTCCAGAGCGCAACCAGCATCGCCCTGCCCTGACAATCGAACTCCGGCACCGAACTCTGCAGCCTGCCCGGATCCCCCATGGCCTTCAGGGCGAGTTCGTAGCGGACCGCAAGCTCGGCGGGAGCGGAGGTGGCGGCCGTCGACAGCCAGCTACGGACCTGGCCGACCTCTTCCAGATAACGTTTGCGTTTTGTATTGACGTCGTCGGCGCGGGTCAGCGAGCCGGCCTCTCCGATGAACAGGGCGGCCTGGTCGAAGGGCCTGGGAACGACTCCCAGCACGACCTTGAAACCCTTGGCCAGCTCCACCTCGCGGACCAGCGACGGTCCCCAGCCCGGGTGCGCCGCCACTCTCGTCGCAAACCGCACGAGACCGAAACGCTCGTAGGGCAGATCCTCGAACTGCCGCTGGTAGACGACCTGCGCGCTGAAACTCTCGATCGTGTAGCCCTTGAACTCCGGCCGGGCCAGCACGTCGCGGATCTCCTCTAGCTTGATGTTCGACGCCAGCTCGATCGCCCCGGTGTGCGGCGCCAGCACCTCGCCCCGAATCAGCTCGAAGAGCGGACTGGCCGGATCGTTGACCTGGCTCTCGAACAGCCAGACCGCCTCCTGGTTGGCCGAGTCGGCCAGCGCCACCGCCGTGCTGCCGGCGTTGACTCTCGACACCTGCGACGACAAGTGCGAGCTGAAGAACTGTTGCTGGAAGCCGACGATCGACAGGATGGCCAGCACGGCCACCGCCAGGACGATCAGGATCCCCAGCCCCCGCCGGTCGCTGCGAGACACGAAAGACATCGAGCGGATTCCTAGCGGGCGTTGGCCCGGACGTTGTCGGCCACGAAGAACTTCGCGGTCTCGCGGATCTCGTTCGTCGGCGCGAAGCTGCTGAACGGCATCTCGTCGCTGGGCAGGCCGGCCCAGGCCTCCGCCAGGAAGCTGAGGATCTCGGCCATCGGCTCGTGGAAGCTGGGCGGATCGCTGTTGATACCGCTCTGGGAGTAGTCGCTCGGCCACGTGCTATCCATCCCCGCGGCCTGCCGGATCGCGTAGTCGAACTGCTCGCCCTCGGCCTCGTAGGCCATCAGCGTCATGTCGTGGGCCACCTCGTGAGCGATGGTGTGCTGGAGATCGGGCTGGAAGAACTCGATCATTGCGTCGTAGCCTTGAGTTGACCACATGGCCGTGATGGGAAGCCGGCTGCTGTCCATCTCGACGACCACTGTCAGGGCGTGCTGGCGCGTCTTGTAGAGCTGCAACGCGTTGAGCACGAGCTGCAGGCGGTCCTGCGTGAGATCGGCTCCGGTGACCTGCGTATTGTACTTCTGCAACGTGGACTGCGCATCGGCCGAGAAGCTGATGGGCGCGCCACCGCCCGGAGGCGTGAAGGTCGGAGAGGCCGAACGCGGCGTGTTGCCGCCGCCCCAGACCGGTGTGTTGTCCGAGGTCGGGGCGCCCGGTCCAGGAGAGGCCGGGCCGCCACCGGACCAGCGTCCGCCGCCGAAGACCCGGCCGCCCAAACCGTCGAGCAGCCGTCCGTCCCCGCATCCGCCGTTGCCGCGGCAACCCGTCATGCAGAGCGCGGCGCCCAGGCACAGGGCCGCCAGGGTGAGGTGCTGGAACATGCGGAGCTTCTTCATAGGGTCAAGGGGTAAGGGGTGAGGTTTGGGGTTTGGGGCTTGGGGCTTGGGGCCTGCGGTCAGCTCTGGACGGGGCGGTTGGACCACTGCAGGTCGGTGCACATCGACTGATCGGGCTGCGAGATGACCCGCTTGAGGATGAACAGGTGCGGGCGATCGGCTCGGGCCTGTCCGTCGGCCGGGAAGGTCCACTCGATGGTCACGGTGAGGACGCCCAGCCCGTTGTCCAGGCTGCGCCACTCGGCCCGCTCGGTGTACCCGTCCCGATCCAGCTTGGCCAGGTACTCCTCGGGCATCGGGGGCTCGGAGCCGCTGAGCACGTCCTTCACGTCCAGCTCGGCGTTCTCGCCGAGGCTCGCGAAGTATCGATAGTCCATCGTCAGGTAGGCGTCCAGGATCCGCTTGGCCCGCGGCGCGGCGAACAGCGCGTACTCGCTGAAAGCCGACTGCCGGGTGCCGGCGGTCATCATTCCGAACACCGGCAGCAGCCCGAGGGCGAGCAGCGCGCAGGCGAGCATGACTTCGAGAGCAATGAATCCCTGGTTGCTGCGATGGTTGCGGGTCGGCTGGTTCATCTGGGCTTCCTCCTGGTGGTCGGCCCCCTTGAACCACGAACCGTGCCAAGCACCACACTCCGCTCCTACAAAGGCTTCTGGACGATCGGCCACTCCCCTGGAGTCAGAAAACCTCCTCTTGTGGAGGAGGTTTCCTTTCGAGAGGGCCCCGGAACCTGGTGCCACGGCCCCCCGCGGCTTACAACCGGCCGAAGAGCTGCGTGTTGGGCGTGACCTGCACGCCGTAGCTGTCGGTGCCTGCCTGGCCCGGCCGGTACATCGTGCCCAGGCCAACCACGTTCCAGGCAGGGTTGAGCAGGTTGCTCCAGTGGCCTTCGCTCTGGCGGTACATCTCCAGCGCCGTCCGCGCCAGCTCGCGCGGATCGTCGCGGGGGAAGAGGTCGGCCACGTTCTCGTTGACCGAGTCGCTCGGATTGCCCGAGACGGGGAAACCGGCTCGGGAGGCCCGGTCCCAGGGCCACAGGCCGTCGGGATCGTCGTGCCCGATGTAGTGACGCGCGGCCATGTCCGCCGTGTGCTTCCAGGCGGCATCGACCAGCCGGGCGTCGAACCGCAGCGCCTGCGCGCCGGCCCTGGCCCGCTCGGCATTGATCAGTTCGAGCATGGCAAGGTCGACCTGGCGTTCGAACTCCGAGCGTTCGCCCACCGTGGCCGCCCCCGAGGGCAGCGCGCTCGTGCCGGGCGCCGCGGGCCCGTTCGCCGAGTCGCCACCGGTCAACGCCACCTCGCCGCCGCCTGCCGCGCCGCCGGCGCTGAAGCCCGGTCCTCCGCTGGTGCCGGGAGCGCCGGGCCCGGAGCCGGGCACCGGCACGGGCAACTCGGGCAGCCGGGGCAGCGGGGTCGCCGGGGGAATCGGCCGAGGCGGCAGTGTCTGCCGCACGAGCCCGCCGCCCGAGCCGCCACCCGGTCGGCCGCCGGAAGAGCCGGAGGAGCCGCAGCTTCCGCCGTTGCCGTTGAACCGGCAGCCGGTCGAGCCGGAGCCGAACGCAAGCAACGTCAGCATTAACAGGAGTTTCATCGCGGGGGAGAGTGCGTGCATCGCGTCCACCTCGGTACGGATTGTCGGTTCGGGATCTCTCGGAACGTCCGTGGTGCTCGTGGAGGCTCCACACGGGAGCCGGTGGGGTCACTGGCCTCAGCCACCACCCAGGGAGACGGAGCCCTCCGAGCTTCCGCCGGAGAACCCACCTCCGCAACCGCCGCCACCGCCCAGGCCGCCGCCGCCGAATCGGCTGCCCAGACCCCCGCCCGCGCGGCTGGCGAGCAATCCGCCGCCGCCCCCGCCACCGCCGCCACCGCCGCATGCGCCCCCTCCGCCGCACCCGGCGTCGGCGAGCATCAGTGCGGACAGCAACAACCCGAACAGTGTGCGGCACAGGGCAACCCGGATGCGGGACTTCTGAGGCTTGGGTGATTGCATGGTTTCGTCCTTCGATCTCCTGGTTCCGGCAGATGACACGCTCGGCCTCCCCCCTTCATACAGCATCCGTGCCAACCATGAGAAACAGCTCCAACAAAGGAACTACGCATCGTATGAGCTACAACCAGGGCATGAAATCCTCGCTTCCGCCGGGAGGTTTCCTTCCCTCGGGTCGCGCTCGGGGACCTGACCGATTGCAGCCTCGCCGTTCGTCACGGGCCGGTCCCGGAGCGAAGGTGCCGGAAGCATCACGGGCCGCACACACAAAGGCGGAGGGCGGGCCGCCTGGGCCCGCCCTCCGGGATGCATGCTGCGGATCGCGGCCGCCTGGGCCGCCCTGGAGCTACTTGACCGCGCCGAGCGCGATCAACTTGGTGACCGAGCTATCGAGCTTCGGGGCGTCGCCCCCGACGAAGTGCAGGTCGGTGGACGCCTTGCCGTCCTTCAGGAAGTAGAACGCCGGGACGTTCACCGAGGAGTTCCAGCCGACCGCCTCGGCAGCGGCCTTGTCGTAATCGATGTTGATCTCGCGGAAGGTGACCTTGCCGCCGTTCTTCTCGCGCTGGGCCCGCCAACCGCCGGCCTTGATCTCGTCGCAGTACGGGCAGACCGTCTTGGTGATCAGCACCGCCTCGAGCTTGGCCGCCGACGAGGTCTGGGCGCTGGTCGACGAGCTGTCGCCGTCGGTCAGCGTGACCGGCTTCTCGGCCGCGCCGGTGGTGCCGGTCGAGTTCCCGGTGGAGGTCGTCGACTGGCTGCCCGTGGTGCTCGAGGTGGGCGTGGTCGACAGGGTCGACGTGGTGCTGTTGCTCGGCGCGCCGGGCCCAGCGTTCACGGAGACCGTCGGCGGGGGCGCCGCGGGCGAGGCCGCCGGCTTGTTGTCGCCGCATCCGGTCAGGGTCACGATCAGGGTGCCGAGGAGGGCTGCGCGGATCAAGCTGGGGGTTTGCATCGCTGGAATCTCCCTTCGAATCGGGGATCGGCTTCGGGGCTCAGGAGTGAGAAACGGCTTCGAGTCGGATTTCGCCTGGGGACCAGGGAAGCGCCCGGCCGGCTGCGGTGCCGGCCGGGCTCCGGACTACTTGGGGCTCACTTGTTCTTGGCGGTGTCGACGGCCGGGGCGGCCTGGACAGCCGGGGCGCTGGCGACTTCCTCGGCGACCGGCGCGCTGGCGGCGGCGGCGTCGCTGTCGGCGACCGGAGCGGCGTTGCTGTCGGCGGCGGCGTCGGCGGCCGGAGCGGAACTGTCGCTGTCGGCGACCGGAGCGGAACTGTCGCTGTCGGCGGCCGGAGCGGCGTCGCTGTCGGAGCTGTCGTCAGCCGGGGCAGCGCTGCTGTCGGCGGCGGCGTCGGCGGCCGGGGCAGAGCTGTCGCTGTCGGCGGCCGGGGCGGCGGCGACGTCGCTGCTGGAGCTGTCGTCAGCCGGGACCGCGCTGCTGTCGGCGGGCGCAGTGGCCACGGGAGCGGGAGCCACGCTATCGTCGGCCGGGGCCTCGACGGCCGGGTCGGGGCTGATCACTTCGGTCGGGGGCACGGTGGCGGTCGACACCGGCTCGGGTTCCGCCGAGGGGGTCACGTCAGCGGGCGCAGGGGCCACATCCACGTTGATCACCGTGGGCGAGGTCGTCGAGGTCGGATCGATGGTGATGGTCGTCTCGGTCCCCGGAGGCGTCACGGTCGGCGGAGGCAGCGCCTCACCGGTGCCCTCGTCGCCCTCGTTGAGGGTGGGGGCGGGCTGGGCCGAGCCACCGACGTAGGTCCGCGTGACCCCGACGCCGACGGTGTTGTTGATCTTGATGATGATCGGGGTGCCGCCGGTGCCGGAGGTGTTGAGGCTGGCGCCGGTCGAGAGCGTCGTGCCCGTCGTCGATCCGCCGGAGCCGGTCGAGGTCCCGGAGCCGCTCGTGCTGGTCGTGCCACCCGAGCTCGAGGTCGAGGTCGTGCCGCCGGTGCTGGTGGCGCTGGTCGTGTTGCCGGTGCTCGAAGTCGAGGTCGTGTTACCGGTGCTCGCCTTGCCGGGAGCAGCCGGGTTGTTCACGATCACGTCAACCTTCGGCGGCTGGGGGGCGGGAGCGGGAGCGGGCTTGTCGCCGCAGCCCGTGGCCGCCAGGAAGCTCGCCAGCAAGAGGGCGTTGAGCAGGGTCGGGGTCCTGTAGGATTCGTTGTTTCTGTTCCGCAGCATCGTGAGTCTCCTTTCGTCCGGTCGGGCCGTTCCCAAGCGAAACCGATGCCAAACCATGAAAAGCCGCTTGTGAAGAGAAGCTGCCCTGCCATGATCGCCGCCGGGGGGGCAGCTTACTGACTACCGGGAGGAGGTTTCCGCTCCCCCGTCCCCGGCTTTCAGTCCTCGTCCTCGCCTGCCCCGCCCCCGCTCGAAGACGCGGAATCCAGCCCGTAACGACGCAGTTTCTCGCGGAGCGTCACCGGCGCAATCCCGAGGATGCGGGCGGTCTTCTTGCGATTGCCGCCATTGGCCGCGAGCGTCTTGAGGATCGCTTCCTTCTCGATATCCTCGAGCGAGCGGTTGGCCAGTCCCGGAGAGGCTTCTCCCCCGGACGGCCCGGAGGTCGTCTGCACCGGCCGGGCCGGCCCCTGCATCAGCAGGTCGCCCACCTGGATGGTCGGACCCGTGGCGAGCGCCAGGGCCCGCTCCACGACGTTTCGCAACTCCCGCACGTTGCCCCGCCACTCGGCCGCCTGCAACACCTTCAGCGCGTCCGAGGAGAACCTGATACCGCCCCGGCCCTTGACCTGGACCGATTCGAGGAAGTGCTCGACCAGACGCGGGATGTCTTCCCGGCGATCGCGCAACGCGGGCAAGGTCAGCGGCACCTGGCAGAGCCGGTAGAAGAGATCTTCCCGGAACTTGCCCTCGCGCACCATCTGCTCCAGGTTCCTGTGGGTGGCGCTGACGATACGCACGTCCACCTTGCGTGGCGACGACGCCCCCAGCCTCTGGATCTCGCGCTGCTCCAGCACTCTCAGTAACTTGGGCTGCATGTCGAGCGGCAGTTCGCCTATCTCATCCATGAACAGCGTGCCGCCGTTGGCCAGCTCGAACGCTCCGACCCGCTGAGAGGTCGCGCCGGTGAAGGAGCCGACCTCGTGCCCGAACAGCTCGCTGCGGATGAACTCGTGGTCCACGTTGCCGCTGTCGAACACCACGAACGGCTTGGCGGCCCTGGGACTGGCCTCGTGCAGGGCCCGCGCGGCCAGCTCCTTGCCGGTGCCGGTCTCGCCGTAAACCACGACGTTTACAGTCGTCGCCGCCACCCGCCCCAGGATGCCCATCACCTGGCGCATCCGCGAACTCTGGCCGATGACGCCGTGAAAGGCGTCTTCCGTGCTCGGCAACACGACCATGTCTTCGTCGCGCGGATGGAACTTCAACACCGTCTGGCCGACCTTGATGAGCGCCCCCGGAGCCAGGAAGACCTCCTGCACTCGCATGTCGCCCACGAAGGTCCCATTCGTGCTGTTCAGATCGATCAGCCGGTAGCCCTCGCCATGGCGCTCGATGACCGCGTGCCGCTTCGAGACCGAGCGGTCGCTCAGGCAGAAATCGCTCTCGGGCAACGTGCCGATCCGCACCGTGGGCCCGTCGAAGAGCAGGTCCCGGCCGGAGTCGGGCCCCTCGGCCACGACCAGCCGGAGCTTCTTCAGAGTGATGATGGTTGCCTCGGACTGGCCGAGGCTGAGCCTTTCGGTCGCCTGTTCCAGGGGTGCCACCTTTTGCGAAGCCACGGCCAGATATTATCACGCCCGTCGCCGCCGGGGTGAGGCCGTTCCGGCTCGCCCAGGCGCCGGAGCCCGTGCCTCCGGCAACCGTCCTTCCCCTCGCGGCCGCCTGAACCGGTCTGCTCTCGCCGGAGTCAGACCGTGCCTCATTCCTGGCGTTTGCGTTTGGGCGTCCAAAGGTTCACCGGCGAACATCGCCTCCGGTCGCGCGAGATGCCAGGCCCGAACGGGAATCTCGGCGGGCTACGGCTCCAAACATTCCTCTTGCGTGACGCGCCGGGTCAGAGCTATTAGTGTACTGACAGTGCTCCGCCGCGCTGCCGATCCAGGGAGCGGCCGTGAGCGAAAGGACCAAGGGTCTCGTTGAAGAAGGCATCCAGGAAGCCGGACCAGGAACCTATCCCGACACTCGGAGAGGTGCTCGATTTCATGCGCCTCATCTGGGGCATCGATCACAGCCTGCAGCGCGCCTCCAAGAAGATGAGCTTGAGCATGGGCCTCACCGGGCCCCAGCGGCTCGTGCTGCGCATCGTCGGTCGTTTCCCGGGAGTCTCGGCGGGCCGGCTCGCCACCATCATGCACCTGCACCCGAGCACCCTCACCGGCGTGCTCCGCCGGCTCTCGAGACGGCGACTCCTCCACCGCAGGCGCGATCCCCACGATGCCCGCCGCGTCTGCCTCTCCCTCACCGACAAGGGCCGCGAACTCGACGTCCCCGCTTCGGGCACCGTGGAAGAAGTGGTCCGCACGGTCATCGCCGACTTCAAGCCCGCCCAGGTCAGCGTGGCCCAGAAGCTGCTCCTGGCGCTCTCGGAGTCGCTCGAGAAGTCGCTCGGCCCGGTCGAACCCGACGCGCCCGCCGCCCCGAGCAAGGGCAGCCGCCGGCGGGCTCGGGCCTGACCTGCTGTCTCGACTTTGCTTTGACGCTCTCCGGGAGGCGGGAAGCCGCTTCCCGGAGAGCGTTTCAATCTCGCCCAGGTCGCGGCTCCATCGCCCGGCGCGAGGATTCACCGGGCAACGACTGACCTTCCTCCAGCCTCCAGCCTCGAGCCTCAAGCCTCCAGCCTCAAGCCTCCAGCCTCAGTCGCTCAGGTCGACCGCGTCCTCCGATTCGCCCGGGTTCATCGGCGCCTCGGGCTCGGCAGTTGCCTCGATGGCGGCCGCGGGGGCTTCGGCGGTCTGCGAGACAGGCTCGGGCTTCCAGCGGCCCCGCATCAGCACCAGACCTTCCTCCTGCCGGGCCATCCGGTGGACCTCGCCGGTGCGGATCCCGAACGGGTACTGCGTGTGCGACTCCCACGTGTAGGGCGTGCTGTAGGCCTCGATGGTCGTGCTCTCCGGCACGCGCTCGGCGAACTGGTCCAGGAACTCGCGCGAGTACCGGGCCGTGCCGCAAGGCTTGAACACGATCTGCGAGTTCGGGGCCCAAACGTCGGCCGGCGTCAGCCCCAGCTCCCGCATCCGGGCGTCGTACCGGTTGAAGAACTGGTTATCCAGGTTCATCACGTTGTCCGCCTCCTGGCGGCCGGCAATGAGGAACCCCAGATACGGATCGTCCGGCTGGGCCGGCGTCGCCCGCGGGAACTGCTCCCGCGGAACCGACACCATGTGGCCGGCGAAGTAGAGATTCGAGAGAGGCCGGCTGGCGCGGTCGGCCGGCAGCAGAGTCTCGACGAGGTCGCCGAGCCCGTACCCGCCGTGCAGGTAGCGCCCGCCCACCTGCTGATTGAAATTGCGCGCGTATCGCTCCTCGTCGCTGCCATCCTCGCTACCGCCGAGCAACGCCACGACGTTCTCCGTCCCGGGCGCGGCGCGGCGAATCGAGCTGTCGACCAGCGCCGGGATGCGGATGTTCGCCGAGCGCGGAGCACTGGCGAGCCAGGCACCCCAGGGGTGTTCGGCCAGGGCCGGCACCACCGCCGCGACCAGGAGCACGGCGGCGAGCAGGGCCGGTCGAAGCCACGCGAGGTGGCCGGTCTTCACGAGCATCCGGAGAGCGAGCAGCAGCAAGGTCATGGCGGTTCCTCCTGGGTCGCCTGCACGGAAGCACGGCCCGTGCCAGCAACCAGGATTCGAGGCTTGAACGGCACTTCCGAGGACTCCTCGCTCCGAGCGAGGGCGAGACTCTCTCCAGTCATCGGGGGGTCCAGGGGAGAACTTCTCCCCTGGCGAGGGTTCGGGAGCAGCGCTCCCGACAGACAACTCGAGGTTCCTCCCTTCTGCGATGAACTGCGACTGCACCCTAGTCGGCCTGTCCCGCGACGGGCGCCGGCGAGGTCGCGGGCCCCGCGCTGATGGCGAGCCGTCCGGTGCCGACCCGGAACTCCCGGAGGCGGCACTCCCCGGCGGGGGCCGGGAGACCCTCGCCCAGCCGCTCCAGGCCCAGCATCAGCTCACCGGCCTCGCCCGAGCGGGCCGCCGTGGGGGTCGCTCCCTTGAAGTAGCCCTGGCCCCAATGGAACAGCAGGCTGCCGCCTCGGGCCATGTCGAGCGGCTGGGCCAGCCGGACCCTGCCGGCCAGGTCCTCCCCGGCCACCTTGTTCAACCCGGCCTGGGCCTCGAGCACCGCCGCCCGCATCGCCTCGCCGACGCTGCCCCGATTGAAGGCGATGTACGCCCCCACCGCCAGGTTGCCCAGCCCCAGCGCCCCGTCGCGACTCGCGAAGCGGCCGCCGAACGCCAGGTTCACTCGCCAGGCGTCCGCAGCGTCCTCGGGCCGCCGCCAGAGAGCCAATCTCGCCGTCACGTCGGGCGCCTGGATCACGAGCCCCCGAGTCTGGCTCGTCACCGCCCGGAACAGCTCCACGCCCGCGTGCAGCTCGATCGCGCCGGCCAACTTGACCCGCGCGCTCACCAGTCTGAGCCGCGTCGAGTCGTCAAGATCCTGCCACGAACCATCCAGTCCGTGCCGGGCCAGCAGCGAGTCCAGGCCCTTCTGGAGCACACGTTCCGAGACTTCGAAGACGAAGGGATCGGTCAACGAGCGATCCGGCTCCAGCTCGCCCAGCACGACGTGGGCCTGCTCCAGCCTCACGACCGGTCCATAGGGCACGCCGGAAGCCTTGAGCCCGGCCAGCACCGAGCCGGCGGCTGGGCCCTTCGAGACGTCGACCGCCAGGTCGGCCCGCAGCCGCTCCGAGCCGGCCGATTCACGCAGGCTCGAGAGCCAGCGCGCGAGTCCGGGGCCAGCCACGGCCGCGCCCCGCTCCAGCGCCTCGAGCAACTGGCGAGGCGAGGTCCCCGGCGCCACCGACAGCGACGTCTGCAGCCTGGCCCGGTTGGGTTCCAGGAAGCGGAGCGAGGTGCCCGACAGCTCCAGTCCGGGCGGCAGACCGTACGGGACGGCGGTGCGCACTCCGAGGTCGGCGTACCTCGCCAGCACACGATTCACTTCATCCATCGACGCCTCGGCGTCGATTCGATCGGCGGGCGCTATTCCGTCGAGTCCCAGGCTCGTCTGGATCGCCTGCAGGTTGAGCAGAAACTGTTTCAGATCCTCGACCAGCGGCGCCTGAGCGGGAGAGCGCTGCGAGAGGTTGCCCAGGAAGTCGCTCCCGGCCGCCAGATAGGCGGTCTCCTGGTCGGCATGTCGGACGATCCTGACCAGCGATTCCACCTGGCCGGCGGCGAGCGTCAGGTCCGGCAGATGCAGGAGAACCTCGCAGGCCTCGCCCGCGCCGCCACTGAGGGCGCCGTCCGGCTCCCGCAGGAATTGCCGGATCGAGTGCTCCCCGGCCCGGGCAACGCGGACCACGCTGTGGCGCCGCTCCTCCCCGTGCTGCACGTTGTTGTCGTAGCAGATCAGGTAGTCGGCGTCGGCGGTCGAGACGCAGCCGTGGACGAGGATCACGTGGCCGAAGAAGATCGAGTTGTTCCACAGGCACAGGAGCGCCGTGCGGCCGCGCGCCAGCTCGGCCTTGATCGAATCGGTCTCCTGCAGAGTGAGCGTCGCCGGGCCGCGAACGCCGGCGAGCCGGCCGGCGACCACGGAGCGGAGGAAGTCCTGACCGGTCCGCTGAACGTAGAAGTTATAGTGGATGGCCGAGATGAATCGGGTCATCTCGCACAGCTCTTCCATCCGGTCGCCGCAGGGGACGACGGCGGTGGTGGAGAGACCTGCCCGGGCGCGCAGGCGGTCGTGGATGCGCGTCTCCAGGTCCGTGGCCGAGGCCGGCTCCGGATCGCTCGTGAGGTCGAACAGGCTCTCGCGGCCCTCGACCCGGAACTTGCCTTGGCGCCTCGCGGCCAGATGCGAGGCCAGCGCCTCGAGCGAGATCGCCGGTCGGCGTCCGTCCGCGGCGCATCCGCTTGCCGGCAGGTACCGGGCGTCCTCGAAGAAGAGCTTCGCGACGAACGCCATCGTGTAGCAGTTCCCGGCCATCCCTCCGAGCTTCATCACCCCGCCGGGATTCACGAAGGCCAGGTTGTCCCGGCCGAGCCGGAAGCCGAGCGAGCCGCCCACGACGGAAACCGGTTGCACCGGCCGTCCCTCGAATCGTAGCGGCAGGAACGACGGCCCGTCCGCGGCCTCGTCTGGCCGTGATTCGCCTGGCGGGGCCGGATTCGACCCGGAGGCCACCGCGACCGGGGCAAACGACGCGCCGCCGGGAGCACCGGCCGCCGGCAGACCACCGAGGCCCTCGAATCCCGGGACCTCGGCGGCAAACTCGGGTGCGGTCGCCAGGACCAAGGCCGCGGCCACCAGCAGAGCCAACCGGATTCGAATCGTTCCCAGCATTCCTTCGAACCTCCACGGAAAACGCCCACAACCGGCCAGCGCGCCGGGCACCTCGTCCGGAGCATGAACAGTGCCAGCGTTTGCCGAAGTCACGCAAAGCCGTTCCGGCACTGGGCTTCCGCCCACCGCGCCCCGCCTTTCGCTCCTCCCGCGGGAGGAGCTTTCCTCCTCCTGGTGGCGGACCTCGCCTTGACACCCGCCGGATGCGATGGCACGATGAAGCCCAATCGAGCCGTCCGAGGCCTTGGAGCAGGGCGGCAACGTGCAGGCGGGAACTCCGCCATCCCGAAGGAGGCTGCAGGAATGGTTGCCAACTCGCTCGGAACGACCCTCGTGGCCGTGGCGATGCTGCTCGGAAGCCTGACTGGCACGGCTCTCTGGGCACAGGCAGCAGCGCCGGCGGCGCCCACGGCTCCCTCGACGCCCCAGGCGGCATCTAGCGCGGCACCCGCCGGCGCTCCGGAAGGCGCCCCCGCCGTCGATGCGGGCAGCGCGGAGCCCCAGCCCGACAGCCTGGCTCTGGCGTCGCGGCTGCACAACGAAGGCGGCAAGCTGTTCGACCGCAAGGAGTTCGCCGCCGCCGCCGGAAAGTACTGCGAAGCGCTCAAGCTCAATCCGAACCTGGTGGCTGCCTGGTTCGACCTGGCCTTGGTCTACACCTATGGCGGTCAGGTGAAGTACGCCGAGAAGGCCATCGAGAGGGTGAGGAAGCTGGGCGGTAACGTCACGTTTCTCGATAGCGAGCTTTCGAAGGTGCGCCCGGGGTTCGAGAAGCCCGAGCCGGCGCCCCGTCCGCCCTCCAGGTCGCTCGAGCCTGACAACGTCTTCAAGATTCCGGTCCCCAAGGGCCCGCCCTCCAAGGAGATGATTGTCAAGGCCGAGAAGATCGGCGTCCAGGCCGGCAAGTGCATCGACTCGAAGAAGTTCGACAAGGCGATCGAGCTGTACAAGCAGGCGCTCTCGCTCAATCCGGGTCTGAAGGATGCCTGGTTCGATCTCTGTCTCGCCTACCTCTACTCGCGAGACCTCAAGATGGCCCGCGCCGCGATGGCGGAGTGCAAGAAGCTCGGTGGCGAGATCAAGTTCCTGGAGTCGGAACTGGCCAAGTGCAAGGGCATGGAGAAGCCCGAATCGGTCGACCCGTCTCGACCCCAGACGCTGCCCGCCCCTCCGGAGTGAGCCCCACGACCCGCGTTCCGCTCCCCGGCCGGCCGTCGGGCCACGCCGCGGCGGGCGTCGCTCTGCTCCTCTGGTTCGCCCTGCTCGCCCTGCCGGCGCCCGTTCGCGGGGCAGGCCTTCCCCCGATCCCGGCGCCCGATAGCCTCTACACCACCTGGCAGGGCCCGATGGAGCCGGACAAGGCCGCCTCGGTCTGGCTCCTGCGCCGCTATCTCGATCCGCGGGCGCGCTTTCGCTTCTTCCCTCGAGGCACCCGGATCCTCGAGGGCACGACCTTCGAGGTCCCCTTCTCCCGGCTGGAACGTGCGCCCGGCAAGTCGCTCTTCGAAACGCTTCTGGCCCGCCTCGCCGACCCCGAGCCGGCGCTCCTCGAGATGGCGCGCATCCTCAACGACATCGAGATCAACCTCTGGGGCAATCGCCTCACGCAGGAGGCCGCCGGGGTCCATCTCCTGGCCCGGGGCCTGGCCACCGGCGCGCGCGACGACGACGACTCCCTGGCCCGGGCACTGCTCTTCGGCGACGCGCTGTACGCGGGATTGAAAGAGAGAACCCGATGATCGCAAGCCTTCGCCGTCTTCCGGCCGGCCTGGCGCTCTCCGCCATGGCCGCCTGCCTGCTGGCCGGCGCGCTGACTGCCGCCGCTCCGGAGGTGGTCTGCTACGTCACCCACGCTCAGCCGTTCTCCCAGCCGGTTCCCGACCGCTCCGAGAAGGAGACGGGCATCCGGGTGACGGCGGTCTACGACACCGAGGCAAGCAAGACCGTGGGCCTGGTCAACCGGTTGCTCGCGGAGAAGGCCAGCCCTCTCTGCGACGTCTTCTGGAACAACGAGCCGGCGCGCATGCTCCAGCTCTCCGGCAAGGGCGTCCTGGCCCCGCTCGAGACGCCTGCCTCGGCGGCCATCCCCGCGGCCTTCCGCGACCCGGGCAACCGCTGGTTCGGCTTCGGCGCCCGGCTCCGGGTGCTCGTCTACAACACCGACCTGGTGAAGGCCCGGGACGCGCCCCGCTCGGTCCTCGACCTGGCGGCGCCGCGATGGAAGGGCCGGGCGGCCATCGCCAACCCGCTCTTCGGCAGCACCTCGACCCACGTCGCGGCCCTCGCGGTCAGGCTCGGCGAGCCGAAACTGAGGGCCTTCCTCGAAGCGTTGAGGGCCAACGACGCCCAGGTCGTCGCCGGTAACGCCGTCGTTCGCGAGGTGGTCTCGGCCGGCACCGCCTCCATCGGCGTGACCGACACCGACGACGCCCTCGAGGCCATCCGCTCCGGAAAGCCCGTCGCGATGGTCGTTCCCGATCAAGGGCCCGGCGGACTGGGTGCCCTGATGCTGCCCAACACCGTCGCCGTCATCGAGGGCGCGCCCCACCCTGACCAGGCCAGGCGCCTGGCAGAGTACCTGATGGGCGACTCGGTCGAAGCCCAGCTCGCCGCCGGCGACGCGGGCCAGATCCCGCTCAAACCGGGCCTGAAGCCCCCGCCGTGGCTTTCGGCCGGCAAGCTCCCGGTGCCGATGGCGGTCGACCTGGAGGCGGCGGCGGCACGCATCCCGCTGACCGCGCGGATGGTCCAGGACCTCCTGGTCCGCTGAGCAGTTGCGACCGAATTCGAGGATCCGGCTGTGGCTGCCGGCGGCGCTCGCCGGCCTGGCTTGCGTGGCCGTCTGGCGTGGCGCGCCGGCGCCGGTCCAGAGCGCGGGCGGCTGCCGGGCCTCGCGACTGGCGATGGGCACTCTCGCGACCGTCTGGCTTCCCACCGGGGACGGCGCCCCCGCCCGGGTCGCGGCGGAGCGCGCCCTCGACGAGATCGCGCGGCTGGAAGCGCTGATGAGCGACTACCGTCCGGACAGCGAACTTTCCGGACTGAACCGGCGCGCGGGCGGAGGCTGGCAGACGGTGTCATCCGAAACCCTGGAGGTGCTCTCCGCTTCACTCGCCTACGCCAGGTCGAGCGGCGGGGCCTTCGACCCGACCTGCCTGCCCCTGATGCGCCTGTGGGGATTCCGATCGCCGCCGGCAGGCGAGCCGGCCGTCTCCCGCCCTCCCGCCGCGGCCGAACTGGCCCGGGCGCTCCGAGCGGTCGGCCACGCGGGACTCGAGCTGGACGCGGCAGGCCGGCGGTCCCTACTCACCCGGCCAGGAGCGGGGCTCGACCTGGGGGCGAT
>CAZSVK010000015.1:0-28725 GCA_964610245.1 uncultured bacterium
CCCCCGCCCTCGCCTGGGGCCCGGGCCGGCCAGAGGGGTACGGCGAGGCGGCCGGCATGCCCGTCGAGTCGGGCCGGGGCGTGCCCGTGAGATTCGAGCCATGACGCAAGTCTCGAAAAACGTCCAAACTCCCGGGCGAGCGACGCATACTTGGAGCAGATGACCGACAGGAGTGTGTCTGCCATGCTCGAGTGGAATCGCCATTTCGCCGCCGCCCTCGCGGTCCTGGCCTTCCTCGGATTGGCGTCGTCGGCGCCGGCCCAGGTCCCGCCGACAGCCGACCAGCCGGGCGTGGGCCAGGAGGCGGCGTCGCTCGACCCGCTGGATCCAGGGAAGCCCTCGAGGGTCGAGGCGCCCGACTTCCCTCCGGAAACGAGCCAGCCTCCGGCGGTGCCGGAGCCGGCCGGCAACGAGGGCACGACGACCTACGATCCCGTGGGAGCGCTGGCGGCCCCAACCGCCCAGCCAACGCGCGTGCAGGCGGCCCCAGACAAGGACAGGACGGGGGACAGGCGCCCCGAGAAGACGCCGGAGAAATCTCAGCCCAGCCTGCAGGAACGCATCGTGAAGCAAGCCAACCAGCTGGTGGGCAAGCACTTCAACTACGCGCCCGGAACGCGGGGCGGGGTCATGGGGTGCGCGAACGTGGTCAGCAGCATCCTGCGGGCGGCGGGCGTGGTGAAGAGCATCATGATCAGCTGCCGGCAGGTCATCGCCGACCTGCTGCGGCGGGGCTGGGAGCAGGTGAAGGCGCCGCCGTATCAGGACGGAGACGTTCTCACCTGGGCGACCTACGACCGCACCGGCGACGGGCGCGTCGATCCCGACACCCACATCGGCATCATCGACAAGCAGGGCGGCACCACCTACGCCATCAACAACTCGTCGTCCCGGCGCTATCCGGTGAAGGTCGAGCTGGGCGCAATGCACTACCCCATCTCGCGAGTGCTCCGGAGGAAGAAGTGAAGAACAACGGCGTGCTGGCGACAGGCATCGTTCTGCTGACCCTGGGATGGCTGGGAACGGCCGCCGTGGACGCGGCCGGCCCGGTGCCGGGCTCGAAGCTCCTCGCCGAACTGGCCTGGGGCGGCGGTCCCGGCCAGGCCGGGTTCTTCAACCACACCTCGCCCGGGTTCGAGGAGCCGGCTGCGATGGGCCCCCTGGGGCTGGCAAGGCTGCGGGCCGGCGAACTGGTGGTGGCCGACACCTGGAACGACCGTCTGCTGGTGCTCGACCCAAAGGGCCGGGTCGAGCGGACCGTCAGTTTGCCTGAGCTGAGGCGGCCCGCGCTGCTGGCGCCGGTCTCGCAGGGGGGAGTGCTGGTCGGGCTCTTCGAGTCGCAGCGCGTCCTGCGGCTGAACTCCGGCTGGGAGCTGCTGCAAGCGTTCGGCGGACGCGGGGAGCAGGAAGGGCAGTTCCTGCAACTGACGACGTTGCTGTCACTGCTCGGCGGAAAGGCCGCTTGCGGAGATCTGGGCGCGAATCAGGTGCGCGTGGCCGACCGCCAGGGACGGACGGTGGCCTCGCTCGACTGGGAAGGCACCGGGCTGGCGGTCGATCCGTCAGGCCGGCTGGTGGACATGTCCTACTCCGACGAGGCGGGCTACTCCGTGCGAGCAAGGGCGCTGGACGGCGCCGGGCAGACGCTCTTCCCGATTTCCGGGCGGGGCCGCGAGGGAGGCAAGCTGCTGGGCTCGGACGGCAAGGGCGGCTGGTGGGTCCGCTTCACTCGAGCGGATCGGCCGGGCCTGCTCTCGGTGCGTCGCCTGGACGCCGGCGGACACGAGCCGGGCACGGCACTCGAGCTGCCGCACCTGGTCTCGGACGCCACCGTCTTCGTGCAGCGGGACGGCCGCCTGCTCTGGCTGGAGTACGACGCGGCCACCGCGCCGGCCGGCACGGTGCGCATCTGGCAGACGGAGTAGGCGGGCTCCTCCCGGGAAGCGCCAGACCTCGCCCCGAGCCCCCGGAGAGTCAAAACCGGAATCCCATCGGGATCCCGGTCTTGCAGGTCTAGAGCTGGTGCCGCGGAGCGGACTCGAACCGCTAAGGGATTGCTCCCACATGCACCTCAAACATGCGTGTCTACCAATTCCACCACCGCGGCACGATGGCGACCCTTGAGGTGCCGCAAAAGATAACCTCCGCACTCGGCGGAGTCAAGCTCAAACGGCGCCGGTGTGCGGTCACGGCTCGGGGAAACCGAGGTGCGCGCACCTGCGGGTGGTATCATTCGGCCGGGTGAGTGGGGACGGTCGAGCGATGGCGAGTGTTCTGGCAACCATGAATCCGAGCGAAGAACATCTCCGGCTCGAGGCGGAGTGCCGGCAGCTCAGGGACACGGTGGTGCACCTCCGTGACGAGCTGGACCGCGTCGCGCTGCGCGGCGAGGAGGCGGTCGCCGCCGCCCAGGCATCCTCTCGCAAGGAGACGGCGCTCCTGCAGCGAACGGTCGAGGAACTGAGGGCCCGGCTGGAACTGGCCCACCTCCAGAAGGACGAGGAGCTGATGGCGGCCCGGACCGCTCTGCAGCGAGAGCTGAGCCAGCTCCAGCAGACGGCCGGCGCCCTTCGCGACCAGCTCGAACTCGGGCAGCTCGAGAGGCAGGACGCCCTGCGGGACGCCAGACTCGAGTCCGACCGCCAGCTCGAGCAACTGAAGGCGATGACGGCCGCCCTGCGCGAGAAGAACGAGCTGCTGCAGCTCGAGAAGGACGAGGCGGTGCAAGCGGCCCAGAACGAGAATCGCAAGGAACTGGCGCAGCTCAGAGACACGGCGGCGGCCCTGCGAGACGAGCTGGAAGCGCTCCAGGCCGAGAAGGCCGAGGCGGTGCAGCGGGCCGGCAACGACTCGCGGAAAGAGCTGCTGCAGCTCAGGGAAACGGCTGCCGCGCTCCGGGACGAGCTGGAGCGGATGCGCGTCGAGAAGCAGGATGCCCTGGCCCTGGCCGCGCGCGAGTCGGAGCTGTCGGCCCGTCAGCTGCACGCCACGATCGCCGGACTGCGCGACGCGCTGGAGGCGGCCCGCCTCGAGAAGGAAGAGGCGCTGCAGTCGGCTCATCTGGAGCAGACCCACCGCGTCACCCACCTGGAGACCTCTCTCGCGGCCCTGCGAGAAGCGTTCGACGAGCACCAGCTCGCGGGCGCAGACGCGTTACGCGAGTCCCAGCGGCAGGCCGAGGCCGCGCGGCGAGAACTGCAGCAGACGATCGACGTGTTGAGACAACGACTGGAGGAAAGTCATGCCCGCTAGGAAAGGCGCGACCGTGCGGACCGGTCCGGCCGACCGGCAGGAGTCGGTGGCCGAGCTGCTGGTGAACCTGTCGAACACCCTCGCGGGCCTGCCGACGCTGAACGACCAGCTAGAGATGCTGATAGAGGCCACCCGGGCGGCGACCCATGCCAGCCGGGGAACGCTGTTCCTCAACGACCCGCTGACGGGCGAGCTGTACTCGCGGGTGAGCCAGGGCAACTTCAAGCGGGAGATCCGCATCCTGAACACGTCTGGCATCGCGGGCCACGTGTTCCAGACGGGCGACGCGGTGATCGCCAACGACCCGTACAACCACCCCAAGTTCGACCCCACCACCGACCAGAACACGGGCTTCAAGACGGAGCGCCTGATGTGCGTGCCGATCACCACGATGCGGGGCCAACGCATCGGCGTGGCCCAGTCGCTCAACAAGGAGACCGACTTCGACGAGGAGAACCTGGCGCTCTTCGGCGCGATGATCGCCCACGCCTCGATCGTCCTGGAGAGCACGCTCTACGTCGAGAAGATGGAGCGCTCCCGCGAGCAGGAGGCGGTTTTCCTGCGGGTCGTCTCGGAGGTCAGCTCGGAGATCAAGCTGGGACCGCTGCTCCAGAAGATCATGGGCGCCGTGACGCGGATGCTCAACTGCGAGCGCTCGACGCTCTTCCTCAACGAGGAAAAGACCAACGAACTCTACACCGAGATCGGGCAGGGCCTGGGGGTCACGAAGATCCGCTTCCCGAACCACGTGGGCATCGCCGGCACGGTCTTCACGACGGCCCGCTCGGTCAACATCCCCTATGCCTACGCCGACCTGCGCTTCAACCCGTCGTTCGACAAGCAGACCAACTTCTTCACCCGCTCCATCCTGTGCGTGCCCCTGGCCAACAAGGACGGCAAGACGATCGGCGTCACGCAGATCCTCAACAAGCGCGGCGGCCCGTTCACCGACGAGGACGAGGCGCGGCTGAAGGCGTTCACCGCCCAGATCTCGATCGCGCTCGAGAACGCCAAGCTCTTCGACGACGTCCAGAACACGAAGAACTACAACGAGAGCATCCTGGAGAGCATGTCGAACGGCGTCGTCACTATAAACGCCGAGGATAAGATCGTCACCTGCAACGCGGCCGGCCTGAGAATCATGAACGTCCGCGAGAACGACATCCTCGGCAAGCCCTACGCCGAGTTCTTCTCCGGCGCCAACGCCTGGGTCGCCGAGCGGGTCAAGCTGGTCTCCGAGACGCAGGCGCTCGAACTCATCATGGACAAGGAAATGGAGTTCGAAGCCGAGAACCGCTCGGTGAACCTCACCGTTACTCCCCTGACGAGCCAGACCCGCGCGAAGCTCGGCTCGATGCTCCTCATCGAGGACATCAGCAGCGAGAAGCGCGTCAAGTCCACGATGGCCCGCTACATGGACCCCTCGGTCGCCGACAAGCTCCTGGGCAGCGGCGCCGACCTGCTCGGAGGCGTCGCCAGCGAATCGACCGTCCTCTTCTGCGACATCCGCAGCTTCACCACCATCGCCGAGGAGCTGGGGCCCCAGGGCACGGTGCAGCTGCTCAACGAGTACTTCAGCATCATGGTCGACTGCATCCAGGGCGAGGGCGGGATGCTCGACAAGTTCATCGGCGACGCGATGATGGCGATCTTCGGCACCCCCATGCCCCACGACGACGACCCCGACCGCAGCGTCCGCGCCGCCATCAAGATGCTGCAGGAACTGGAGCGCTGGAACACACAACGCCTCGGCCGCGGCCAGAAACCGGTCGACATCGGCGTCGGCCTCAAGACCGGCCACATCGTGTCAGGCAACATCGGCTCCCCCAAGCGGATGGACTACACCGTCATCGGCGACGGCGTGAACCTCGCGTCGCGGCTCGAGAGCGCCTGCAAACAGTACGGCGCCCGCATCCTCATCAGCGAGACGACCTTCCGGAAACTGCGCGCCACCTACCGCACCCGCGAGGTCGACTACGTCATCGTCAAGGGCAAGACCCAGCCGGTGGGCATCTTCGAGGTCCTGGACTTCTACCACGCCGAAACCTTCCCCAACATGCGCGAGACGCTCGACGCCTACAAGAGCGGGCTCGAGCAGTACCGCGCGGCGCGGTTCGAACCGGCCATGCGCGACTTCAAGGAAGCGCTCGGCCTGCACCCCAAGGACAAGCTCTCGAAGCTCTACGTCGAACGCTGCGCCCACTACCTCGAGCAGCCCCCCGGCGACGACTGGGACGGCGTCTGGACGCTCGCATCCAAGTAGCCGGCCAGGAGTCGGGGCGGCGGTCCCCGGGGAGGATTCGACAGATGGATCTGCAGGTGACCGGGATGTGCCTGGGGTTCTCAGCAATCGCCGTCGTCCAGGCCCGCGCGGCGCTCAAGGGCGGCGGCATGCCGGTCTCGGAGGCGCTCTCCGAAGGCGGCGACTCGCACGTCGGCAAGACCGTCTCCGCGATGGGCAAGATGCACTTCCTCTACGACCGGCCCACCGGCCGGCCCTACTATGGCCGGTTCCTCTTCTGGGCGGCCGTGGCGGCCCTCTGGGGCTTCTGCGGGCTCAAGGGGCTGATCGAGCTGTTGTTCTGAAAGGGCGAAGGCGCTTCCCGCCGCGCGTCCAGACCCGGTGAACGATGCCGCGCCGGCCGTGACGACGCCGGCAAGGAACGCCGGCAAGGAACGCCGGCGAGTCGACGGCGCTGCTCACGCTCGCGGCTACTCGATGACCTGGCGGGCCAGGCGTAGCAGCTGAGAGTCGAGACGCAGACCGGCGCGCCGGACCTCGCCCAGGTTGACGTCGAAGCGCACATGGCCCTGCTGGCGGACAATCTCGATCATCCCGCCGTCCAGCGCGAAGCCGGGATAGGCGCCGATGGTGAGCGCCTGCGACGGCCGCCGACGGCTCGCGAGCACCTCGTCCCACCGCTGGCGCGCGTCGACGTAGAGCACCCGGCAGTCGGTCTCGCACACCGCGAAGCGCACGACACTCAGGGTTTGTCCGCCGACCTGCTTGCCGGTCAGCCCTTCCAGCGCCTCGACCTGCTTGCGGTCTCCGCTCGCCACGCAGAGCCTGAGGCCGGCCGCGGCGGCAGGCCACTCCGCGAACTTGAGGAAGTTGAAGACCATGGCGGCGCGGACGACCTGCTCCGTGGCTGGGCTCTGGGCCGCGACGCCGCCGGCCGCGCCCGCGAGCCAGAACCCCAGCAGCACGAGCCAGTGCTTCGAGATGTGGATGCCGTGTTTCAGAAGGGAATCGTCACCTTGGCGCGCCACTGGCGACCGTCCTGCTCGATGCGGTCGCGACGCAGCGCCGGGTCGGGAGTATCGGGCGTGGAGTACTCGTGATCGAGCGCATTGTAGAGGCCGACCGACCATTCCGGCCCGCGCTGCCGGACTCGGCCGCCCAGATTGAGATTCACCAGGCGAGCGGCCTCTGTCCGGCCGTCGGCGAAGGTCAGGCGAGGCCCGACGTACTGGAACTCCACCCCGAGCTGGAGCCGTTCGTCCGGCAGGGGCCGGCAGTAGTTGAGGGTCACCAGGTGCTCGGGCGAGTCGGTCAACCGTTCGTCGGTGTCGGTCTCTCCGTGCTGCCGGCTGTAGCTGGCCCTCAACCGATCGCGGGACGAGAAGCGGTGCTCGACCTCGAACTCCGCGCCGACGACGTTGGCCGAGCCGGTGTTCTGATACTGCACGCTGCCGTCCGGCAGGGTCACCTGGCCGATGCGCCGGCTCAGCTCGAGCTGGTAGGCATTGACCGTGTAGCGCGTCCGGGAGGTCAGGGTGTGCTCGAACACGGCCTCGTACTGGTTGATGTGCTCGCTCTGCAGCGCGGGGTTCGCGGCGAAGCGGGTGCCAAAGGCATAATAGACCTCCGCCACGTTTGGCGCCCGGAAGGCCCTCGAGGCCAGCAGCTTCACGTTCATCCCCGGGCGCGGTCGATAGACCCAGGCGACGCGCGGGCTGAGCTGTCGTTCGTCCATGTAGTCGAGGTCGTAGCGTAGCCCGAGCGTCAGCGCCGCATCGTCGGAGTGGCGCCACTCGTCCTGAAAGTAGAAGCCCAGGCGGTCGCTCTCGCGCCGATCGTCGAGGTACATCAGACCACCGACGTCGTAGTTGCGCTGGTCCTGGCGCGAGTTGTTCTGCCACTCGAGGCCAGCGATCCGGGTGTGGGCCTCGCTCTGGCTCGTGACCTTCCACTCCGTTCCCTGCCAGCGGCCCCAGGCCAGATCCTTGTTGGCCACGATCGAGCCGGGCGTGACGTCGTCGTAGAGCAGGTTGCCGTGGAAGTCGTAGGCCCCGGCGTACAGCCGGCCCTCCAGACTCGTGTCGGCATCGAGCTTCCAGAGGTAGGAGATGTTCATCGCCGTCTGGGCGTCGATGTAGTGGTTGTCCGGCTCGTCGAAGACGGCGCCGGTGGCACCGGTCGGGATGCCCTTGTCTCGGCTCGAGTGGGCGAGCATCGCCTTGAAGCCGCCGTCCTCGTACTTGGCGAACAGGCGCCCGACCTGCTCCCAGTCGGTGCCCTGCGTCGTGCCCGAGAACCTGGGCGACTCGTCGAATCGAAGCGCCATCCCGTTCGAGTCGAACCCGCTGACCGACAGCATCAAGCTGGCGTCGTCCTCGAAGAGCTTGGTGAAGGTGTAGCGTCCGTTGACCCGGCGGCCGCTGCCGGTCTCCATCGAGACCTCGTGGTTCGGCGCCCTGCGGGGATCCCGGCTGACGACGTTGATCACTCCGAACAGCGGGGTGGCGCCGTGCACCGACGAGCCCGGGCCGCGGATGATCTCGACGCGCTCGATGAGGTCGGTGTCGAGGATGAACTCGTTGAGGATGAAAGCTTGCTCGTAGACGACGTCGCTGATGCGCTGGCCGTCGACCGTGACCAGCAGACGCGAGTTGAGATCGCCCGAGACGAGGATGCCCCTCACCCCGAGGTAGCCGTAGATGCGGTCGTAGCTCAGGTACATCCCGCGCTGGGCCCGCAGCAGGTCGCCCAGGTTCCGCCAGCCGTATCTGCGAATCTCCTCGGCCGTGACCACGGTGACGGCCGATGGCGCCTCTGCCTGGCTCTGCTCGTACTTGGACGCGGCGAAGACCTTGATATCCATCAACTGGTTCAAGCCAAGCTGCGTCAGGTCTCGTTCCTCCGCGCGTGCCCAGGTGGCGAAGCAGCCCACCATCGCCACGACAGCCAGGAGCCGCGTTCCTCTGGTCACTCCCACGATCGAACTCCCTCGTGCAAGGCCGGCCGGCCCCAGCCCCCCCTGAGACCCCCGGCCGCTTCCCCGGAATACTAGCGTCGATGATATGACGCCGGACCGTCCGGAGGGAAGTGAAAACAGCGGCAAAGGGAGTGATAGAACCGCCCTAGCCCGCAAACGCAGCCTCTCGTCTCGGATCTCGGCCGCAAGGAATCGGGACGCCGTGGCTCAGGTCTGACCGGGCTGCCGGGTGCGCGTGAGGCCGAAGATCTGATCGGCCTCCGAGACGAAGTGGCAGGCCACGAAATGCTCCTGGCCACGATCGATCAGGGCGGGGTCCTCGGTCTTGCACTTCTGCAGGCGCGAAGGGTCGGCGTTGGCCACGGGGCAGCGGGGATGGAAGCGGCAGCCCGGGGGAGCCTTGATGGGACTGGGAACGTCACCCTCCAGGATGATGCGGTCGGGGTGGACGTCCGGGTCGGGAATCGGCACGGCCGAAAGCAGGGCCCGCGTGTAGGGATGCTTCGGAGCCGCGTAGAGCTTCTTCGACTCGGCGATCTCGACGATCTTGCCCAGGTACATCACGGCGACGCGGTCGGAGATATGCTCGACCACGGAGAGGTTGTGGGCCACGAACAGGTAGGTGAGCTTGCGCCGCTTCTGCAGCTCCTGGAGCAGGTTGATGACCTGGGCCTGGATCGAGACGTCGAGCGCGCTGACCGGCTCGTCGGCGACGATGAGACGCGGCTCGATGGCCAGGGCTCGGGCGATGCCGATACGCTGGCGCTGGCCGCCGGAGAACTCGTGAGGGTAGCGCGCGGCGTGTTCTTCCCGGAGGCCGACCTCGGCGAGCAGCGAGACGACTCGCTTTCGGCGCTCGACCTTGGTGCCGATGCCGTGGATGAGCAGCGGCTCCTCGACGATGCTGCCAACGGTCATGCGGGGGTTCAAGCTGGCATAGGGATCCTGGAAGATCATCTGCATGTTGCGCCGCATCTGGCGCATGCCCAGCTTGTCGAGCGTGACCAGATCCTTGCCCATGAACTCGACCTTGCCGCCGGTCGGCTCGAGCAACCGTAGCAGGGTGCGGCCGGTGGTCGACTTTCCGCAGCCCGACTCGCCGACCAATCCGAGCGTCTCGCCTTCCTTGAGATAGAAGCTGACCCCGTCGACGGCCTTCACGTGGGCCACGGGGCGGCTGAAGATGCCTCCGAAGATGGGGAAGTACTTCTGGAGGTCGGTGACCTCCATGAAATGTGCGGTCATTCGCGGTCTCCTCCGCGCTCACCGGATTCGAGCATCTGGCGGCGGACTTCCTTCTCGACGGACGAATCCTGGTTGGTCTCGTACAGCCAGCAGCGGGTCGAGTGGCCTTCCTCGCCCCTGATCGGGATGAGCGGGGGCTCTTCGTTCTCGCAGCGCGCGAGCTTCAGCGGACAGCGGTTGGCGAAGCGGCAGCCCTTGGGGAAATGGAACGGACTGGGGACCGTGCCCTTGATGACGCACAGGCGCATGCCGGGCTGGTCGACCCGCGGGATCGAGCAGAGCAACCCGATGGTGTACGGATGCTTGGGCGTCTTGAACATCGGGCGGACGTCGGCCTCCTCGACCACCCGTCCGGCGTACATTACGATGACACGGTGGGCCATCTCGGCGATCACCGCCAGATCGTGGGTGATCAGGATGATCGACGTGTGCAGCCGCTGCTGCAGGCCCTTCATCAGCTCGAGGATCTGCGCCTGGATGGTGACGTCCAGGGCGGTGGTGGGCTCGTCGGCAATGATGAGCTGCGGATCGCACGACAGCGCCATCGCGATCATGATGCGCTGGCGCATGCCGCCCGAGAACTGGTGGGGGTAGTCGTCCAGACGCTCGGAGGCGGCCGGGATGCCGACCAGCTCCATCATCTTGATGGCGCGCTCGGTCGCCTCGCGGTTCCCCATCTTCAGGTGCAGCCGGATCGCCTCGGTCAGCTGGTTGCCGATCGTGAAGACCGGGTTGAGGCTGGTCATCGGCTCCTGGAAAATCATCGAGATCTTGTTGCCGCGGACGTCGCGCATCTCGGTCTCGGGCAGCTTCAGGAGATCGCGGCCTTCGAAGACAATCTCGCCGGCGACGGTGCGGCCGGGCGGGTTGGGGATGAGCCGCATGATCGAGAGCGACGTCACGCTCTTGCCGCAGCCCGACTCGCCCACGATGCCCAGGACCTCGCGGCGGCGCACCCTGAAGTTGACGTCGTCCACGGCCTTGCCGACCCCTTCCTCTCCATAGAAGTAGGTGCACAGGCCCTTGACGTCGAGCATCACCTCGCCCAGTTCGGCGGCGGGCGCCTTCGAGCCAACCTTCGAGAGGGAGACCGCGGCCGAGGGCGGCGGAGCGCCGGGCGGCACGGGAGGGGTTTCGGGCTTCCAGAGTTCGTCTTTGTTAGCCATCGCCATCCTTCCTGAATCGGGAGACTACTTCATACCACAAAGCGGGAGAATTGGGGAACAGGCAAGAGGCCTGGGGCTCGAGGCTCGAGGCGCATGGGTCACCGGGGGGCGGCTCCCGACGTCGCGGCGGAGGGCTCGACCGAGGACAGCCGCAGGAAGTCCGGCGTGAGCAAGCCCCAGCGGGAGACCTCCCGGGCCGGGAGCCGCAGGGCGGGATCTTCCCGGGGCACGGCGCCGGGCCGTTCGACCCGGATCCGGTTCGAGACCAGGCCGTAGATGCGCGGGTGATAGAGCAACGTGTAGGGGGCCTCGTCCCGCAGGACCTGCCGCAGCGTTTGCAGCGCCTCGAGCTGGCGGGGCCTCTCGGTGGCCGCCCTGGCCGCCTCGATCGATTCGTCGGCCCGCCGGCTGGAGAAGCCGGTGCGGTTGAGCCCTCGCGGATTGGCGTCGCACGGAACGCTGCCGGAGTGGAAGACCGGGTAGGGATCGGGTTCCACCGGCAGGTACCAGGCCAGGAGGATCGCCTCGAAGTCGCGCTTCTGGATGCGCTCGGAGGCGAACTGCGGCCACTCGGTGTAGCGCGGACGGGCGTCGATTCCGAGCTTGCGCAGATCTTCGGTGATCGCCGGGACCACCCGGCGGACGATGGTGCTGCCCGCCGGAGCGTCGAGCTGGAACGCCAGCCGCTCGCCCACCCTGTCGAGCGTACCGTCGCCGTCGGTATCGTACCAGCCGGCGCTGTTGAGGATGCTGACCGCCTGGGCGGGATCGCAGCGCACCGGCGCCGTCGCCGGAGAGGCGGCGGCCCAGCTCCCCGGGGCGAAGCAACTGTCGGCCTTCACTGCCATCCCGCCCAGGATGACGCGCGCGAGGCGATCGGTGTCGATCGCCAGGCCCATCGCCTGGCGGACGCGCTCGTCGTTGAAGAAGCGGGTGCGCTCGGGGTCGCACTGCCATCCCACGTAGAAGAAGGAAGGCTCGGTCCAGGTGAAGACTGAGAAACGCCGACGCAACGTATCATCGAGGGCCGACTGCAACAGCGGTCCGGGGAGCACCGCGTGATCGACCTCGCCGCGCCGGAGTGCCGCGAGCCTCTCGTGGTCGTCCGGGATGATGCGGACCTCGAGCCGGTCGAGCTTCGGCCGGCCGGCCCAGTGGCCGTCGAAGGCGCCGAAGAGAAGGCTCGCCCCGGGCCGGGACTCCAGCAGCCGGAAGGGGCCGGTGCCGATCGGACGGGACGTGTTGAACGGGTCGTTGTTGACGTCCTTGCCCTCCAGCAGGTGCCTGGGCAGGATCGGCAGCGAGGTCCAGTCCTCGATCGCCCAGGCCGCCGGCCGGTTGAAGTGGACCGTGAAGCCGTACTTGCCCTTCTTCTCGAAGCGCACGCGCGCCGGGTTGCCGGGGTCGGATTGCATCTCGTCGATGCAGGTGCGCCGCGCGACGCGGGTCTTCGGATCCCGGAGCATGTCGAGGGTGAATTCGACGTCGGCCGCCGTCAACTCGACCCCGTCGTGGAACCGCACGCCCCGGCGCAGCTCGAAGGTCCAGCTCTTCCCGTCGGGAGCCATCGACCAGGATTCGGCCAGACACGCCCTTGGCTCGAGGGCGTCGTCATAGCGGAGCAGCGGGTCGTACAGCACCGACGCAAGCTGCCAGGAATTGAGGTCCGCGGCCAGGTACGGGTTGAACGTCGTGCAGTCGGCAAAGGTGGCGCAGACGAGCGTTCCGCCCGGCGCGGACGGCTGGGCCAGGGACGCGCCGGAGGAAAGGGCCACCACCACGAGCAGCAGGACCGTGAAGACCGGAGTTCTCATCTTGGGGAGCCCGGCCCGGCTCGCAGGCCCCGGGCGGCGGACGTGCCATCGTAGCATGGGGCAGAGACAGGGGTTAGGGGTTAGGGGTTGGGGGTTAGGCACCGGCCCGGCGTTCCGACGAGGCTCCCGCGTCGCGCCGGGTACGGCCGGGGCGTGGGTCGACCGTTGACGCGTGACCCAGGCGGTAGTTCCCTAACCCCTAACCCCTAACCCCCAACCCCTGCGGTAAGATAGCGCCGAACAACCTTGGCTCTCGTCGATCGCTACATCTTCAAGCAGCTCGGCGGCCCCTTCGCGATGGGCCTGGTCGGCAGTCTGACCATCCTGTCATTCGGGCAGTTCCTCCGGGCGCTCAAGTTCCTCACCGAGGGCAAGGTCGAGCCCTACCTCATCTTCAAGTGGTTCATCTTCCGCGTGCCGGAGGACATGCAGTACATCTTCCCGGCGGCGGCGATGATGGCGACCCTTTTCGTCTTCGGGCGGCTCTCCAAGGAGAACGAACTGGCGGCCTTCCTGGCCTCGGGCATCTCGCTGGCCAGGCTGATGGTGCCGGTCGCGATGTTCGGCGTGCTGGTCACGGTGGGGGTGTTCCTCTTCATCGACCGGGCGGTTCCTCCGTCGATGCGGATCAGCCAGCAGATCTGGGAAGAGAAGCTGCGAGCGGCAGGCCCCCCCAACACGGTCTACAAGGACAACGTCCTCGTCAAGTCGGACGCCCAGCAGTTGCTGTATCTGGGGCGGCTGATGCTCCGGGACGGCAGCTTCCACAACCTGTTGCTTCGCGAGTACGGCCCGGCGGGGTTGAAGACGATGACGGCCGCGCCCGGCGGCCGGTGGAAGGGCGACGGCATCTGGACGCTCGACCACCCGGTGGTGACGCGAGTGGGTCCGGGGGGCGAGATCACGACCGAACGGCGGCAGTCGGGGGAACTGAAGCTCGCCGTGACTCCGTCGGATTTGCAGGAACGGGAGCGCGACATCAACGAGATGTCGATCCGGGACATTCTGGAGAAGATCCGGCGGCTCCAGAAGCGAGGGTTGGCCAGCACGCGCAACCTGCAGGTCGAGATGTACCTGAAGACCGCGTTCCCCATCTCGGCGCTGATCTTCGCGTTCATCGGCGCGGCCATCGGAATCTCCCCCAGCCGCAGCGGAGGGTTCATCGGCTTCGGCGTGAGCCTGGTGCTGACCTTCCTCTACTACGTGGTGATGAGCCTGGCCTCGTCCCTGGGCAAGACCGGCGTCCTCAGCCCCTTGCTGGGGAGCTGGCTGCATAACCTGCTCTTCCTCGCCATCTGCGTCGTGCTCTTCCTGCGCGCCCCGGCGAGGTAGGGGTCGGGGGCCCTGTCTTCTGGCACCTGGAACCTGATATCATCCGGAGCGAACCGAGCCCGCGCGAACCGATGACCAAGCTTCTGAAACCGCTGATCCTGGGAGTCTTGGCGGCTGCCTTCGTCTGGCTCGCGCCGCAGTTCGTCCCCGCGACCGACCAGCTCAGCATGGGCATCGCCGCGATCGCGGCCTGCTTCGTCGTCACGGTGCTGGGAATTGGCTTCCTGGCCGCCTCCGAGCGCGGCTCGGAAGAGGCCGTGGAGTCGATGGAGAAAGAGGTCGAGCGGCTGCGCAAGGAAGGCAAGGCGCGAGAGAAGACCAACGACGAATTCAAGACGAAGCTCGTCGAGAGCACCAGCCTGAGACGGGCCCTCAGTTCGATCGCCCGGCTGACGGTGCAATCGCTCGAAGTCAACCGGGTGCTCGAGCAAGTGATGGACTCCCTGGTGGGCGCCCCGATCCGGGCCCGCAAGTGCTCGCTCTGGCTCGTCAACGAGACCGGTCTCGAGCTGGCCGACCATCGCGGCTTTTCGCCCGACTTCTCCAAGCAGAACGCACGGGCCCCCGAGGCGGTGGCCAAGGTCGCGGCCGCGGGGAGCTTGCTCGACAGCGAGAACGCGGGACGGGATCCGGTGCTGGCCGGCCTGGTCCGGACACGGCCCCAGGCCTTCGTCTGCGCGCCTCTCATCCACAACCGCGAAGTGCTGGGCGTCCTGGACATCGAGGAGTTCGCCGAGAACCGCAAGGAGAGCATCCGCGACAACGTCGACGCCGTCGAGTTCGTGGCCTCGCTGACCGCCATGGTCATCAAGAACGGCAGGATGTTCGCCGAGGCCAAGGAACGGGCCAACACCGACGGCCTGACGCGACTGTTCACCCACCGCTACTTCCAGGACTCTTTCGACAGCGAGCTGAAGCGGGCGGGCCGCTATGAAGACAACGTCAGCCTCCTCATCACCGACATCGATCACTTCAAGAAGTTCAACGACACCTACGGCCACCAGATCGGCGACATGGTCCTTCGCGAGACCGCCGGCTGCATGAAGGAGTTGCGCAGGGAACAGGATCTCGTCGCCCGCTACGGCGGTGAGGAGTTCGCCGTGATCCTGCCTTCCACGAGCAAGCACGATGCCTTGCAGGTGGCCGAGAAGCTCCGGAAGGCCGTGGCCGATCGCACCTACCACAGCGAGAAGGGCGACCTGAAAGTCACGATCAGCATCGGACTCTCCACCTTCCCCGAGGATGCGCGCGAGAAGGGTCTCCTGATCAAGGCGGCCGACGCGGCCCTCTACGTGGCCAAGGAGAGCGGCCGCAACCGAGTCTCGGTCGCGGAGCCCGGCCAGACCAAGCCGTCCAAGAAGTGACCGGACGGCCCTGACCCGGCCTCGCTCGGGCCCGAGCTTCCCGCGATGGACACCTGGACCGACAACCCCACGCGCAAAGCCCTGCGTCTCGCCGGGCTGGCCTTGTTCTTCTGCCTCCTGGCGTCCTATCCGCTCCAGCGGAGGGTGCAGTTCGACGCCATCAACACCAAGCTGGTCTACCTGGCCGACTGGCGAGGCTTCCAGGAAGTCGCGCGGGCCAGCTCGCGAAGCGACGAGGCGGTGCTCGCGGACCTGGCGGCGGCAGGGGTCTCGGCCGTCGCCGTGCGCCCCACCTCGACCGACCAGCTCGCCGCCGACGGCGCCCTCGAGTACCTCCCGGCGCCCTCCCCGGGTCATACCCGGATGCGCATCGTCTATCCCGATCGCTTCAGCATCGCCTCGGCCTGCGCCGGCCTGTTCCGGGAGACCGCCGTCAGCGGCGACATCGTGGATGTCCCGGTGGCGGGCGAGCTGTTCCGGAGCACGCCGCTGTTCTTCGATTATGGGCTGATGGAGAAGGCCCGCGCGCAGGGCCTGGAGATCGTCTACCGCATCCCCAACGCGATCTGGGGCGGGCCCCGCATCATACGCCACTTCACGCAGACGTTATCGACCGGCTCGCTGATCCTCTGCGACCAGGACTCGGTGCTCGGCTGGCCCTCCAGCATCCCGCTGGCGGCGGAGGCGTTCGAGGCGCGCCAGCTGCGCATCGGCGACGTCGAGTTCAGCGGCCAGGACGGCATCGACGAGATGCTCGCCTCGCGCCCGCTCAAGGACGTCTTCATCCACTCCATCCCCCCCAAGGAGCTGGCCAAGCTCCCGTACGCCCGTCTCTTCCCCCGCTGGCTGAGGGCGGCCGAGGAGCGGAACATCCGCTGGTTCTACCTGCACCCGCCGGACGCGATGAACGTCTCGCGAGAGGGCATGGCGCTCTACGACGCCTCGCTCGACTACGTGCGCGAGCTGGTCCGGCGCCTCGAGGAAGCCGGCTACGTGAAGGGACAGCCGGTCGAGGCCCGTCCGTTCCTGGAGGATGCCACCTCCGGCCCCCCGGGACGGCTGAGCAAGCTCGTCGCTGCCCTCGGCGCCTTCTGCCTGACCTGGGCGATGATGGTGCTGTTCGAGTTGATGCCCGGAGGTCTGCTCGCGCTGGGCCTGCTGCCGGTGGCGGCGGCGCTGCTGCTGTTCCCGAAGGCCGCCGCGCTGGCGGCGGCGGTGGCGGCCCCGACGCTGGGCGCGATGCTCTTCGAGCGCCGTACGCGGGAGGATCCCGGAATCCTGCGGATCGCCGGCGAGCTGCTCCTGCTCTTCGGCCTCTCGCTGCTGGGCGGGACCCTGGTCTACGAGTTGCTCTGCGACCCGGCCTTCCTCCTGCACCGGGCCGCCTTCAGTGGCGTGAAGCTGGTCTACCTCGGCCCGGTGGCGCTGGCCTGTCTCGATCTGATCCGCCGGGCCCGGATGCCGGTGCTGTCGGCCCGGGTTCGCGCGCTGGACCTGGCGCTCCTGACCGCGGTCGCCTTGGCTGGGGCCGTGTACGTCATGCGCTCGGGCAACTTCAGCCCGATCAAGGCCACCGACGCCGAACAGGGGTTGAGAGACCGGCTCGAGGCAACCCTGCCGGCCCGCCCGCGCACGAAGGAATTCCTGGTCGGCTATCCCGCCCTGATTCTGCTCGCGATGCTCGGAACCGGCCGCGGCCGCGCGACAGGTCCCAACTGGCGGCTGAGGCTGCTGCTGCTCGCCGCCGGCACGGTGGCCCCGGTCTCGATCTCCAACGCCTTCTGCCATCTCCACACGCCCTACGCGCTGAACGTGACCCGGGGCGCAATGGGGCTCGCGGCCGGGCTGCTGGGGTTGCTGGCGCTGGGCCCGCTCCGGCGGGCGATCCGCGTGGCCGGTAACGGCCCCTATGCCTCGGTCTCGGGCTACTTCGGTTACGGCAACGCGGGTGACGAGTGGATCCTGCGGCGACAGCTCTCGGCCCTCGGCGAGGCCGTCGGCGACCGGCTGCAACTGCTGGCGTTCACCCGGCAACCCGGGCCGTGGCTGGAGGGCACCGACGGCGTGCACGCGGGCGGTCGCTGGTCTCTCACGCAGGTGATGGCCGGGATGCTGCTCTCGCCGGTACACGTCAGCAGCGGCGGAGGGCTGTTCCAGGATGCTTCCGGCCGGCTGACCCCGCTCTACTATCTCGCCTTCCCCGCCATCAATCGGCTGCTCGGGACCCACTACCTGGCCTTCGTCGGCCAGTCCTACGGCTCGCTCCGCTGGGCCGCCGTCCGACGGGCCGTGGCCTGGTACGCCTCGCGGGCCGACCTGGTCATGCCCAGGGACGCCGCCTCCGCGGCCGCTCTCAGACAGTGGGGCGAGGAGGCGGGGATCTCGCCCGGATCGTGGCAGCGCCTGTCCACCGGTACCGATCTCATCTTCTGGGAGCGGCTGCCGGAACCTGCCGCCGCGATCCGCCGGCTCCAGCTGGGAGTCAACCTTCGCCCGAGCGGTCGGATCTCGCCGGCGGACGTCCGCGCGCTGGTGGAGGGCTGCCGCCGGCTGGCCTCGGCCCGCGGCATGGAGCTGCGTTTCCTGGCGATGCATCCCTCCGAGGATCTGCCTTTCCTCGAAGGGCTGGCGACCCCGGCAGAGATCGTCGAGGTGACGCCCGAGAACTCGGTCGAGGTCTTCTCGGGCCTCGCGGCGCTCGTGGCGATGCGATACCACGCGATGCTGCTGGCCGCCGGCACGCGCACTCCCCTGCTGGCAGTCAGCTACGACTCCAAGACCGACAACTTCCTCGACGACACCGGCCATCCCCACCGGCTCGCTCCCGACGAGGAGGGGCGGAGTGAGCCCGCCGCCACCGCCGACGCCGTTCACGACTCTCTCGCCAGCCTGCTCGCCGAACCCGGCCCCGCGACCGAACGCCTGGCTGTCTGGGCCGAGGAGCAGCTCCAGGCCGGGGCCGTCGCTCGGGCCCAGTTCGTCCACTCGGTCCGGTCGGCGCTGACCGACTGACGGGCGGCTTGCTGGGAGCCCGCCCCCTCCGAAAGATCGATCCCCTTGGCGATTGCACCACCTCTCCCTGTAGAATGACTCTCCTGGAGCCAGGTGTTTTGCGCGTTTGCCGCGAAACCGACGGGCCCGCTCCACGATGGCCGGGGAGCACGTCAAGCGCCGGGCGAGCTGCAGCTAAGTCAATGGGCACCCGAATGTCGATAGGGGAATCGAGGAGGCCTGTCCGCCGAGGTGGCAGACTCGGGCCTGAACTCGGGAGTATCCCGTGCAAGCTGCTGCCAGCAACATCCGGTATCTCGACAAAGCCTATCGCGAGCCCGTCCGGGAGGGTTCTGTCGTGATCAAGCTGATCGTGGTGAATCGGGACTCCGAGGCCACGGAGTTTCGCATCAAGGACCGCATCACGACCATCGGACGGTCGAGCGACAACCATCTGGTGCTGCCGGGCACTCACGTCTCGCGCAACCACGCGACCATCGAGCGCACGGTGAAGGGGTTCGTGCTGACCGATCTGGACAGCAAGAACGGCACGTACATCAACAACAAGCCGGTCAAGAGCACGGTCCTCAACGTGGGCGACAAGGTGAAGATCGGCGAGAACTTCCTCTTCGTCGACAACGCGCAGGCCGACCGCGAGAACGCGATGGACTATCTGCTCGAGAAGCTCGAGGATGGCGAGAAGAAGTTCCTCCAGGCCGGCATCGAGTTTCTCAAGATCGATCGGAAAGACGTCTTCCTCAAGGAAGTGGGCAAGGCGGCCTTCGAGGTCAGCCTCATCGCCATCCCGATCGTGGTCCTGGCGGCCTTCCTGCTCGGTATCGTGAAGTTCCGGGACGTCACCGCAGGGTTCCTGCAGATGTTCCGGAGCATCATGCCCAGCGGTTGAGGAGCTGTCCACGAACCTGTTCGTCCTGGGGAGCGCCCGGAGGACCCATCTCGAAGGGCCGCCTCGAGCCGAACGGGCAACGCGAGGATCTTCGCGGCCTCAGCGCCCGACTCCGTAGAGTTCCCAGAACTCGGCGTGGCTCGAGGGGTCGACCCCGGGGCTGGTGCCCATCGCGATCTCGAGCCGGTTGTCGCCCGGCCGCAGGAACTGCTTGGGCAGCTCGTAGAAGAAGATCCTGTCCTGCGCGCTCACGTCGTAGTCCCAGCCGATGGGCAGCCGGCACTGCATCCTCAGCCCGTTGTTGACGGTCACCTCGAAGTAGCTCCGCGTGACCAGGTACGAGACCTTCATCGCCAGCGCCACGCCGCGCGCCTGCTCGTACTCGGCCGCGGGGATCCGCAACCGGAACAGCGCCCGGGTGCGCCAGGTGGTCGTGAAGCTCTTCACGTCGGCCAGCATGCGCTTGATCGCGGGCCCCTCTCCTTCAGGCACCCAGACACTGTCGCGGATGGTCAGGTCCGAACTCCAGCGGTAGCGGCCCTTCCACGGCAACTGGCCCAGCCGGCGAGTCACGAACGGCTCGGTGGCCGACCAGAACCCGATGAGCAAGGGGAGATGGAAATCGGTGGCCCCGGCGTCCAGGTGCTCTAGCCCCAGCAGCTTGTTGTAGACCTCGATCTTGAGCGAATCGGGCACCGACGGAAGCTCGGTGAAGAAGGCCTTCGAGACCGGCAGGAACCGTTGCCACAGCGGGAAGAACGGCATCCGACGGACCCTTTCGAAGAGCTGCTGACGCGCGGCCTGGCCGGCGTTGGTCTGGCCGTAGAGTTCCTTGAGGATGCGCCCGATGGCCGGGAGGTCCACGGCGGCGGCCAGCTCCCTGGGTAGCCCCGGACAGTCCTCGACGCAGGAGCGGACCTCCTCGCCCGGCATCGTTTCCTCGACGAGGGTGAGGCCGCGCAGCCCGAGCAGAGCGTCCTCGAGACCGATCCGGAAGGAGAGGACTCGGGCCGGGCCCGGGGCGATCGGCTCCATCCGGCGGCCCTCGATCTCCAGGTGGCCCTTCACGGGGGCGCTGGCCGGAAGTTCGAGCAGCCAGCCCTCCTTCGCGCTGCGCACCGAGGGAACGCCGGCCCGCACGAAGCCGACGGGATAGGCGAGCGAGACCGCGCCGCCCTTGCAGGCCACCCGGACCTGGTAGGAACGCCCGGGGGCCAGCTCGCGCAGGATCTCGAGATGTTCGGTGTCGGGGGCCCTCTCGCGAACCCCGGCCCTGCGCCACGCCGCCGCGCTCTCGGACTCCGGCTTGAATTCGAGCCAGGATTGGACGTTCTCACTCGTCTTCCAGCGCACGATGGAGGCGCTCACGAGCGGCTCGAGCTTGACCTCGGTGATCGCGATGCCCCCGGCCCCGCCACCCAGCCAGAAGGCGGCGACGGCCGCCAGCAGGAGCACGAGCCCGGCTCCAGCCCCCAGCGCGGCGGCCTTCCAGGAGGCCAGGGGTGAGCGGTCCCGGCCGCGCGGCTTCCGGCGCGGCTTCTGCGTGCCGGTCGCCTGGACCGTCGTCGCGTCGACCTCGTCGAGGATAGGCTGCCGTCCGAGAGTGGGCACCTCGAAGCCCTCGGCGCCGTCGAGCTTCCCGGCGAGGCCCTGATCGAGCAGGCGCACGAGCTGGGCCGCGCCCTGATACCTCTGGGCGGGATCCTTGGCCAGGAGCCTCCGGACGATGGCATCCACCCACGGGGGCACGTCCCGGCGCATCGACGAGAGCGGCAGCGGTTCTCGCTCGAGATGGGCCCGCATCAGCTCCTGCAGCGGCAAGTCGCCGAACGAAGTGTTGCCGGCCAGGGCCTCGTAGAGCACCATCCCGAGCGAGTACAGGTCGGAGGCGGCCTGGGGCTTGGCCCCGGTGATCACCTCGGGAGCGGTGTACTCGGGGGTGCCCATGAAGATGCCGGCGCGGGTGATGCGATCGCCGGCGTCGAGGGTCAGCGCCAGGCCGAAGTCGGCCAGCTTGGCCGTGCCGTCGGACGTCACGATGATGTTGTTGCACTTGACGTCCCGGTGGAGGACGCCCTGTTCGTGGGCCAGGGCAAGACCATCGGCGACCTGGCGGACGAGCCCGATGGCAAGGTCGACCTTCAGGGCCCCCATCCGGTCGATGCGACTGCGCAGGGTCTCGCCCTCGACCAGCTCAAAGACCAGATAAGGGTGGCCGCGGGCCTCACCGGTGGCCAGCACAGCCACGATGTTGGGATGACGGAGCTTGGCGAGCAGCCGGCCCTCGCGCTGGAACCGGCGCAGCATGTCGGGGTCCGACACGAGCATCAGCTTCACCGCGACATCGCGCTTCAGGTCCTTCTGGCGGGCGCGGAGCACGAGCCCCATCCCCCCGCGCCCCAGGACCCCGGAGATCTCGTAGCGGGACGAGAACTCCGGCCCCAGCTCCTGGGCCAGTTCGGCAGGATCCTCCGGAAGCGGCTTCATTACGGAACGCCTGCGGCCAACACGGCCGCCTCCGTCATGGTACCTCAGGAACAGGGTTCAGGGGTTGGGGGGTGGGGGTTAGGCACGGGGCCTGGCACCCGCCGCACGGCACCACTTCGAACCGCACGCGGCGATCCCTGATCCCTCCTCCTTTCCCTGACCCCTAACCCCTAACCCCCTGTCTTTCAGACCCCTGCCTTTCAGAACTGCGGCCGCACGGGACGGGCGTAGCCGAACAGGCGGCGAGGGGCGGGCGGCGAACGAAGCTCCCCCGCGCAACCTCTGGGGGCGGCGGCCCTGAGAGTCGGGCGAACGCGCCCGATGTGCCCGGAACCTGGGGAAGCCCGAGTGAGTGCGGGGACGACCAGGGTGGCCGCGGCGGTGACGCGGGAAATCCGCGGGGCGACCGGCAGTCGGCGGAGGGCTGCCAGACAGGCGCCGGCGCCGCGTGCCAGCCGGCACGAACGGGCAAACCCGCGGCTGACCCAACCCGCCGCTCGCGGCGCCTCCCGCAGGGTCGCCGTCCAGCCCGCTGCCCCCGCGGGTCGGCCCAGGTCCGCGAGCCGCCGGATCGGCTTGCCGCCCCAGGCCTCGGGCAGCATCAGGTCCCACACACGGAACCGCCGGTTGCAGAAGACCTGGGAGTGACGTCGCTTGACGATCGCCGCGAGCTTCGGCAGCAGGCTCTCGATGGTCGGATTCGACCAGGCCGGGTCCAGGTCCTGCACGACGAACCGCACCCGCTGCTCTCGCATCACTCGCTGGCCCTGAGCTTCCTGGATCTCCTTCAGCCGGACCATCGCCGGCAACGTCAGGTAGAACACGGAGTAGCAGCTCGGGGCATCGGTGCCGAACAGGTAGTAGACGAGAGGGCAGTGAGGCACCGCGCCCAGGTTCTCCCAGGGACGACGGTGGGTGGTGACATACTCCACGAGCTGAGCCAGGTCGTCGGCCTCGGCCCGCGAAACCCGCAACTCCAGACCGGGATAGACCAGCCGGGTCTGGGCCGTGCGCAAGATGCCGATGGTGCCGGCGTAGAAATCCTCCTGCCAGGCGCTGGCGGTCAGCAGCATGACCGCGGCCGTCGCGCCCACCGCGGGCACGAGCAGCCTGGGCAGGCCGGAAACGGCCCACCTGCCGGACCAGACGCGGTACGCGGCCAGCGCGTAGCAGAGCGCGATCTGGGGTGTGCCCTGGGCGAAGTGCGCGAAGTCGGGCCGGTGCAGGTACTTGAGCAGGGCAGCCGCCCCGACGCCGGCAACCAGCGTGGCCTGCAGGTCGGGGTGGCGCGCCAGCCACCAGGCCAGCAACGCGAGCGCCACCACGAACAGATCCACCGACAGCAACTGCAGGTGTTCCTGCAGATCCTGGATGGGCGGGCCCACTCCCGCGAGCGCCATGAACCAATCGCGGAAGCCGCCGAAACCGCAGCCCAGGATGCCGAGCAGGTCGTGCGCCATCAGCATCGGGATGCGCCAGACCGGGACGTGGGGAGCCTGCCAGACCCGGGCCGTCACGGCCTGCTCCCAGCCAGCCCACGAGAGCAGCTCGGCCAGGACGGGCCCGCGGCTCCAGTCGAAGCCGGTGCAGACGGCCAGCGGCGGCACGAGGCAGAGGCAGAGCACGCCCGCGAAGGCGACCGCGAGAGCAGGCCAGTGGCGAAACACGCCCTGGCGCCACGCGCCCAGCAGCCACGGCGCCGAGCACAGGAGAATCGAGAGCACCACGTCGAAGCGCAGGAAGAAGAGCAACCCCAGGGCGGCGCCGGCGGCGGCGGCGCGCCTGCGCGTGGGCGCCTCCAGCAACCGCAGCCCCTGATGAACGAAGACGATGTAAACGCCGACGAGAGGGGCCTTCAGAAAGGGCCCCGAGACCGCCACGGCCAGCAACGCCGGCACCAGCGCCCAGCGGACGGGCATCAGCCGGCAGCCGGTCCAGAAGAGCAACACGGCGAGCCCGGCCTTCAACACGGCCAGCCCCCCCCTCAGCGCGACGAGGTCGACGCCGCCCCGGAGCTTGAACAAGGCAGCATAGACGTAGTGCAGCCCCGAGGGCAGATCGCCGAAGTCTCTCACGACGAGCTGTCCGCGCAGGATGCGGCGGGCGCTGTCGATCGCCAGCCCCTCGTCGGAGTAGTTCAGTCCGACGTCGTGATACGACCAGAGGAAGAGCAGTCCGCCCAGCGCCAGCGTCAGCGAGACGGCCCGCCGGGAGGTCATGCCCGCAGGCACCTGCGAAGCCCCGGCGACAGGTAGAGCAGCCCCCGCAGGAAGTTCCGGAGGAACGTCAGCTTCCCGGGATACCGGTAGAAGAAGGTCGCGAAGCGGATCGGGTTCAAGTAAAAGCGGATGTAGGCTTCGGCCTGGTGCCAGTAGATGTTCACGCCGGTCTCGTGCTCGTAGTAACTGCGCCCAAAATGATAGCTGGTGGCGGGGTCGATCCTGAAGCCGGGATTCCGTTCGCGGATGGCGTCGGCGATCGGCGTGCCCTCGTAGGGCGTCACCGCGAAGAAGAACGCCTTCAGCAGCGAGGAGCGGCAGGCCCAGTTGATGGTGGCGCGCAGCTCGGCAGCCGTCTCCCCGGGAAAACCCAGCATGAAGAACCCGAGCGGAATGATGCCCTCGTCGCGCGCCACCCGGATGGCGGCGGCCGCTTTCTCCAGGTCGAGGTTCTTGTGGATCATCCTCTGCAACCGAGGCGTGGCCGTCTCGATCGCGAAACACATCAGGTAGGTGCCCGCCCGCCGACAACTGCGCAGGAACTCGGGCGTGAGCAGATCGCTGCGGACGCCGTTCGGGAACGCGAGCTTCACGTTCCAATCGCGCTCGGCGATGCCGTCGACGATCCGGGTCGCCCGGCCCATGTCGATGTTGAAGATGTCGTCGTAGAAGTGGAACTCCCGCACCCCATGGCGCCCCACCAGGTACGCCATCTCGGCCAGCACGTTCTCGGGGCTGCGGCTCCGGACCCGCTTCCCGAACAGGTTGTGGCAGTAGCTGCACCGCCAGGGACAGCCGCGGCTGGTGAACACCGGCGCGTAGGGCCGGCCCGCCAGTGGCCCGTAGTTCATCGAGAGCTTCTGCGAGTAGCGCGGCAGCTCGATCAGGTCCCAGGCCGCCATCGGCATCGCGTCCAGCTCCGCGATGGGCGGCCGCGGCCCCCCATCCACGACTGCTCCGTCAGGACCGCGCGCGAAGGCGCCCGGCGTACCGGCCACGTTCTCGCCCGCCAGCAGCCGTGGCACGATCTCGGCAAAGGTCTCTTCCCCCTCTCCCTGCACGCAGCAGGCGACCTCCGGCCGGGAGGCCAGCTCCCTGGGCCGGGTCTGCGAGCACGGGCCGCCCACGACGATCGGCACGCCGGGCGCGACCCGGCTTGCCTCCCGCAGGATAGCCTCGACCGCGGGTAGCTCGACCGCCAGCGCGCTGATGCCGATCAGGGCCGGCCTCTCCTCGGCCACGACCCGGCCGAGGTCACCCACTCCCATGCCCTCCAGGCCCGGATCGAGAATCCGCAGCCGGTAGTCGTGCGGCCGGCGTTCGCGCAGCACCGCCGCCAGGTACATCAGTCCGAGCGGTGGACAGACCGCCCTGTGGGAGAGAAACTCGTTCACGCCGTCCAGGGTGTTGGCTCGGATCAGCAGGATGCAGGATTGTCCCATCTCGGCGGGTTCCGCTGGGCAGCCCGCGACGGCCTCGGACCGCCGCAATCGGTGATTAGCCTCACGAAAGGCCATTCTAGTCCCAACCGTTCTCCGCACGCAACGTGCCATGACCCGCTCCGGTCCTACCATGGACCCGTTCGTGTCCTGGGCGCGCCCCCCCGAACGAGGTGTGATGTTGACGCCTCGAAACCACCGGTAGTACCTTGATGGTTCACTCGCAGCTCGGCGAGCCTGCGGAGAGCAACCCGAGTTTCCTCGAGACAACCGAAGATGCTACTTCCCCAGGCGACTGATGCGGTAGCTTCGGTCAAGCCGGTCGAAGCGACACCGGGCGAGCCGCTGCGCGTCTTCCTCGACTCGGCCAACATGTACTGCAGGCCGAACGGCATCCTGTCGTCGCGCATCTACACCTATCTGCAGCGAAACGGGCATTGCCTGGTCCCCGAACCGCACGACGCGCAATACGTCATCTGCAACACCTGCGGCTTCGACGGCAACTTCCGCGGCATCTCCCTGTCGCTCTTCTCCGAGTACGAGAAACGGCTCGCTCCCGGCGCGCGCCTGGTCTCGGTCGGGTGCCTCAACGCGATGTACGCCGAACTGGCCGCGACGCATCCCCAGCTCCTTCGCATCTCGCACCTGGGCGAGCTCGACGCCCTCTTCTTCCGGCGGGTCAAGTTCCTCGACATCCAGGAGGCCTACCTCAGGCAGGCCGACATCGCCCATCTCTACGCCAACAGGAAGGCCGTGGGCTGGAGTGAGCGGGTCCTCCTCGGGATGATGGGCCGGATGCGGGGGCTCCTGGAGGGCGCCGTGAGCCGGGGGGTTCCCGAGGCCATGCGCTACCGCGAGGTGATGGACGAGTTCTCGTTCGAGAGCAAGGCGTTCGTCGAGATCGGCTCCGGCTGTGCCAGCAACTGCAGCTATTGCGTGATCAAGAAGGCCAAGGGCCCGGTGGTCTCGCGCACCGTGGAGGCCATTCTCAAGGACATCGAGGCGGCGCGAGAACCGGGCAAGAGCCTCTGCCTCGTGGCCGACGACTGCGGCAGCTATGGGCTCGATCTCGGCGAGTCGCTGCCGGGGTTGCTCCGCGCGATCGGCGAGCGTTTCCCCGGGCTCCCGATCGACATCCTGTACCTGAATCCCCACTGGCTGGAGAAGCAGTGGGAGACCTACAACGCAGTCCTGGCCGCGACAACCATCCGGAGCGTCAACATCCCGATCCAGACGGGTTCTCCACGGATCCTATCGCTGATGAATCGCAACTACGACGTGAATCGGGTGTCCGAGATCGTGCGGACCTTCAAGAGCACGAGTCCGCGGACGCTGTTCATCACCCACGTGATGGTGGGGTTCCCGAGCGAAACGGGCGAGGACTTCCGGCAGACGCGCCGGGCCCTGGGCTCGTTCGACATGTTCTGGCACTTCCGCTACACCGACCACGAGGGCACCCCGGCGGCGGCCTTGCCGGATCCCGTGCCTGAGTGGCTCCGGCGGCTGAGAAGCGTGCGGCTGAGCCTGGGACGGCTGGCCCAGCACGCCCGATACGCCACGCGGGCGCTCGTCGCCTCGGCAAGAAGCCAGGCCACGGGGCCAGAACGCTAGCTTTCTCTCCGCGCTGCCAGGACGAGCGCCGCGAGACGACCCGCAAGCCACCGACCGCCGAAGAGACGATGAGCTATCGCGAAGACGCGCCTCTCGGTGGTAACACAGGGCTTTGACCGATGGGCGAAACGCAGTCGATTCCAGGAGACGGCGCCTCGAGCGACGGACGGCCCACGGAGCCCTCGTCGCTCTCCCCGCTGCGGGTCTTTCTCGACTCGGCCAACATCGAGTGCAAGCCGAACAGCCTCCTCTCGTCGCGGGTTCTGACCTACCTGCAACGCAACGGCCATCAGGTCGTCAGAGACCTGCGACAGGCCCAGCTGGTCATCTGCAATACTTGCGGCTTCAACGACCAGTTCGCCGACCTCTCCAGGGCGCTGCTCGCGAGGTACGACGGCAGTCTGGCGCCCGAGGCACGCATCATCTGCATCGGATGCCTGGGCTCGATCCGGGGCGGACTCGCCCAGGAGTTCTCGCGCGTCCTGGTCGCCCGAGATCCGGAGGCGCTGGACAGTCTGCTCTTCCGGCGCGTCAAGTTCGGCGACATCCGGGAGTCGTACGTCAGGCAGTCGGACCTGACTCTTCTGGCCTCGCGCGGCAGGGGGGGCCTCGGACTTGCCGGACGCCTGTTGCTCGCCGGCGCCGCAACGATCCAGAGAGGTTTGCAGGCCCTTGTCCCCGAGGCCCTGCCGGAAGCGGTGGTCAGCCGGCTCGTGCTGGACGAGGTCACCTGCGACAACAAGGTCTACGTGGAGATCGGCAGGGGCTGCGCGGGCAACTGCAGCTACTGCGTGATCAAGAAGGCCAAGGGCCAGGTCGTGTCCCGGTCGTCGGAAGCGATCCTGGCCGACGTCGACGCGGTCGCGGAGCCCGGCAAGAGCCTCTATCTCGTGGCCGACGACTGCGGCGCCTACGGCCTGGACACCGGCGAGTCGCTGATCGGCCTGATCGGGGCCATTTCCCACAAACACCCCACGCTTCCGATCGACGTCTGCTACCTGGGCCCCCGCTGGCTCGAGCAACAGCGCGAGGCCTACGAGGCGCTCTTTGCCGAAGGGATCGTCGGCAGCGTCAACATTCCAATCCAGAGCGGGTCGCAGAGAATCGTGGGCTTGATGAACCGGGACTACTCGGTCGACGCGGTGCTCGACATCGTCAGGCGGCTACGCCGTCTGTCGCCGCGGACGCTGCTGCTGACCCACGTGATCGTGGGCTTCCCGGGCGAGACGGACGGCGACTACCGCGCGACCCTCAGGGCGCTGGAGGCCTTCGACTTCTGGTGGGCGTTCGGCTACACCGACCATCCCGAAATGCCGGCCTCGGCGCTGCCGGGAAAGGTCTCGCGATGGACCGCGAGACAGCGAAGCCTCCGCCTGCGCTTCTGGCGCGCCGCCCGGCACTTCAGGCGCCTGGCGGTGGCCCTGACGCATCCCGCCCGGCGGGACCACGCTCCGGGCTCGGTCGACGACCGGCCGGGAACGAGCGGGAGGGGAGGCCCATGAATCCCGACACTCCCATCTTCGTCACCAGTCCGAACGGCCTGATCGGGTCGGCCATCGTCAGGCGGCTGGCCGCCCGCGGCCATTCCCGGGTCATTCCCGAAGACGGCGGCGTCGTCCTGCGCGACCGCCGCGACGTCCGGCGCTTCCTCAGGGATGCACGCCCCGGGGTGGTCGTCG
>CAZSVK010000016.1:0-6836 GCA_964610245.1 uncultured bacterium
GACGGCCGTCTCGATCTGGGCGAAGGCCGCCTCCTGCTGACGGATCGAGAGCACCGCCTGCTCGACGGCGTCCGAGAGCCGTTCGGCGTCGGTCTGCAGCGACCCGAATACCGAGACCGTTTCCTCGACAGACTTGACGCCGGTCGCGACGCTGCGCAGGTTCTCTTCGTTGGAGAGTACTGTCGTGTGGGTCGCCGCCTGCACCGCCTCGATCAGTTCGACGATGTCCTCGGTGGAACGGTCGGTGCGCTCGGCCAGCCGGCGGACCTCGGTGGCCACCACGGCAAACCCGCGGCCCTGGTCTCCGGCCCGGGCGGCTTCGATCGCGGCGTTGAGCGCCAGCAAGTTGATCTGCTCGGTGATCTCGCGGATGGTCGTGACGATCTTGCTGATCTGCTGGACCTTCGTGGAGAGCAGAGCGATACGCTCCGAGGTCGCCTGGCTCTTGCGGTGGATCTCGTCCAGGCTGTGGGCCGTGGAATCGACTTCGCCGCGGCCCTGATCGACCGAGGTCATCGTCTTCTGCAGCAGGCCTGCGATGCTGTTCGTGTTGGCCACGAGCTGCTTCTGGGTCCTGGTCAATTCCGAAACCGAGGCGGTGGTCTCGCTGAGCGCCGCCGTCTGCTGCGAGACGATCTTCTCGTGCTCGCCCGAGGCGGCCAGGATCTGGGTGGCCGAGGTGCCGAGGAGACGGGAGACTTCCTGGATGTTCGCGACGAGCTGGCGAAGCTGCGCGGTCATGCCGGCCAGGGCCCGCCCGAGCTCGTCACGCTCGGTCCGGGGCGCGATCTCGGCGTTCAGATTGCCGGCAGCCAGCTCGGTGGCGAGCCTGGCGACGTTGCGCAGATTGGCCACCATCTTCAGGATTGCCGAGCCGAGCTGGTCCCTCTCGCTGTCCGGCGCGACGTCGCTCGAGAGGTTGCCTTCGGCGATCTCGGAGAATTGCTGCACCTTGACCCTCAACCGGGCGATCATGACCTCGAAGGCGGTCCCGAACTCGTCCTTGTCGCTCCGGGAGGGACACTGGACGTCCAGCTCGCCGTGGGCGATCTGCCGGGCCGCGCGCGCGCGCCCGCGAAGGTCTTCGACCATCCTCTTGAAGGCGGCGGCCAGGTCACTCAACTCGTCCTTCGTGTCCACCGAGATCCCCAGGTCGACCCGGCCCGCCTCGACCGCGGCGGTGGCGTTCGTGAACTGTCTCAACGCCGTCGTTATCTGGTGCGTCAGCATGTAGCCGATCGCGTAGATCAGCGCCACCGCCCCGAAGGTCACGAAGACGAGCAGCCGATGAGTGGAGTCGGCCGTGCCGTGGGCCCTGAGGTTCGCCGCCTTGAAGCGAGCGTGCTCTTCGTCCTGCATCTTCGAGAGAGCGGAGCGCAGTCTCTCCATCAGGTCGCGGCCGCCCCTGGTCTGGAAGTGCCGGACGCCGGCCTCGAAACCCGCCGAGGACCGGACCTCGCACTGTTCCTTCATATGGGCCAGCTTCTGGGCGATGAGCGACGAGGCGGCCTCGAGCTGGGCGAGCCGGGCGGGCGCCGAGGCGAACATGGCCTTCAGCCGCGACATGTGCGCGCGGGCGTCCTGCGTCGAGGCATCGCGCTGCGAGAGGAAAGCGGCGGAGCCGTCGAGCACGTAGCCGCGAGAGACGCTCTCGACGTCGGTGAGCGCTCCGTTGAGACCGTCCAGCTCGGCGAGAATGTGCTCGCTCTGCTCGACCTCCTCCGAGACCAGGACCAGCTCGGACGCGCTGCGGTCGGCCAGATAGCCGACCCCGAGCAGGAATGCCAGGGCCAGGTTGAACGCGATTGCGAGTTTCTTTCCGACGGTGAGTCTCATGTTTCACTCCTGACGGAGCGCCCCGGCGGTCCAGGGGGCCGGCCGGTCACTTCCGCTCCTGCAGCAGTCCATCCAGCACGCGATCGAACTCTCTCGGATCGAACGGTTTGCTGATGTAGTAGTCGACTCCCAGCAGCATCGCCTTGCGGCGCGTGCGGATGTCGGCCTCCGAGGTGAACATCACGATGGTCGCGCCGCGAGTCGCGGGGTTGGCCCTGACGAAGGAGGCCACCTCGAGCCCGTTCATCCCGGGCATGTGCAGGTCGAGAACCAGGAGCTGGGCTGGCTCTCGAATCAACATCTCGACCGCTTCGATGCCGCTGCTTGCCTCGAAGACCTTCAAGCCGGGCCGGCCCGTGAGAAACGTTCGCAGCAGCAACCGGATGTTGGAGTCGTCGTCGGCCACGAGGACGGTGCAGCTCTTGCCCGGAGAGGCGCGCTTGGCCATGTGCTCAGCTCCCGATCGACTCGGCCGCGGCGCGACCGATCTCCACCAAGTTCGCCGAGCGGAGCAGACTGGCCACGTCGAGCAGCAGGATCAGACCGCTCTCGGTCCGGTAGACGTGGCTCAGGACCTCGTCGCCGCCGCCGCCCGCCTTCGACTCGACGGCCGACAGCCGTTCGGGCTCGGGGTCGACCACGCCCTCGACCGAGTCGACGATCAGCCCGACGAGATCGGTCTCGGACCGGACCAGGAGAATCCGGGTCGTGCTGGTCGGCGCCGCGTCAGGCAGCGCCAGGAGGCTGCGCATCGAGAGCACCGGGAGCACCTGCCCCCTGACGTTGACGAGGCCGGCCGGCGCGGGCCTCTGGCCGGGACGTTCCGGGCGGCAGGGGACCGGCGTGAGCGCGACCATGTTGATGACCTCGAGCAGCGAGCGGATGTCGATGCCGTAACGGCTCGAGCCGACCCCGAACGAAACGAATTGCCCGATGGAACTCATGACTTGGGACGCCTGCCCTCCAGCAGCCCGCGAATGGCGGGACCGATCGCCTCGAGCGGCAGGATCATCGAGTGGGCGCCGAGCTTCACGGCCTCGCCCGGCATCCCGAAGACCACGCAGGTTTGTTCGGCCTGCACCAGGGTCGTGGCCCCCGCCTGACGCATCAGCTTCAGGCCCGTCGCCCCGTCGCGTCCCATCCCGGTCAGGAGCACGCCGATGGCCTGGTCGCCCAGGGAGGTGGCGACGGAACCGAAGAGGCGATCGGCCGAAGGCCGGCAGCCGTTGAGCGGCACGCCGGTGTCGAGCACAACCTGCAGGTCCGGCTCGAGCGCCAGGTGGTGCTCGCCCGGGGCCACGTACACGATGCCGGGCTCCAGCCGCTCGCCGGCCCTGGCCTTCACGATGTGCCGGCCCGCCGCTCCTCCGAGCCACGTGATGAAGCCGTCGAGAAACTCGTCTCCGATGTGCTGGACGATCGCCACCGGCGCCGGCAACTCGGGGCCCAGGCTGCTCAGGACCGCCTGCAGCGCCGGCGGCCCTCCGGTCGACGCCGCGATGGCGACCAGCCGGCAACCCGGCGAGCAGGGCCCCGGATCGTTCAGGGCGTTGGCGGGCCTCGCCGAGAGACGCTCGTCCTGGGCGGCCCCCGTCGCCCGGGTTCGCCAGCGCCTGACGACCGGCACGCCCGCCACGACCTTGAGCTTGCGCAGGAAGGAGCGCCGCACCGCCTCATCGCGCGCCGCGCCCAGGAGGCCGGCCTTGCTGATGATGTCGACAGCCCCCGCCTGCAGCGCCCGGAACTGGGCCTGCGCCTGCCGTGTCGGTGTGTCGATGCCGGTCACGATGAGCACCGGCGTCGGAAAACGGCGCATCACGATCGCCGTCAGCTCGGCGCCGTCGAGGCCCGGCATGTCGAAGTCCATCACGATCAGATCGGGATGCAGGAGTTCGACGGCCGCCACGGCCTTGACCGGGTCGCTCAGCGCCGCCACCAGCTTGAACTCGGGCGAGGTCCCGATGATCTCGCGAAGTCCCTGCAGCACGGTCGGGCTGTCGTCGACGAGCAGGATCTTGATGGGTTCTTCGGGCATGTGGACTACCGGATCAGTGCGAGCCCGTGAGTTCCCGGGCGCGCGCGAGCAGTGTCTCCTGATCGAACTGTCGCTTCACGATGTAGGCGTTGGCCCCGGCCTGGAGGCCTCGCGCCTTCTCGTCGTCGCCGCCGAGCGTCGTGACCACGATGACCGGCAGGTCGGGGTGCGACGGACCGGTGCGGATCTTTCGAGTCAGCTCCAGGCCGTCCATCACGGGCATGTCCAGGTCGGTCACCACCAGGTCGAACTCCTCCGCGGCCATCTTCTTCCACGCCTCGCTGCCGTTGGCCGCCCTGCTCACATCGTAACCGGCGCCCTCCAGGATGTTCGAGATCATCTCTCGGCTCGTGACGGAATCTTCGACGACCAGCACCCTCGGGCGGCTCGCCCGTCGCCCGAGAGCGGGCTCCGGCTGCCGGGGTTGACGGCCCGCCTGACCGGCCCCGCGCACCAACCCCTCGGCGTCGAGAACGACGGCCAGATCTCCGCGACCCCGGATGGTCACGCCGAAGACGTTGGGCACGCTCTTGAGGATGCAACCCAGCGGTTTGACGACGACCTCTTCCTCGGCGTCGGCCCGGTCGACCGCGATCCCCACGCGGCGGTTCAGGCCTGACAGCACCACCACGGTCGTACGCTCCGGGTCGTTCTGCGTCCGGGGCTGTTGCAGGATCTCGTGGAGCCAGACGACGGGGAGGACGGCCCCACGGTAGCTGGTCGCGAGCCGGCCGCCCACCTGGCTGAACTGGGCGACGGGCAGCTTGAGCACCTCGAGGACCGGCCCTGCCGGCACGCAGTAGGAGCAGCCGCCGTGGCGGAGCATCAGGCCGCGGATCACCGATAGCGTCAGGGGCAGGGAGATCCGGAAGGTCGTGCCCTTGCCCGGCTCGGAGAGGATCTGGATGTGGCCGTGGAGCCGGCTGATGTTGGTCTGGACGACATCCATCCCGACGCCGCGCCCCGAGATCTCGGTCACTTCCTGCTTCGTCGTGAAGCCGGGAGCGAAGATGAACGCCCGGATCTCGCCCTCCGAGAGTTCGCGCAGGCGCTCCTCGGTGACCAGGCCGGCGGCAACCGCGCGGGCGCCGAGCTTCTCGAGCGACAGGCCGCGGCCGTCGTCCGAGAGCTCGATGACGACGCGGCCCTGCTCGTGCGAGGCCCTCAGCCGGATGGTCCCTCGCGGCGGCTTGCCGGTCTGCCGGCGCTCGTCGGGCGGCTCGATGCCGTGATCGATTCCGTTGCGCAGCATGTGCAGCAGCGGGTCGTCCAGTTGCTCGAGCACGACCTTGTCGATCTCGGTCTCGTCGCCGGAGATCTCGAGGGTCACCTCGCGCCCCAGCGAGCGGCCCACGTCGCGCACCATCCGCGGATACTTCTGGAACAGCTGGCGCAAGGGGAGCATCCGGATCTTGATGGCGTCCTCGTTGAGCCGATCGATGAGCGTGCTGACCTCGGTGGTGGTCGCATCGGCGGTGTCGAAGAGCCGCTGGAGCCGCGCGGCAACCGGCCCCAGGCGGCGCTCGACGGTCTGCGCGAGTTCGGCCTGGCCGGCCGCGCCGGCCGTCGACCGCAGCCGTTCGGGCTCGAGCGCGCCACGCAGCACCCGGACCTCGTCGTACAGCCCCCGCAGCTCGGAGCAGATGCGGCGTAACGCCGACTTTCTGCTGACCAGCTCGCCGGCCATGTTGATGATGGCGTCGACCTTCGCCATGCCCACTCGGAGGCTGTCGGCCGCCGCGAGGGGGCCGGGCGAGCGGGCGGGCGCGGGCCGCTCAGGGGCCGCCGGCGGGGACGCCGCGGCCGCCGGCGCCGGTGAGGGTGCGACGGGCGGTGCCGGAGGTGCCTGGCCCGAGGCCGGCTCGGGCGTGGCCGGGGCGGGCGAACCGGACGGGCTGGGAAGCTCGCCCGGTTCGCGTGCCGCGCCGTCATCCCCGGACCCAGGGGCTCCGCCCCTGCACCCGCTCGCCCCCTCCGGGGACGAGCCCCTGGCAGCGCGACGCAACCGATCGATGACCTGGCGGCCAGGCTCGACGGCCGGCAGCCCGACCTGCGAGGCCTGGACGGTCTTCTCGACGGCCGAGACCCAGTCGTGCATCAGCTCGCAGAGGGCCACGGTGACGGGCAGACGGCCGGCGCGTAGCTCGGTCAGCAGCTCTTCGAGCGCGGCGCCGAGCTTACCCATCTCCGGCAGCTCGAGCGTCCCGGCGGTGCCCTTCATGCTGTGCCCGAACCGGAACAACTCGTTCAGGAGATCCGGGTCGCCAAGGCGCTCCTCGAGCTGCCTCACGACGTTGCTCACGTGGTCGAGCTTCTCGGGGAACTCCGTGAGATAGCGGCGCCGGATGGCCTCCATCTGGGCTTCGATACCCTGGATGCGGGAGGACCTCGCGGCCGGCGCGGACGTGGCGGGGGCGGGTGGCCGGGCTGGCGCGGGCGGCTTGCCGGCGTCGACGGGCAGCGGGGGAGGGGGCGTCGGGGCGCCGGCGAGAGCGGGGCTTGCCGCGTCGAGCGCGGAGGCCCCGAAGCCGGCGAGCTGGCGAGCGAGTTCCTCGGCCGGGGTCGAGGTGGCCACCAGGTAGGTGAAGCCGACGCGCTGGTCGCCGGTGAACCCGGTGCTGCTGCAGGAGACGACCTCGCCCGTCTTGCGGAGCAGGTCGGAGCAGCGGTTGGCGGCGGGTCCGAACTCGGCGGCGGGGAAGGCCGCGGAGACGACGCGGACCGGGGAGCCGAGCCGGCCGAAACCGAGCAGCCGGTCTTCCTGAGCTTCGGTGAGGAATTCGAGTACCGACGGGGGAATCCCCGGGAACTGGGCGTGGAGCAGAGCCATGGGATCCTGCTCGGGAACGCGCCGCAGTTCGGTCAGGCGCAGCTCGAGGGCGGCGAACTCGGGTTCGAGGTGCGTCTCGTGGGCCGCCACCTTCTGGACGCGGCTCGGGCCCAGCTGGCCTCCCCACGCGACCAT
>CAZSVK010000016.1:6846-15450 GCA_964610245.1 uncultured bacterium
AGGGCGGTCAGGACGGTGTCGTAGAAGTCGGGCCTGCCTTGGGCCGCTCCCGGTTCGCGGAACGCCGGCTCGAGCTGGTGCAGGAGCCGCGCGGCGTCCTCGTTGCCGGTGAGCAGGGCCGCGCCCTTCAGGTTGTGCAGCCGCCGCGAGACGGCGGCGGCGACCTCGGCCGACAGGCTGCCGGCGCGCTCGGCGGCGACCAGCAACGGCGTCACCTCGCCGACGAACTCGGCCGATTCTCGCCGGAAGCTCTCTTCGAGATCGATGGGCTTCATCTGAGGTGGGACCGGAGGCCGGGGGGCCTCACCTGCCCGGGGGCTCCGGTTCGACGCGCGACTGGCGGACCGATTCGAACCTGGGCGACTCGAGCACTCTGGAGACGTCCAGCACGGAGACGAGCTGCTGACGCGAGGGGCCCACCCGGGCCACGCCCGCGAGGTAGGCGGCGGTGGAGGCCAGCACGGAGTCGCCCGCGCTGAGCATGTGATCCGGCGGGATGGGCTGGATGCCGGTCACCCCGTCGACCTCCAGGCCAAACGAGCCCCCGTCGGCCTCGCAGAGGATGACGCGCCGGCCGGCCGGGTCGGCCTGTCTCTGGCCGGGCAGCTCCAGCAGCCTCTCCAATCTGATAACGTCCACGATAGTTCCTCGGACGTTGATTACCCCGGCGATCTCGTTCGGGGCGCCCGGAATGGGCGTCACCGCCGGGGCGTTCAGAATCTCGAGCGCCCGGGTCAGAGGCAGGGCGAGCGTTTCTCCCCCACACCGGAAGAAGAGGTGGGCGTGAGGGCCGTGGCCGTGGGCGGCCGCGGCGGCGAATTCGGCCGGCTGGCTGAGGGCCTTTGCTCTCTGTTCGAGGATCTCGGCTGTGAGGATGGCCATCTGAAAGTCAGGGCTGCGGTTGGAAAAGGATGCGGGGCCGGGCCGGCGACGGGACCTCAGCTCGAGCTGGTCTTGAACCTGGCGGCCTGGTCTCGCAGCGAGCCAGCCAGGGTCGCCACCTCGCGGGCGGCGGCGACGTTCTCACGGGTGCCGGCCAGGCTCTGGCCCATCCCCGAGTTGATCTCCTGGACGGCGATCTCGATCTGGGAGAAGGCCGCTTCCTGCTGGCGGATCGACAGCACGACCTGCTCGACCGCATCGGAGAGCCCCTCGGAGTCGGACCGGATGGAGCCGAAGACCGAGACGGTCTCCTGGACCGAGCTGACGCCCGCGGCCACGCTGCGCAGGTTCTCTTCGTTCGAGAGGACGGTCGTGTTGGTCGCGGTCTGGATCGCCTCGATCAGCCCGCCTATCTCGCCCGTGGAACGGTCGGCTCGCTCGGCCAGCCTCCGCACTTCCGTCGCCACCACGGCGAAGCCTCGGCCCTGATCTCCGGCGCGGGCTGCCTCGATGGCGGCATTGAGCGCCAGCAGGTTGATCTGCTCGGTGATCTCGCGGATGGTCGTGACGATCTTGCTGATCTGCTGGACCTTGGCCGAGAGCTGGGCGATGCGCTCGGAGGTCGTCTGGCTCTTCTGCTGAATCTCGGCGAGGCTCCCGGCGGTGGCGTCGACCTCGTGGTTTCCCCGCTCTACCGAGGCCAGCGTCTTCTCGAGCAATCTGGATATTCCCGACGTGTTCTCGACCATCTGCCGCTGGGTCCGGCCCAGTTCGCTGACCGAGGCGCTGGTCTCGTTGACGGCGGTCGTCTGGCCGGCGGTGATCTTCTCGTGCTCGGCCGAGGCCGTCAGGATCTGGTTGGACGAGGCGGCGAGCTGGCCGGAGACTTCCTGGATGCCGCGCACCAGCACGCGCAGCTGGGCCAGCATCTCGGCGAACGCCTGGCCGAGTTCGTCGCGCGCGCTCCGGGGCGTGACGTCGTGCGAGAGATCGCCCCTGGCCAGTTCGCGCGCCATGCGGGCCATTTCCCGGAGGTTGGCGACCATCGACTGCACCGCCCGGCCGAACTCGTCGCGCGGGCCGCGGGGGGCGACCTCGCGAGAGAGATCGCCCTGAGCGACCTCGGACGCCAGGTGCGCCACGTCTCTCAGCGTCGCCACCATCCCTTGCACCGCGAGCCCCATCTGATCTCGTTCGCCGTCGATCCGGGCCTCGCTCGACAGATCCCCCTGGGCGATCTCGGAGAACTGGCGCACCTTGGCTCGCACCCCGGCAATCATCGTGTCGAAGGCGGTGCCCAGCTCGTCCTGGGGGCCTCGCGCCTGGACCTCCAGCTCCACGTCTCCGTGCGACAGCCTTCGCGCTGCCCCGGCCCGGGCCTTCAGATCCGCTACCATGCTCGCGAAGCACCGCGCCAGCTGTTCGAACTCGTCCCCGGTCTCGACCCCGACCTGGATGTCCAGGATGCCCTGTTCCACCTGCCCGGTGGCCTCTCGCAGCACCGACAGGGCGCCGGTGAACCGCCGCGTTAGCTGATAGGCCACCGCGCCCATCCCCGCGATTGCCAGCAGCGTACAGAGCCCGATGACCCACAGAGTCAGACGGGCCGTGCGCTCGGCGCTTTCGGCCTCTTGCTTGGCTCCCGACAGTTCGTCTTCCCGGAGTTCGTGGAAGCGGCGCTCGAGCCGATCGAGCAGCTCTCGCGTCCGGCCGGCCTTCGCCAGCGCGGTGGCCGGCTCCAGACCCTTCTCGTCCCGGAGCTTGATCGTCTCCTGGCAGTGGGCGAACAGCTCACGGACCGGGTCGGCCAGGGCCTGCAGTTGAGCCAATCGCTGGGTGTCGTGCTGCTGCAACGCCTTCTGCAGACCGTCCAGGGTGTCCGTGAAGGCGTGCTTGGCGGTGGCCAGGTGATCGACGTAGAGCCGTTCGCCCGTCAGCAGATAGGAGTGCGACGCGGCCGCGCCGCCGGAGATCGCGGTCGACAGATCGTCCAGCGAGGCGACGTTCTGCCCGCTTTCGGCCGCCCGATGCGTGGTGTCCTGCAGCTCCAGCGTGGCCCAGAAAGCAACACCCCCTATGGCGCCGAGCAACAGCAGGGCCAGCCCGAATCCGAGGCCCAGTTTCGCTCCGACGGTGGTTCTCATCGATCTCCCCGGCGCGGCGGCCCGGTCCGGCCGGCTTCTTCCGGCCGATCCTCGAGGTGGTCACCATGCCCGGGCCCCAGCAAGGCTGCCCGGCATAACTCCCGCAGCATACCAAAGCTCAGGCCGTCACCGTCAGGCACAAGCTCCTCGGCCTTGCCCCTGGCGGCGCCCGCCTGCAGCGCCAGGAACTCCCGCCGCGCCTCGGCGGCGTTGCCTGCCCGCTCGAGCAATCGAGCGAGCACGTAGCGGGCGGCCAGGTCACTCGGCTCGAGATAGAGCAGCCGGCGGATCGTCGCGGAGGCTGCGTCCGGGAGGCCGAGGTCGACCTGGACGTGATAAAGCAGACGATAGGTCGCCGGGTCGAGCGGAAGAGCGGCGGCGGCCTGTGCGGCAAGCCGGGCTGCCTCCTCGAGCCGGCCGGAGGCGTGGGCCCGGGCGGCCTCTCGGTGCGCCGTGGAGGCGGTCGGGGGAGGGGCCTTCGGCCGCGCTGAGGCGGGGCGGACTTGCGCGGCGGGTGCGCGCGAGGGCGCGGGAGGCGCGGGAGGCGCGGGCCGGCGGGCGGGCGGAGGCCGCGCGGGAGACAGCCCCGCGGAGGGCTCGGCGGGCCCCCGGAGCACGTAGCCGAACGCCTCGGTCAGCCGCACCGCCCGGAACGGGGAGTCGACGAACTGCAGCGACTCCGAGGCGCCGAGGAACAGGGCCCCGCCCGGCCTGAGCAGGGTGGCGAAACGGTCGACCGCCCGACGCATCGCGTCAGACGAGAAGTAGATCAGCACGTTCCGGCAGAGGATGAGGTCGAAGCTGGCCGGCCCGAGCTGCGAGACCGGCTCGTCGGACGCCAGGTTGTGGCGCGCGAAGCGGACCCGGCTCCTGAGCGGCTCGGCCACCCGGAAGCAGGTCTCGTCTTTCGAGAAGTGACGCGCCAGAAGCCCCTGTTCCACCAGGCGAACAGAACGTCCGCAGTAGCGGGCCCGGCGGGCGTGGGCCAGGGCCCGATCGTCGAGATCCGTGGCCAGGATCTCATACGAGTCGGTCCCGAGCGCCTCCTCCAGGAGAATCGCCAGCGAATAGGGTTCGTCGCCCGTGCTGCAACCCGCGGACCAGACCTCGAGCCTGCGTCCGGGCGTCCTTTGGAGCAGTTTCGTGGCCCATCGGGCCGCCGCCTCCAGCTGGGCCCGGTCCCGGAAGAAATAGGTCTCGTTGTTGGTCAGCAGCGGGGCCAGGGCGGCCAGCTCCCCGTCACCGCCGGGTCCAGCCGAGAGCAGCGCGAGATAGGCGGGCGGGCCGGGAAGCGCCAGCTCGGACACTCGCCGCAGGATCGCCTCCTCCACCTGACGCTTCGCCTCGAAGCACAAACCTGTGCGTCTCTCGATGAGGGCGACGCACTCCTGGAGTTCGGGCTCGCGGGAAGGCCGGGTCACGGAGCTGGGGGGGGATGCGGATCGCCGGGCAGCCGCACGACGGCCGCCCAGAGACCGTGGCGCCGGGATCATACCCCAGCCGGCGCGGCAGCGGCGCACTCCCGGCGAAGCTCGGGCCGCTGAACTGGCACTTCAACTCGCCCAGCCGGGACGGGCGGCTGGCTCGGCCACACAAGCACCGTCAGCCAGGCCCCTCGACGGCCGCCCTCACTCGGCGTCGTCCGGCGGTTCGTCAGCCTCCGGCGTCGGCTCGGGCGCGGGCGGGCGGGCGGCCGCACCCGCCGCTTCGGCCCCGAGGACTTGCTGGTAAGCCAGCAGGCTGTTGCCGACCTTCTTGACGTAGTAGCGCGTCTCTTCCAGGGGGATGCGCTCGACGAACTCGTCCACCGGGACCGAGCCGAACTGCTTCAGCCAGCGGTCGACGTTGCCCGGGCCTCCGTTGTAGGCGGCCATCGCCAGCAGGTCGGGGCTGCCGAAGCTCTCGTACTTCTTCCTCAGGTAAGCCAGGTACTGAACGCCCAGCCGGATGTTCGTGTCCGGATCGTAGAGCTGGTCGGCCTCGAGGCCGCCGAGACCGGCCTTGCCGGCCAGCCACTTCCCGGTGGAGGGCAAGATCTGCATCAGGCCGCGAGCGTCGGCCCACGACCGGTTCTCGGGTTGGAAGCGGCTCTCTTCCCGGGCCACGGCGAGCGCCAGGAAGGGGTTGACGCCGGCCTTGCCGCACCGCTCGGCAAACTGCCGGGCGAAGGGGGCCGGATAGAGCAGCCGATCCAGCAGGTCGAGCCTCACGCCCTGCAGCTTGGGGGTCGTGTGGGCGGTCTCCTCGGCCACCCGCAGGGAGGCCTGGTGGCGCTTCGACAGACTGTACGCCAGCGACAGGTTGTGGCGGACGGCAAAGCTGGCCGGCATGTCTCGCCGCGCCTGTTCGAGGAGCTGGGCGAGGTCCTCCCAGGCCTCTTGCCCGGACAGCGCACGGGCTACCCGGTCGAGGGCACCCGACCCGAGCGGAAGGAAGGCCGCCGGCGACGGGCCTCTCGCGTCGAAGGGCCGAGAGCGCGTGCTGGTCAGGAGAAACCGGGGCCTCGGGGCGGTGAGACGGCTTCCGGCCAGGAGCTGGAAGTAGCCGCCGGCCGAGCCCGCCGCAATGGCCTTCAGCTCCGCCTTGCCGCGGCCGGTGGCGGCCTTGGCCACCGCCTGCCAGTACAGGACCGTGGGGGCCAACCTGTGGGTCCGGTGATGCTCGAGGAACAGGCCGGCCAGGCGCACGGTCTCGGCGTAGTTGCGAGTTCGGAGAGACTCGAGAGCGTCTTGCCAGAGCAGTTCCCGGCCCGCGGGTGTGGCCGGCTGGCGATCGCGGACGTGAGCACGCAGGGTCGCGGCGACGTCGGGCCGCCGCTGGACTTCCATCAGCGAGGCCAGCTCTAGCCTGGCCGTGGCGGCTCTGGCGGAGGCGGGCTCGAAGGAGAGCGACTCCTCCAGCGCCGTCGCGGCGCCCGGGAGGTCTCGATCGGCCTTCAGCACGCGGGCGAGCAGCAGCAGCGCTTCGCCGCGGGAGCGGGCCGGCGCCGAGGGCGTGGCGGACAGGGTTCTCAGCGAGAGCGCGGCCTGTTCCCGCTTGCCGAGGCGGCTCTCGTACCTGGCGCGCAGAAGCTCCAGAGCGATGGCCTTCTCGGTCGTCGGGGGTCTGCAGAGGGCAAGCGCGCCCAGGGCTTCGGTGAGACGGCCCTTGCGTGCCAGGAACCGCGCCCAGCGAAGCAGGTCGGCCTGGCCCAGGGCGGGCGTCACCTGCCCGCGGGAGTGGGCGTCGAGCAGGCGCTGGTGCAGGGTCCGGGTCAGCGCCACCGACTCGCCCGGGCTGTCGACGGCGTCGAGCAGGGCCGAGTAGGCGGCGGCCGGGCTGCCGGCTGAGAGCCGCAACTCGGCCAGCCTGGCGAGGAGGCCCGGGCGAGTGCCTTGCAAGCGGGCGGCGTCGAGCGAGCCGGCGAGCGTGGCGGCGGCTTCTCCCGGTCTTCCCTGGCGGGCCTGGCACTCGGCCAGCCCCTCCGAGGCGGGCGCCCTCAGCGCCGGCGAGGCGCCCTTTCCGAGGCAGCGTGTGAAGGCCGCGGCCGCCCCCGGGAGATCCTCCGCTTCCAGGAGCGCCTGTCCACGGTGCAACAGGGCCCACTCCTCGAGAGGGGCCTGCACCGTGGCGAACAGGCGGGCCGCCTCGGCGCCGCGGCCCGAGCGAAGGGCGCCCAGCCCCTCCTGGTAAGGCGCGCGGCTTCCGGCCAAGGCCGTCGCAGCCAGCACCAGGACAGGTAATAGTCGCCAGCGCGCTGACCGATGTACCGTCATGGGAAGTACTGTATAGCAGCGCTCGGCGGCGACACAAGGCGGCCGGCGGTGATACGATTGATGCGACTGAACCGGCCTCATCCAAGATGGATTCTCAACGTTGGCTCGTACTAATTCTGCTCGGCACGTCGCTCGGTGGCGTGATCGCCTACCTGGTCGTGCTCGGACGGCGATTGAAGCGCCTGAAGCAGATCCTCGCGCAGTCCCCTCGCGAGCCCATTGCCCCTGTGCTCTCCACGCAGGCGGGTAAGAAGGGTCCTTCGAGCGCCCGCCGTGGTGGGGCACCCGCCGGCCTCGCCCTGGCCCAGGAGGCCGAGTGGGCCGAGGAGACGATTGCGACCCAGCGCCCGGTCTCGAGCATGTCGGCGCCCGTCCCGCTCGAGACGGGGGCCTCGCTCGTGGAGCGGGCCGGTTCGTCGTCCGCCTCGCCCGTCGCCCAGGCCACAGCCGCGGGCTCGGCCGATGGCGACCTGTTGAAGAAGCTTCTGACCTTCGATTCCGGCCGTGCCGGCGCCGGAGAATCCTCCGGACCTTCCGCCGTGGCGCCGTCCGTGGAGGCCGCTCGTCCGCCTGGCGGGCGGGCTTCGGAGTTGTTGGGCCTGCTGGCTCCGAAGCAAGTGCCCACGGCCCAGGCGTCAGGCCAGTCCGCCTCCCCGGCGACAATGGGCAGGCTGGGTGCCTTCATGGCCCAGGATGTCGGAGCGCCCGAGAGCGCCAAGGTCAAGCCGATGCCGGTGGTCTCCGCTCCCAGCTTCTCGCTGGGCGGGCCCGCGCCGGCAGCGTCCGGCGGCGATGCGCCGGCCAGACGCTCTCCGCTCGACCTGATGAAAGGCGGGGGCGCGTCGCCTTCGAGTCGCGATCGAGGTGTGCCGGTCGCCCAGGTGCTGGGCGATGCGGGAACGTCGCAGTCCTCGCCGGGCGGACTGGGGAGAGCCGAGGAGGCGGTGCCACCGGCGCCGGCGCCTCCTGGCTCGCCCGCCCGGGATGCGTCGATCATGAGTCGGCTGGGAGGTCTATCCGGCGGGGGGCTGGCGGGCGCTCTGGAGAGTGGGCCCCTGGCTGCCACTGCTTCAGCGCTCCGGCTGACCAGGCCGGCCGGCGAAGCGGGCGCCGGACAGGCGAGTCCTCTCAGCTCGCTGATGGGCCGGCTCGGGGGAGCCTCCGGCGAGAGTTCCTCGACGCCGTTCTCTCTCGACTCGTTGAAGTCGGCGGGCGCCGAACGCCCTCCGGTGCCGGCAGCCAGCCCCGTGTCGCCGGCCCTGCGTTTCGGGCTGGAAAGGCCGAACGAGCGGCCGCCTGCAGCCGGCGGGGCCGCGGGAGGGGCGTTGCAGAGGCTGTCGCAGCTCTCCAGGACCGCCCCGGCCGAGCCTGCCGCTCCCGCGGTTCAACAAGCGCCGGTCGCGGCGCCGCCCGCCGCGTCCGGCGGCGTGGCCGGGTCGCTCGCGGCGCTCTCCAGGCTGTCGCTGAAGCCGGCCCCCTCCGCGAGCCCCGGACCGGCCGGCGTGCCCAGGACGGGGGGGCTGCAGATAGATCGGTTGAAGGCCCTGTCCTCCGCGGCCCGCCCGGCGGAGCGACCGCCGCAGCCCGCCGCGGTCGCCCCCGAGCGGGCGGCAGTGCCGTCCGATGCGACCGGCCCAGCGAAGAAGAAGCTAGTGCTCAACTTCAAGACGTTGGGCTCGGCTCGCTGAGCGGGCGGCTCTGGCCGAAGGGAGCCGGGGGCCGGGCGAGGCCTCCGGCTGCTGAAGCGGCTACTTCTGGAACGAGAGGCGATCCTCGCGGCGATTGGCCATCGAGCGGTAGGCGGGTTGGCTGGCCTGATCCCG
>CAZSVK010000016.1:15460-18488 GCA_964610245.1 uncultured bacterium
CCGTCCCTCAGCGAGGGGAAGGCCACGGTGAAGGTCGGCGGGTAGGCCGGGCTGCTCGGGGGCGGCGGGTAACGCTGGAGGTGGGCCGCGGCCGGCAAGATGCGCCTGGGATCGGCGGTCGGTTGGGCCGCGAAGGTCCGCCCGGTGGTCGACGCGGGCAGTCGCCGCGGATCGGTGGCCGTCCAGTAGTTCGAACTCCTGGGCAGCTGTCCGGACTGGGCCGAGGGGTTGCTCTGGGTGGCGAAGTTGGCTCGCCCGGGGTCGGAACCGCCCCGGTACTGGGCACTTGCGGGGCCTGCTGGGATCGCCAGGGTGGCGAGCAGGGCCGCCGCCGCCAGGAACCTGATGGAAGCCATATCGTTCCTCCTCTTCGATGGACGTGGAGCGGTCGGTGCGGGCGGGTTCGGACCTCCGTCCGGCAGGCCGTTCCGAGGCCCTGCGGAGGTGACGGTGCTAGCGCATCGCCGCCGCCGGCCGTGATATACTTTAATGCGCTGAACGGGGTCCGCAACGTCGGTACGGCGGGAGTCTTCATAAGGATGGGTGTGGACGACATCACGAGAGGCCAGGCTGGGGGGCCTGGGCCGATGCCCGATGTGGCGGCACGGCTGAAGCAACTCGATCGGTTCGAGGGGATGGGGAACTTCCCCGCGCTCCTCAAGGCGATGGACGACCCCGACCCTGCGGTCCGCAAGAAGGCGGCGACGCTGCTCTGCCGTTCGTCCAGGGCTTTCGAGTCGACTGACCGGCTGAGCCGGGCCCTCCAGGACGAGAGCGTCGAGGTACGGCGGGCGGCCGCGGAGGCGCTGGGCGCGGTGGGCGACCCGAGGGCGATCGCTCCGTTGGTTGCGGCGCTGAGCGACGCCGACTGGCCGCTGCGGATGTACTCGCTGAAGTCGCTGGGGCGGTTTCAGTCTCCCGAGATTGTCGGGCCGGTGCTCCGGTTGCTCGAGCGGGACCGGGACAACGCCACCCTGCGCGAAGGGTTGCGGGTGCTGAGCGCGCAGTGCGACCCCGAGGGCTTCGCTCTGTTCGTCGAGGCGCTCAACGACCCCGACTGGACCATCCGATGGATCGCCGCCGAGGCGCTGGGCAAGCTGGGCGACAAGAGGGCCATCGAGCCGCTGCTGCGGCTGCAGGCCGATTCCGAGGAGCGGGTGCGCTGGTCGGTGCGCATCGCCCTCGAGAAGTTGCGCGACATCAGCCGGGTGGAGCTTCTCGTGGTCGCTCTGGGCGACGAGGAGCCGTTCGTGCGGATGGCCTCGGCGGAGGAGTTGGGGAAGCTGGGACATCCGATGGCTCTCGAGCCGCTGCTGGTGTCGACCCACGACCGCGATCCGGACGTGCGGAAGGAGGTGGTGATCGCCCTGGGCAACTTGGCCGATCCAGGCTCCTACGACGCTCTGCTCGAGCTGATGTCCGATCCGAGTGCCGAGATCCGGTGCGTTGCCACCGATGCCGTCGGAAAGCTCGGAAAGCCGGAGGCGGTCGAATCGCTGCTCGCGGCGATGGACGACGAGGTCGATCAGGTCCGCTGGGCGGCGATGTGGGCGATCGGCAAGTTCCGGGACGTGCGGGCGGTCGAGCCGCTGATCCGGCGCCTGGAAGACCCCGCCGAGTTCCTGCGCCGCGAGGCGGTGCGCCTGTTGCGCGAGCTGACCGGCGAGTCGCCCGGTGACACCGCGGAGGCGTGGAAGGCCTGGTACGAGACCTTCAAGGTCTCGGTGCAGGAACTGGTCGAGATGAAGAGCTAGGCCCGGTCGACGACCGCCTACATCCCGGCGGCCAGCTCCTCGACGGAGAGCTGGGGAGGCGCGGCCTCGGGAGTGAGGACGACGGCGTCCTCGGGGATCGCGTCGGCCGGCAGCTCCGGGGCGGCGGTGGGCGCGGCATCCTCGCTCGCGGCGGGGGGCTCGACGGCGGCCGGTTCGGGCGTTGCCGCTTCGGCTGCCACGGGGTCAGGCTGGGGCATGTCGTTCATCATCGGGACCACGGTCGAGTCGGTCTGGACGGGCAGCGACTGCGAGCCGTCGGCCGGCATCTCGCCGGGCGAACTGAAGGGATCGTCGTCGGCCGGCAGTACGGGACTCAACGGAGCCGTCGGAGCCCGCGGGGCTCGTGGAGCCACCGGAGCCGCCGAGGCGCGTGACCTGCCCCCGCCGCGGAGACGCCGGCGGAGCAGCTGGATCTGCTGGCGGGCATAGCTGCTGTGCGAGTCGATCGACAGCGCCCGCTCGAACTGGTTCAAGGCGTTCTGGGTGTCGCCCTCGTTGACGTAGAGCGTGCCCAGATTGGTCAGCGAGTCCAGGTGGTTCGGGTCGACCGCCAGCACCCGCGTGTAGTATCGCTTGGCCAGGTCGAACTGGTTCTGGTTGTGGTAGATGACGCCCATCCGGTAGAGCGCCCGGACCGAGCGCGGCTCGAAGCGCAGCGCCTGGCGGTACTGCGGCATGGCGCTGCGGAACAGCCCCTCGTTGAAATACATCTCGGCCAGGTAGATGCGGGCCGCCGTGTCCTCCGGTTGCAGATCCAGGTAGCTCACCAGATAGGCCTTGGCCTTGTCATTCTGGTTGCGCTGCTTGTAGAGATAGGCCAGGCTCAGGTGCGAGGCCGCGTGGCGCGAGTTGAGCCTCAAGGTCGTCTGGAACATCTCCTCGGCCACGTCCAGGTCGCCCTTCTTGGCATAGGCGATGCCCAGATTGAAGTAGGCTTCGTCGAAATCCGGCTTGTGCCGGATCGCCTGGTTGAACTCGGGGATGGCCTGATCGACGTAGCCCAGCTTCGCGTAGGCCAGACCCAGCCCGTGATGCGCCTCGGGGTAACTGGGGCTGAGTTCGATCGCCTTCCGGAAGTGCTGGACGGCGAGCTGGAGCTTGTTGTTGTGGCCGGCGATCCAGCCAAGGTCCTGGTAGTGCTTGGCCTTGCTGGTCGGAGCCGTCGGAAGCTGCACGACGTCCTTCGGCTTGGGCTTGCGGCCGGCGCAGCCCGCCAGGGCCACGGTGAGGACCGCCAGCACCAGTGCGAAGAG
>CAZSVK010000016.1:18504-27477 GCA_964610245.1 uncultured bacterium
CCGAGGTCGAATGGGCAGGGTGCGGTGGATGGTCTGCACGCTACATGAATCGGCAGATGCAGGCCGGTTCTGTATGGTCCACGGCGCTCAGCGCGAGGACGGGGAGGGCCGGGCCGGCGCCGCCGGCACCTGGAGCGTTCCCGATCGCCGAAACGCTCGCCGCTTCTCGGCCAGTACCAGCAGCCGGCCGTTGCCGGAGTCGACCACCAGCAGTGCCCCATCGGGCGCGCGGGCGCAATCGGTGGGCCCCTTCAGCTCGTACCGATCGCCCGGGCCGGGGAAGGTCCCGACCAGGGCGCGATCCTCGGCGTAGCGGAAGATGCGGCCCGCGGCCGAGTCGATCACGAAGAGAAACCCGTCGGGATCGAGGTAGAGGTTCTCGGGTGTCTGGAATGGGCCCTCGATGAAGCCTTCGGCGCGCTCGAAGCGATCGAACACCTGGATGCGCCGGTTTCCGGCATCGGCCACGTAGAGCCTGCCCTCGCGCGAGACCGCCACGTCCGAGGGGCCCTTGAACTGGCGCGGGCCCCAGCCGTACGCGCCCAGGCGCTTGCGCAGCCGCCCGTCCCGGTCGAAGACCAGGACGCGGTCGTTGTCGGAGTCGCACACGTAGAGCAGGCGATCGACGTCGCAGGCGATGCCCCGCGGCACCGCCAGCCCGTCGTCCCGGCCGAACTCCGAGATGTAGCGTCCCATCAGGTCGAGTCGCACGACCCGGTCGTTGCGCTGATCGGTGACATAGAGTTCCTGGTTGCCGCCGATGACCACGTCCCACGGCTCGTCGAACCGGGCGTTCTCGACTTCCGATTGCGCGGAAGCCGGGCCCGGGTTGAAGGAGCCGAACTGAAAGATGAAGTTCAGATGGCGGTCGAACACCTGGATGCGGTCGTTGCCGGTATCGACCACGTAGGCCTCGCCTCGAGGGCCCACGGCCACGTGGGTCGGCTTGAAGAACTGGCCCTCGCCGCGCCCGAAACGGCCCAGCTCCGATTCGAACGCGTAGCCCGGGAACGACAGCTCCAGGCTGTAGTCGACCGGCCCCGCCGCACCGTCGGTCGAGAAGTCGAGCCGGTTGGAGCCCCTTCGAAGCTGGCGATGGTGCTCGACCGTCCGCGGCTTGCCCTTCTCGCGCGGCAGTGCCAGCTCGACGCTGGCAGCGCCGTAGTCGGGCGCGTCGAACGCGAAGACCACTCCGCCGGTCGTGGCTCGGGCCGTGAACGAAGGGAGCGAGAGGAAGCCGCTCTCCTCGCCCAGGGCCGGAAGAGCGCCCAGCGCCAGCCACAGGCACAGGCAGACGAGCGCCGCCGCGGACCGGACGACGGTTGATGCCGGACGCGGAGACTCGAGGACGGCGCGGGACCGGCCCGTCACTGCGGACTCCTGTTGGCCACCAGCTCCGCGTTGAACCGGTAGACGGCGGTGAGATCCAGCACGTCGAAGAAGGTGGTGCGCTCCTCGTCCCCCACGAGGAAACGGACCTCCTCGGCGAAGGGGAGGCTCGTCAGCGTGTTGACCACGGCGTAGAGCTGCTGCCTGGCCTCGGAGACGGAGCCCGGCGGAGTGGAGAGGAACTCGGACGATAGATCCACAATCATCCGCGTGCCCTGGAGGAACACCGCCTGCACCCGAGTGCCCGCCGGGACCGCGGGCTTGCGATTGGCCTCGGCGGGAGGCGCTTGCAGCAGGCCGAGCGCCTCGACGGCGAGTTCCTTCGGAGTGCTGGCGGCACCGATGCTGGCGTCCACCGCCTCGAGCATCCCCGGTGAGCCGCGCGAAGGCAGATAGATGGTGATCTTCTTCGACTCCAATGGGGGCTTTTCGGGCAGGCTCAGCGCCGAGCCGTCGTCGAGCCCGGAGGCGACTCCCGGCGCCCGGGAGCCGCTCAACGCCGCCAGCTTGACGCGCACCCACTCCCGTGCCGCCTCGGGCTGCACCGTCCAGCTCAGTACCAGGACGGTCACACTGCAGAGCAGGAAGAACCAGCGGCCGGCCGGGCGCGACCTGCGATTCATCGGGCCTCACCTTCCTGGTCTGGCGGAAGGGGGGAGTAGGTGCCGTCGTCGGCCGCCGGCAGCTCGCCGCCGGGTAGGTCGATCGGTTCGCGGCCAGCCGGCGCAGGGGGGGCGCGCCGGGGCGGAGGCACGGCCACGGGCGGCTCGTCGGCGTGCGGGCCCGGGGCGGGCGGCTCGCTCGCCGGCGGCCTGACAGCGGGTGGAGCGTCGGAGGGATTCTCCTGGGCCGGCGTGTCGATGCCGGGTGGGTCGGGCTCGTCCTGGGCCGGTGTGTCGATGCCGGGCGGGTCGGGCTCGTCCTGGGCGGGCGTGTCGATGCCGGGCGGGTTGTCGTCCTCGGGGACCGTGGCGGCGGGGGCGGGTGCCGCGGGATCGAGAACGGGCAGAGGCGCCGGGGGGGCGACAGGCGCGGCCGGAGGGACAGGTGCGACCGCGTCCGGGGGGCCGGCGGGAGGCTGGGCCTGGACCGCGGCCGTGGTGGTCGTGAGCGGGGGCGCAGCCGAGACCTGGGCGGCCGTGGCTGGCGGCGCGGACGCCGGGGAGCCGCGGGCCCGCTCCCCGAGAACGAACACGACCCCGTCGTGGAGTGCCCTGGCGATGGCCGTCTCGCCTCCGGCGCCGGAGGCCCCCACGCGGGCCGGGAAGTCGAGGAGCAGGCTGGCGGCCATCAGGCGGCTGCAGGGGAGAAGACCAGGCTCGGCCTGGTCCTGACCTGCCACACCGGTCATCCGGGCCATCAGTTCGGCGGTCTGACCGGCGAGTTCAACCGTCAGGGCCGCCTCATCGGGCGCCGGCCCGCGAACGCCGGCCGGTTGGCCCGCGGGCGAGGGACGACCGGCCACTGGATGGAGAACCCAGAAGCGATCCCTGCGGGGCGAGAGTTCCAGGAACAGCGCCAGGTGGGGTCTGAGGATGTTGACCGCGGCCGGGGCCGGCCAGATGGCGGCGGGCGGAAGCTCCTGCACGGGGAAGCCGGACTGCTCGAGCAGGTTGCGGAGCCGGTGGATCACGCCGGTGGCGCGAGGGTCGTCCTTCTTCTCGTCGTGACTGGTGCGGGCGAAGAGGGCGATCCGGAACCCGGCAAACCTCGAGCGCTCCGGCTCGTTGACCTGGGGCACCGGCGGGAGCTTGATCCGCTGGGTGGCGCGCGACGGGGCCGGCGGCTCGGCCGGGTTTGCGGCAAGGGGGCTCGGCGCTGAGGTCCTCGGCGTCGAGGGAGCAGCCACGCTCGCGTCGGTCGGGCGTCCCTCGACCGGGGCGGCGCCCGGCGTCCGGGAGAACTTCAGCTTCTTCGCCGGGAAGCCCAGGAGGTCGGCGAAGGGCTTGACCGGCAGCCAGAGGACTCCGTCCTTGACCAGCGGCACGGCGGGCATCTTGCGGACCTCGCCGTTGACCGTGACTTCACGGGCGCCGGGGGTGAGTTCGACGGCCATCTCCTTGCCCGGGGTGGCGTTGATGAGCGAGTAGGTGCCGGTGGCCTCGCTGAAGTAGTTCTCGAGGGCGAAAGCGCCGGCGAGATCGTCCCAGGCGACGTAGGGGGTGCGGGAGAACTCGCGCACGTGGAGGGACTTGCCGGCCACTTTCACCTGGATCTGGGGGAGCGTCTCGGCTCGCAACTCCGGCGGCGTCGCGCAAACCGCGGCGAGCATCATGGCAACGGCGGCCGCCGCGTGGGCGAGGGGCGCCCGGCAGTGTTGGACAAAGACAGACAAAAGTGGACCGGCTCTCCGCGGTGAAGAATTTGTGTGGTTGGGCCCGAAAGGCGGCAAGTATACAGCGTTCTGGAGATCCGGGCAAGGGGAAGAGGCCGCCATCGAATCAACCTTTTTCAGGACCTGCCGATCCATGAGATGGACGCTCGAGGAGCTGAGAGGCCCGCGGGCCGTCCCGGGGCTCAACCCCCGTCACAGTCGCAGCACACAGTCGCAGCAAGAGTCATCGCACCGAGTCGCTCCAAGGAGTTGATGGTATCGTGAAATCCTTTTTCACGCCGAAAGAGGTGGCGAAACTCGTCAATATCTCGTACCGGCAAATCCAGTACTGGGACAAGACGAACTTCATTCGCCCATCCTACAGGCGAAGAGGGAAGTACCGGCTGTACACCTTCTCCGATCTCATTCAGCTCAAAGTCGCTCGGACTCTCCGGGACCACGACTTCAGCATCCAGCGTCTGCGCAAGACGATCGTGTCGCTGAAGGAGTTGCTGCCCCAGGTGACCCATCCCCTGGTGGAACTCACCTTCCTGATCGAGGGCGACAGTATCCTCGTGTTCAACGGCGAGGTCCTGATGAATGCCGTGTCGGGGCAGAACTACATCCGATTCGACGTGAAGACTCTCCGCGAGGAGATCAACACGAGCTTCCCCGAGGTACTGCCCGCCGCCGCGCCTGCCAAGGTCGCCGCGATCGGTTGAGGGGTCGATACGGGGCGCCCTGCCGGCGCCCTCGGCGTCCCTGCGTCGACAGCGGACGCCAGGAGCCTGTTCCTCCACCCGGCCGTCGAGGCAGGGGCGGGGAACAGGCTCTCGTGCTCCCCGGCAGCTCATAGTCGTTGCCGGGCTCTGCAAGGGCGCGATATAATTCAACGTTTTCCGCCCCGGCAGCCCCGCCGAGGCCCGTTGACGACGAAGCCGATGGCTGCCAGGACCGCCGCGCCCACCCTATCGATTGTCAGCCTGGGTTGCCCCAAGAACCAGGTCGATGCGGAGGCCATGGCCGCGAGCTTCCTCGGCTCGGGCTGCACCTACACGGCCGAGGCGGGTCTGGCCGACATCGTCCTGGTCAACACCTGCGGGTTCATCGAGTCGGCGAAGGTCGAGTCGATCGACGCCATCCTCTCGTATCTCAAGCTGAAGGCCGAGCGGCCCGACCTGAAGGTGATCGTGGGGGGCTGCCTGTTCGAGCGCTATCGCGAAGAGCTGGAGCGGGAAATGCCCGAGGTCGACGGCTGGCTGGCCCAGCCGGGGCCCGCCGGTATCCGCGCGCTGCTGGGCAGGCTGGGCTATCGGGTGCCGCTCGAGGCCCCGTCGACCTCGCCGGCCTACGGGCGGCCGTTCCTGCTCAACGAGCCGGGAATCGCCTACCTGAAGATTTCCGAGGGATGCGATCGCCCCTGCTCGTTCTGCGCGATCCCGGCAATCAAGGGCCGACTCAAGAGCCGGCCAGTGGCATCGTTGGTCCAGGAGGCCCGCGATCTGGCCGTGCGATTGGGCGTTCGCGAAGTGAACCTGGTGGCCCAGGACCCGGCCTCCTACGGGAAGGACCTGGGCGACGGCACCGATCTGCTGGCGCTGTTGCGGGCCCTGGACGAGGTCGAGGAAGTGGCCTGGTTCCGGCTGCTCTACATGTTTCCGTTCGGGCTCGACGAGCGACACCTGGAGGTCCTGGCCGCCAGCAAGCGGTTCTGCCCCTATCTCGACATGCCGCTGCAGCACTCGCATCGCGACGTCCTGCAGGCGATGCGCCGCCCGGGCGACGGCGAGCGCTACCTGGCGCACCTGAAGACGATCCGTGAGCGCTGGCCCGGAGTGACGCTCCGGACGACCTTCCTGGTGGGCCATCCCGGCGAGACGGAGGCCCACTTCCAGGATCTGTGCCGTTTCGTCGAGAAGGCCCGGGTCCAGTGGGCCGGGGTCTTCGAGTACTCTCCGGAAGAGGGCACGCACGCGGCGACGCTCGAGCACCGAGTCGCCAAGCGCACCGCGGTCCGCCGGGCCGAGCGCCTCCGGGAGCTGGCCGAGGAGGCCCGTGACCTCACGCCGTTCCGGCTGGGCGAGGTCAGGCAGGGGCTGGTGGTCGAACTGGGCGACGGGTTCGTGTCGTGCCGCACCGCGTCAGAGGCGCCTGAGGTCGACGGTTTGGTGCTGACCCCGCCGCACCGGGCCGCTCGGCCCGGAGAACTCGTTCGGGTGCGGGTCGACCGCTCCGACGGATTCGATTTCTCCGGGGAGATCGTGGCTGCGGGGCAGGTCGACGGCCGAGTGCCGGCGGGCAAGCCGTCCGACACCCGCCGGCGCCGCGAAGGGGGGCCAGTCCGTGCAGCCGCGTAAGGGAATCGTGCTGAACCTGGCCAATTGCCTCACCATCTCCCGGATGGTGGCCGCGCCCGTGCTGATGGTCATGCTGTTGGCCGACACGGGCGACCCAGGGTTGGCCGGCGACTGGGGAAAGGTGGCCGCGCTCTTCCTGTCCAACGCGGCCGGCATCACCGATATCTACGACGGCATCGTGGCGCGGGCCACGCAGACGGTGTCGACCTTCGGGAAGTTCACCGATCCCGTGGCAGACAAGCTGATGATCACGGCGCTCTTCGTCAGCTTCGTCGAACTGGGCCGGATGCCCGCCTGGATCGTCGTCTTCGTCCTGTTCCGGGAGTTTGCCGTGCTCGGACTGAGGCTGCTGCTCGCCGCCTCCGGGCAGGTGATGACGCCTACCCGATGGGCGAAGTACAAGACCATCTTCCAGGTCAGCGCCGCGGTGGCCGTCATGATCCCTCTGGATCTCCAGGTGCTCACCTTCAGCGGGACGCTGAGCGTGCCCTGGGTGTCGATGCTCTACTACGCGCAGATCGCCGACTTCACCACGTATGTGGCCCTTGTCTTCACCGTCGCCACTGGCGCAGAGTACTTCGCGATGTACTGGCGCCATCTGGAGTAAGTCCCGATGCCCGAAGCCTTTACCCCGTTTGGATTCGCTAGCCGTCCGAAGAAGAAGGACGAGCCCGAGCCGCTCAACGGTTTCGTCCAGTTCTGGGTGAAGTTCGCCGCTTCCGGCTTCTATTCGGGCTACACGCCCGTCGCCCCCGGGACCGCCGGTACTCTGGTCGGCGTCGCCATCTGGTATTACTTCCGCCGAATCGACATCAATCCGCTCGGGATCTTCTGTCTGCTGGCCGTCTGCACCATCATCGGCGTGGGCGTCTGTACGGTGGCCGAGCGGCTGTACAACCGGGGCGACTGCAACATCATCGTCATCGACGAGATCGTCGGCTTCCTGATTGCCGCCTCCTACCTGAAGCCCGGCACCTACGAGAACGAGTGGCGGCTGGTGCTGGTCTCGTTCGTCATCTTCCGGCTGCTCGACATCGTGAAACCCTTTCCCATCAGGCAGCTCGAGCAACTGCCGGCCGGCTGGGGCGTGATGGCCGACGACGTTGCCGCCGGTCTCATCTCGCTGCTGGCCGTCGGGCTGCCGCTCAACGCCTTCTGGGTGAAGATGCTCGATCTCCATCCCCTGGTGAAGGGAGGGAGCTGACCCCATGGCATCCGACAGGATCCGAGTGCTGGCCGTCGACGACAACCGGGTCGTTCTGCGCATCATCAAGGACGGTCTGGAGAAAGAGGGGTTCGCCGTCCGGACCGCCGCCAGCGGCGTCGAGGCGCTCGAGCAGGTGCTCCAGGAGAAGCCTGACGTCATCCTGCTGGATATCGTGATGCCCGGGGTGACGGGCTACGAGGTCTGCCGGGTGCTCAGGCACGATCCGCACACAGAGAACATCCCGATCATCATGGTCACGGGGAGCACGCCCGACAAGGTCAAGCAGGAAGGCTACGAGGCCGGCGCCAACGACATCTGGGCCAAGCCGGTCAACATGCGCGAGATCGCGAAGTCGATCCACAGCTTCCTCGAACAGGGCTTCCGGTGCGAGCCGGTGACCCAGGACCGCGAAGTGCAGATCCTCCGGGAGAATCTGGCCCAGCTCGTCTGCGAGTTCCGCAATCCCATCCAGGCGCTCTCGAACATCGCCGAGATGATGGAAGAGACTTCGCGCTTCGAGCCCCGTCAGCTGGCCGAGGTCGTCAGGGCGCAGGTCGAACGGGCGCAGGAGGTCCTGCGGCGGCTGGAGAGGCTGGCGGTCTAGGCACAGACCGCGCCAGGAGCCGAATCCTCCTCTTCCCCATCTCTCCTTCGGTCTCCTCGTCCGAAATCGTCGCAGCGTGCGATGATAGTCGGAAGTAGTAGGTCAGAGCCCCTGCAGCAGCTCCCTGGCACGCAGGCCGAACTCGTCGGCAGCGGAAGACTTGACGAGCTTCTTGAGCAGCTTCCTGGCGTCGTCCTTGCGGCCATCGCTCAGGTGCAGGGTGGCCAGCAGCAGCTCGCCGTAGCGGTCGCCCGGATGGCGTTCGAGGATCTCGTCGAGTAGCCGGCGGGCATCGCGGGTCTTGTCCCGCCGGATGCAGACATCAGCCAGCGCCGTCAGCGTGTAGAGATCGGACGGATCGGACTGGCGGGCCTTGCCCAGCTCTTCCTCGGCCTTGTCGTAGATCCGCTCGGCCAGGTACAGCTTCCCCATCAGGTAGTGAGGGTAGGCGTAGTCGTCCTGCTGGGCCACGGCCTGAGTGCAGGTCATCCAGGCCCGGAGAACGAACCCCTTCTGGATGAAGAGGCTGGCCAGGTTGGCCAGCAACTTGACGTTGCGCGGGTTGAGGGCGAGCGCCGCGAGGTAGCTAGCCTGGGCGTTATCCACCTCGCCGAGTTCGTGCTGGAGCTGTCCGAGCAGCGCGTGGGCCTGCCAGCAATCCGGGTTCTGCGAGAGCGAGCTCTTGAAGTGCATGACCGCATCGGCCGTCTGGCCCCGCTCGTAGGATAGGCTGCCCTGGCACAGGTGCCCGCGCTCGCTCTGGGGGTTGTGGCGCAGGATCGTCTCGTAGGTTTCCCGCGCGCGCTCCAGTTCGCCGCCGGCCCGGTAGACGTTGCCCAGCGTCTCGTAGAGCATCTCGTTGCGGGGGTTGGCTTTCAACCCCTGTTTGAGATAGTTCTCGGCCCGCGCGTGGTCGCCCTGCTCCATGTAGAAGACACCCAGGCTGTGATAGGCATAAGCCTGGGTGTTGTCGAGCGCGATTGCCCTCTTGAGGCACTTCTCGGCCTCCGCGGGCTTCCCCGAGCGGGCGTGCGCCAGGGCCAGGCCATTCCAGGAGTAGGCATCGCCGTCGTTGAGTTCGATCGCCTTCTGGAACTGCTGG
>CAZSVK010000017.1:0-27258 GCA_964610245.1 uncultured bacterium
GAGCAACGCTCCCGAGAGGCAAACTGGAGTACAACACTGGTGTCCCCCGCGTGACATGCACCCCGGTCAGTCCTCCGGGCCGCTCCCTCCCTCCCGCCTCCCACTGACACCCGACACCTGGAACCTACTTGCGCTCCACCCAGCGCCGAACCAGCGGCGGGAGCAGCGGGAACTGGTCCGGGTCGTGCGTGCCGGCGACACCGTCGAACACCGGCCGGTCCTTCGGGTTCTCCAGGCAGAGCACGACCTGAGAGCGAGGCAGGTCGGGCCAGCGCAGGTCCTGCCAGTCCGGTTCGAATAAATCCGGCGTTAGCGCGAGCTGCCCCTCCGGCGGAGGCGCCAGGAGCATGTAGCTCGGCAGGTGCGTCTCCCACTTCTGGAGCGCCGCCACGTACGACCAGACCAACCGGTAACCGGCCCTTCGCAGCGCGCGCAGGTCGGGCCGTAGCAGCGCGGGGAAGGTCAAGTAGTACCGCCGCGCCGTCCCCCCGCGTTGCCCTGACGGCAAGATGGCGGGCTTCAGCGTCACCAGCCCCAGATGGTCCAGGAACGGGCCCGGCCACAGGTAGGCCATCCGCCCCGCGGAGGGACAGACCAGCTCGGCCGAGTGGGGCAGATGGGCGGCCAGGTGCCGGGCCACCTGCCCGTCGAACGACCCTCGCGTCCCGTCGAAGTCGCCGGAGGCCAGGTGAGCCAGCCCGGCCCGGCCTGCCGCCAGGAACGCCCCCGGTCCCGCGGTCAGGCAGCGAGCGAGCGGCACCGGTTGCCACGCGGCCACGAACTGAGGACGCAGGCTCGTGTGGGAGTTGCCCGCCAGCACCGCGGCGAGCGCCAGCCCCGCCACCGCCCCGGGCCACCGGCCCTCCTCGGATAGCCGCTGCGCCGCGAGCTGGGCCGCGATCGCCAGCAGCGCCGCCACGGGCATCAGGAAACGGCTGTAGCCGAAGTACTCCATGTCGCCGCCCACCGCCAGGACGACCGCCACGTGGACCGCCACGACCGTCGTCAGCCGGAAGCCGGCGGCTCGTCCGGCCACCAGGACCAATCCGGCGAGTCCCAGCGCCAGGGCCGGGTTGGCGAGGAAGGCCGCGGCCAGGTACTCGGCGCCCTGGCCCAACCGATCGAGCAGCGGACCGTGCTGGGCCAGCGTCCGGCCCTGGTACACGTGAGGCACCACGGCGCCGAACAGCACGAAGCGTGCGAGCGTATAGGCGGCCAGGAACAGCCCGAACGGCAGGTACCATCGCTTTCGCCAGCCGGCCACCGCCGCGTTGTCGAGCACCTCCCGCCCGGGCGAGATCGCGGCGAACAGGGTGAGCCCTTCCGGCCGGGACATGCAGACCAGCGCGCAACCCAGCAGGACTCCCCAGGAAGGCCGGCCCGGTGCCTCCCTGAGCCAGCCGCAGACGGCCGCCGTCACCAGGCAGGCCACCATTGCCGTCTCGAGGCCCGACGTGGCGCTGCCCACGAACGAGAGGTTCGTCGCGAGCAGCAGCACCGGCAGCCAGGCCAGCCGCCCCAGCCTCAGCGCCAGCCAGCACACCAGCAGCAGGTGCGCTGTCAGGAAGGTCCAACCGAGCGCAAGCGACAGGTGCGGGAGGTCTGGCCACACCCGGTAGCCGGCCGAGAGCAGCAGGATCCACAGCAGGTTGGAGAACCCCTCCACTCCGGGCTCGCCGGGATTGAAGCTGAACCCGCCCCCGGTCGCCACGTTGCGGGCCACGCGGAAGGAGATGTAGGCGTCCTCCTCGCAGATGGGGCGTAGCGCCAGCGTTTGGAACGCGGCGGCGGTGAGCGCCAGCGTGGCGAGGAACAGGAAGCTCCCGAGCTTCCCCCGGCCGGCCGGGAGCACCGGGCGCCCGTCATCCCGCGGCCCCAGGTTTCGTCTGACCAGTTCCCATCCATGCTGCCGCACGGCCGCCCGGGCACGGCGCGCGAGCGCGACCAGCGGTCCGACTCCGGCCGCCACCGCCGCGACGATCCGACCAGCATCCTCGACCACCAGGCGTGCCTGCTCTTCTCGCGGCCTGCCCGCGCCCGCGCCGAGAACCAGGAGCACGTGCAACAGCAGCGCTCCCAGCGCGAGCTTGCCCCAGAGCCCCGCGGGTGGACCGGTCCAGCAGGACGACAGCCGGCGGTCGAGCTTGGCCCCGGTCGAGCGCAGCCACCACGGCCACAGGCACGCGCCCGGCGAGGCGGCCAGCAGCCACGTGCGCTTGCTCGCGCCGGCCTCGGAAACGGCGATCGAGGGGAGCCACACGTTGCGTAGCAGCTGCGAGTACTCGAACGCCCGGGAGCCGAAGCGGCTCGGTGCCACTCGGGTCACCAGGGGAGTCACCGCCACCGGCTGTCCCTCCGCCAGGCACAGTCGCAGCTCCAGGAACGACAGGAAGCCGCCCGGCCGGTTGAAGAGCAGGCCCGCGACGGGGCCGACCGCTATCCAGGAGTGCTGCGTGGGGTACCAGACCTCGATGCCCGCGCAGCCCGAGGGCGAGAAGAGACGGCCGTCGTCGGCCACGATCAGACGAGCGTCGAGACCGCCCGCGACGGCCAGCCTCAGCGAGAGCCATGCCACCGACAACCGATCTGCGTGCTCGCCGGCCTGCCAGGTGGCCAGCACCTGTCCTGCCTCTTCCGGCGTCGCTGGAAGACCCGCGTCACGCCGCTTCGGAAACGGCGGCGGATAGGGCATCCGCGAGTGCAACCCGCCACAGAGCAGGCGCAGCCGCTGCACCACGTCCGGCGTGCCTCGCAGCTCTTTCGCCAGTTCACCGAACTCTGCCGGCTCCGGCGAGGCAAGGACCGGCGGCAGCCAGACGCCCAGCTCGGTTCGCGGGGGGAACTGGAACCGCTGGGGGTCGACGATCGTGACCGGATCGAGGCCGCTGGAGGCGAGGGCGGCCAGGGCCAGGAGGATGGCGACACCGAGGAGCCAGGCACGGGCCGAGCGCGCCAGCTCGCCGAAGCGGTTGCCGGATGATGACGGAGACGAAGAACCCCCAGGGCGCGGGGGCACCCTGGGGGTTCGGAGAGATCGACTCACTGCCCGGAACCGGGTGAGGGAGCGGAATCCTGGCCCGACCCCGAGGGGGCCTGGGCCGGGACGGAGAGACTAGCGTTCCTTGACGTCGCCAAAGTCGGGCTGGCTGTTGACCGTCTTCTTGAACGAACCGCCCTTGCGCTGAGCGGCGAACTCGGCGGCCTGCTGGAACTGGTTCTTGCCCTCTTCCCACTGGCCGTTCAGTTCCTCGGTGTCGAGCCACCGGCCGTTCTTGTAGAGATTCTGCTTGTCGCCGGCGGCGATGAGATCGCTGACCGCCTGGCGGATGGCCGGCGTGGGATCGATGCCGTCGAAGCCGACCTCGGCCTTCATGCCATAGCGCTTGCAGAGGGCGACGACCGGCTCGCCCTGGAGCTTGAGGTACTTCGCCATGTTGTTGATGTACTTGCCGGAGACGCCCCCGGTCTCCTGTTTGACCGCTTCCTTCCAGGAATCGGGAACCTGGAGGCTGTCGACGTAATCGTTGAACTGCTGCCGGCTGGAGAAGCCCATCGGAGCAGGAGGAGGCGCGGAGCAGGCGGTTGCCAGCATCGCCACCATCGCGATCAGAAGAAGAATGCTCACACGGTTCACGGCTTGGCCTCCTTGCGAAAGACTCGGGGACAGGGCAGAAACGAAAAGCTCTCTGTTATCAGCAAATACTACGACCTGCCGTTGGGAAAGGTTGCAACACCCGGCACCGGCCGTTTCGCATCCTCACAGGACGAAGTCGAAAGTCTCGTCCGAGAGATGCGCCTGGTTGATGCATGCGCGGCAGATCTCGGTGCGGGTGCGATCGCCCTTCATCAGAAGCTCTCGCAGCTCCGAGAAACGTTTGGAGAACCAGATCTCGTCCAGCGGCTGCTGGAGGATGTTTCCCATGACCTGGGTCCGGTGGTAGTCCTCGTAGCAGAGCAGGACGTCGCCCGAGACGGTCACGATGAGCATGTTGTACGGGGCATGACACGGAAGCCGGAGCGGCTCCGGTGCCTGACCCATCGCCCCGCCGCGGTTCGTGAGCACCAGCTCTTTGGGCTCGAGGATCGTCTGCAAGGGGCGCTCCGCGATCGGCTTGCCCGTGTGCCGGGTGATGACGAAGCGATGAATGCCCGCGGCGATCAGGCGGGCGTGACGCGCGTCGCTCAGCAGTTCGCCGTTCGTGTAGAGCACCTGGCGCACCCGCGGCAGCCGCTCGCGCGCTTGCTCGACCAGGCCTTCGAGGCCGGGGTGCAGGAGCGGCTCGTTGTAGAAGTGGTAGGACAGGCGTCCTGCGAAACCCAGTCGCGCCAGCTCGGAGAAGATGCGGTCGACGGTCGCCGGCTGCATCAGGCGGGCCTGCGCGAGCGGCGGAGCGATCGAGACGGGGCAGTAGTCGCAGTGCAGGTTGCAGCGCGAGTTGACCTCGATCTCGGCCATCGAGAACAGCCCAGCCGCGGTTGCGGCCTGGGCCTGCGGTGCGCTCGCCTCCGCGCCGCCGGGAGTCGTCCAGTCAGGGCCACGAAACATGGGGCAAATCTCCCTGAAGCGACCCCGGAAGTCAAGAGAAATCCGCGACGCACAGCGCGGGCTTCGCCCGGAGTGAGGCTTGAGGCTGGAGGCTGGAGGAAAGGCTGGCGTTCCTCGCCAGATCGTCGCGCCGTGCGATGCAGATCGGATGTAGTGGGTCAGAGCTGCAGGAGCTGGTCGACGTCCTTGAAGCTGCGCTCGAGCATGTCCATCTCCTGGTCGAGCGCGTCCAGCGGCTGGCGGATCGAATCCAGGCCTCCGTCGTTGAAGGCGGAGGCGGCGATCTTCATGTTCAGATTGAGCAGCACCTTCTGAAGGTTGCGAATCTGCACGTTGTACACGTTCAGCAGTTCGCCGACGCGCTGGTAGTTGTCCATCATCGCCTTGGACAGCACGGCGCTCCGGGCCAGCTCGCTGCGCACCGCGTCGCTCTTGACGACCGTCGCACGGTCGAGCGCGCGCTTGCGATCGTCCTCGAGCCGATGGGGATCGGTGCTCGCCATGATCCTCTCCAGGCTGACCTTGCGCCGCAGGATCGACAGGAGCTTCTTGTCCAGGAGCTGGTCGATACGGGGCAGCAGCTCCTTGGTCAGCACCGCCTGCTTGATGCCGTCGGAAGCCGTGATCGTGGCGCGGATCTGTTCCCGGATGCCGCCGAATCCGTACGTGAGCTGGTTCTGGGCCTCGAACTCCTCGATGCCCCGGGAGCCGTCCTCGCTCTCGGGCGAGTGCAGGCTAGGCAGGGCGCAGTAGGTGAAGGCGGTGCCGAGCAGGGCCAGCACCAGCCCGAAGAGCGAGCCGGTTGCCACCGGGATCGCCAGGTACATCAGCGCGGCCAGCGGCAGGAAGACCCGCTGGTTGTCGAGCATCCGCTGTTGCGGCCTCGTGTAGAGGTAGACGTAGCTCGCGAAGAACAGGCTCGTCATCGCGAAGAGCAGGCCCCTCACCGGGGTCACCGGCAGGCTCGCCAGGAAGCACAGCGTCGATAGCGCCAGGAGCGCGCCGCGCGCCTCGTGCGTGAACGGGGCCTTGCCGCAGTGCGGACACAGCCCGCTCTTGCGCTTCTGGATCGTCCGGTTGCAGTAGGGGCACACCTCCTGCCCGCCTCTCGTCGAGGCCGGGATGGCGTGCTTGATGGTCGCGGGCAGGAAGGGCTTCACGGCGCTTCCCATTATAGCCGCTCCGCCCGTGAACGACGGCGGTAGGTTGTCGGCCGCGCGAGCCAGGCGTATCGTCAGTGTTGGCCGTACCGTAACTCAAATCACAAAAAACAAGGAGTTCCCTCGATGCTCACGCTCACCGAGAACGCTATCAAGAAGGTCAAGGAGTACATCGCCGCCGATGCGGCCCTCACGGGGAAGCACCTCCGGATCTTCGTGGAGAAAGGCGGTTGCAGCGGTTTCCAGTACGGGATGACGTTCGACGACAGCAAGGCCGACGACCAGATCGTCAAGGCCGGCGACGTGAACATCCTGGTGGACGCCGAGTCGGCCCAGCACCTGAACGAAGTCAAGATCGACTACGTGGAATCGCTGACCGGCGCCGGCTTCAGCATCACCAACCCGAACGCCAAGAGTTCCTGCGGCTGCGGCAACAGCTTCCAGGTGTGAAAGACAGGGGTTAGGGGTTAGGGGTTAGGGGTTAGGCGACGGGTTTCACGTTTCAGCGGCGAGAGGGCAGCGCGGGAGTCCAGCAGGAAGGTCCACCGTGGGTGCGGCCGCGGGCGCCAGCCGGCCAGCGCGACCACCCTCTCACTCGAAGCGCCGCACCCGGCTCCTAACCCCTAACCCCTAACCCCCAACCCCCAACCCCTTCTAGTTGAACGGCTGGTTCATCCCGCCCTCTCCGGCAGGCGTGGCCTCGAGAGGCTCCGTCTGTCGGAGAGGCTTGTCCGGCTCTTTCTCCGGCTCAGGAGCCTTGGGCGGCTTGGGGTCTCGGGGCATCTCGCGTAGCTTGTCGATGACCGCCTGCAGCGCGGGGGGCAGCACGGGCGGCGTCCGCCGGACCGTGGGCTCCTGCGTCCCGGCCGGCTCGGTGGGGGCGCGCAGCCGCGAACGGGTCACGCCCGTGGACGGACCCATCGGGGGCTTGATGCTCGGGGGCGCGGTCATCGTGGGACGCAGCGGCTTCACGGGCTTCACGGGCTTCACCGGCTGATCCAGTCTTTGGGTGGGCGGGCCGGGAGGCGTTCGGGCGATCGTGATTCCCTGGTCGTCGCTCGCGATCACGGCCGGTTCCTCTTCCTCGGCCTGTTCGGCGTCGCCGCCGACGGCTTCCGCTGGCTTGGAGCCGAGGGGCGGACCGGCGGACGGCGTGATCGTGGCCGAATCCGACCGCGATTCCAGGCGCGGCGGCATGCGGGCCGGGCTCCGGGGAGTGCCGGTTCCACCTTCGGTTGTGAAGGTCTCGCCTTCCGCCGGATTCTCGCCCGGCGGAACCCCCTGGTCTGGCTTGTCCCGAGTCGCGACGGCCCCGGTCCCGAGCTGGGTCCCGAGTGCGCCGAGGCCGCCCGTTGCGCCGCTGGGCCCGGGTCCTTCGGCGCTGGCGAGCGGACCGGGCGAGGCGATCGGCGGCGTGAAACCCGGGGCGGGCGAGGGGCTGCCCGGCAAGCCGGCCAGCGGCGTGCCGGGTGGCAGGCCACCGGCCGAGCCGCCCGATGCCAGCGCGTCGGGAGCGCCCGCGCTGGCCCCGAGACCCTCCAGAGGATTGCCGGTGAATCCGCTCAGGGCGACCATGTACGGGCTGGTCACGGCCACCTCGAGCACGCGATTCTTGCCTCCGTCGAGCTGGACCGAGATCAGGTTGCCCGTGATGCTCATCCTCAGATCCAGCTGATCGAAGTCCATCGGCTGGGGACGGCCGGCGAAGACGATCTCCACGTGCTTGGCCCCCCTGGGCGGGCCGCTGAACTTGAACGAGGCGTCCTTCTCGACGCGGGTGCCATCGATCGGCGAAATCTCCTCCACGAACCGGATCTGGTATTCCTCCAGTTCCGGTCCCGGCTGCAGGTGCTCGACCTGCACGGCGAAGCGCAGGCACTTCTTGAGGTACTCGCCGAGCCGCGAGATCTTGCTTATCTCGTCGAGCTTCTCGATGCCTCGTGTCGACGACCGGCCGCCCGTCCAGAGAGCCCCTCCGGCGAGCACGAACAGCACCAGCATCACGGCGCTGGCCACCAGGACTTCGATGAGGGTGAAGGCTTTCTTGTTCATGGGACTTGAGGCTCGAGGCTCGAGGCTTGGAGACCGACGGTATCCGTCTCCAGCAGTTCCGACGCGTGCGGGCACCGAAAGGTTGGATCCTCCATGGGTTTGCGACCTCTCGCCGCCATCAGAACACCTCCCGGTCATCCGTGACCAGCGTGCGGAAGGTGAGGGTCCGTTCGGATTTCCGGTCGAGGTAGTCGGGCTTCCACTTGACCGAGACCTCGATACGCTTCAGGTTGCCGGCCTCCGAGTTGTCCGGTTCGGTCGGGTTCTCGGTGCGGACGGCGACCTGCTTGACGGTCACGTACCGCCGGAAGGCGCTGCCGGCGAGGGCAGGGGGCGGGCCGCCGGGCAGGGAGACGTAGGTGGCCAGCTCCGATTCGGGGGTGTCCGGTGGGATCTCGGGCAGCCTGCGGTAGGGCACGTTGGCGAGCCGCTCGAGCAGGGCGACCGCATGGTTGGCGGCGATCGACTCTTCCGAGACGCGTTCCGTGCCCTGGATGCCGGTGTGGAGGCTGCTGAAGATCGGCACCAGCATCGAGACGAGCAGCACTGCCGCCACCAGCAGTTCGATCAAGCTGAAGCCGGAGCGCCTCAATTGAGCCCTCCCGGCATGTAGGACTGGCGCGGCGGCGACATGTGTACCGTGTAGAGCCGGTTCTCGGGCACCGTCGCATCGGTTGCGAGGTTCCATGTGACGCGCGAACGCACGGTGTTCGACAGCAGCGTCGACCACTCGACGGTTCCGGCCACCAGGCTGCCCTGCACGTCGATGCCGCTGCGCGTGCCCCGGATCTTGCCCGCCAGCGCCATCAGTGAGGCCTGGATCGGTGACGGCGTGTTGATCACGATATCCGAGCCCAGGCTGGCGATGATCAGGGGCCTCACGCCGGCCGGCACCGTGACCGGCGCGGCGATCGTCACCTTTCCGTCGAACGCCAGCACTCCGCCGTCTCGCACGACCAGCGGCCGGTCGATGATCGCGTCCCCTCCGGCGAAGTGCAGGATGCCCGGCACCCTGGGCTGTCTCAGCGACAGGAACGAGCCGAAGTCGGACGAGGGCAGCGCGTAGGTGGCCCGCTCGGGGAAGAAGTAGTCTCCCATCACGAGGCCGTGCAGGTTGCCGTCGAAGAGCCGTTCGCCCGAGGTCGAGCGGATGAAAACGTCGCCGTTATTGAAGGGCGGCTGGTAGAGGAAGTAGGCCATCGAGAAGCGGTGGCTCACTCGCCCGGGCGAGATGAACGTGCGCGGCATGTCGACCTGGTTCTGCAGCGGCGCGATGAAGTCGGCCGAGCGGTTGTAGGACTCCTCGACCACCTCCGACATGTAGTAGCTGTAGGCTGTCAAGTTGCCGCCGAACGTGTCCTGCCGTACGTTCCAGGGGGGGGCGGTGCGCCACGGAGCGGGCTCGGGGCCCCAGTTCGCCGGCTGCGACCACGGCAGGTAGGTGTACTGGCCGTCCGAGGTGCGCATCAGGTAGCGCAGCGAGAGGAAGCGCCTGTAGACCTCGCCGAGCACGTAGGTCGACGAGGGCTCGGAGACCGTTCCGTAGAGGTGCAGGAGGGCCGCATTCTCCGTGACGGCGTCGCCTGGCGGCTGCGTGAAGTCGAAGTTGTCGAGCAGGTCGTTGTCGGCCTTGACGCCGTTGAAGAACCCCTTCTCCATGATGACCGTCAGGTGATCCGCGGGGAGGGGGCTCGGCGCCGCGGGATCGGCGGTCACCTTCCATGGTTTCTCCAGGAGCTGGAATTCCTCGCCGTCGGCGGTCCGGCCCCAGGTGAGGTTCAACTTCCGGGGCCCGCCTCCCAGGAAGATCCATCCGCGCTCTTCCGGCGAGGCTCCCGGGCCGTGGTGGAGGCTCACCGGAAGCGGTGTGCCCGCGTCGGCCGGTTTTCCGGCGGTCATGGTCGTCTTCTCGTACTTGAAGCGGTTCGCGTTGCCCGCCCCCGCGGCCTCGGGCTCCAGCTCGAACAGCGTGAACTTGCCCACGACGTACGGCACCGTGCAGACCACGCGGATGCCCTTGAAGGCGACGACCCGGCGGCGGGCCGGCCCCACCGACGCGGTGGCGACCACCTTGAGCCAGCCGACCTTCTCGATGTTGTTGTAGACGATGCCGCTCTCGCTCTCGGCCTGCAGGTAGGCCGGCCGGAACCCCGCGAGCGACATCTCGACGGCGAGGGCGGCGTCGGCGCCCGTGTCGGCCACCAGTTCCTTCAGCGGCTGATGGCTGTCGAGCTGCAGCCACTCGGAGCTGGCGCCGTTGCAGGCGGTCGAATCGGCCGTCGTGAGGAGCTGCTGCAACTGCTGAGGCGCGCGCGTGTTGGCGAAGCTTGCGATGCCGGCTGCGATGCCGGCCTGGGCGAGGTAGTAGGCGGTCTCGCCCTGCAGGATGAGCTGGGCCTGCTGGGTCTGGTTTCGCATGAAACCGTAGTAGGTGAAGATGAACAGCGCCGCCGTGACGGCCAGACCGGCCGCCAGGTAGATTGCCATCCCATCCCGCCGCCTCGTGTGCATCCCTGGCTGAACTCTAGCAGTGGAGGTGTCAGGTGTCAGGTGTCGGGTGCCCTCGCGATCGAAATGGGGCCGGGCGGCGGGGAGTTCCCGTCGCCCGACCCCTGAAACCTGGCACCTGAAAACCGAAACCTGTCTTTCCTAGTTATCGAACGGCTGGTCGAGGCTGGCGCCGGTGGGGGTGTCCATCGGGACTTCCTGGGCCGGCCGGGTCGTCGTCGTGGTCGGTGGCGGCGTCGGCAGCTTGGGCATCAGCACGATGTTCTGGGTCTGGACGACCTTCGTGACGTAGAGCGTGCCCTTGAACTGCTGGAACCCGTCCTTGAAGACGGTCATCTCGTAGCGGCCGATCTTGAGCCCCCGGAACTCGTAGTGGCCGAGCTTGTTGGTCTTGGTCTTCGGTACGAAGGCGATCTGGTCGGTGGTGCCCGCCTGGTTCTCGTTCACCACGGCCGGGCCGTTACCGGGCTCCTCGGCGACGGCCGTGGTCCGGTAGATGGTCGGGAGCGACCTCAGGTAGACCGCGGCGTCGGCCAGCGGGACGGTCTGGCGGAACGGCTTGCTGATGATGGGCAGCTTGATGATCCCCTTCAGACCCTTCACGGTTCCCATCAGCATCCGGTACTTGACCAGGTAGATGGTGCGCTTGACCTCACCGCGCGCGGGGACCTCGATCCTGCCGCGCCAGACCTCGTAACCCTTCTTGGCGACGCTGACCGAATAGGCGCCGGCCTTCAGGCCGGGCATGTCGAACTCGCCCTTCGGGCCGGTCTCGGTCCGCAGCGGGTTCTTGCGCAGCATCCGGCGATCGTCCTTGCGATTCGTGACCTTCTGGGCCGCCGCCACCAGCATCGGCTGTAGCACGACCACCGCGCCGACCACCGGCTTGGCCTGGGAGAGCGCCTCGGGCGCGACCATCCGCTCGATCTCGTCGGTCCCGCTCGCCGTTGCGGTCGCGGTCGTCGCCGTCTGGTCCGGATCGGAGTCCATGATGCGGATCGGGATGTCCTTCTCGAACGCGAGCACCCGACCCTTGAAGCTGGGCATGTTCGCCTTCTCCCACTCCTGGGCCTTTTGCTTCAGCAGCCGCAGCGTCGACTCGGCCTTCAGGTAGACGTAGTAGGCGTCCATCTGGGCATCGAAGTTGAACGGGTCCTGCTGCTGCAGCGCGTAGAGCTTCGCCAGCGAGTCGGAGACCGCCTTCTCGGCTGCCTCGATCTCCTTCAGATAGGGGTTGTCCTTGCTCAGAGCGGGCTGGCTCGGCTCGGCGATGACCGCTCCGCCGGCGCTGCCCGGCTCGGCAGTCTCGGCGAACGCAGGCACGGCCACGGCCGTCAACAGGGTCAGCATCAAAGCAACCATCGAAATTCGCATCCAGTTCATCCAGTGCCTCCTTTGGGTCGGTGACTTCCGGTTCGTGTTGCCGATTGGAGTTCAGTCGTTGCCGCCCGCCAGCGGCCGGTCCAGCGAGCCCTCGCCCGAAGCGGGATCCACCGGGCGCCCGTCCCGCGGGTGGGCCAGCTCCTCCGTGTGGGGGCCTCCGGGCCCGGGCCCGCGACGGGCCGCGGCTGCGGTCGGAAGCGAGGGGGCCGGAGCGGTCCCGGCCGGGCCGGTGGCCGGGGTGCTGGCGCCGATCGAGTTCGAAATCGACTCGGGCGCGGTGGCCGGCGGGACGGCCACGACGGCCGCATCTTCGGTGACCCGCCCGGCCGCGGCCCGGTCGACCGTTTCGACGGCTCGGGTCTCTGCCACGAGGCTGGCGGGCGCCTGGCCGCCGGCGGCCGGCCGGACCGCGGCGGAACTGGCCTGGCTGCCGGGGCGCTCCGCCGTCGAGGGCTGCATCAGGCCGATCGCGATCGCGGCGGCGCCGGCCACGCCCAGGGCCGCGCCCTTCCACGACATCATCAACTTGGCCGCCAGCCCGGGGGCGGCGACCGTGCCGAGACGGGCCATCACGCCGTCGGCGAACCCGTCCGGCGCCGGCACCACCTGCAGGGTCGCGACCTCGCCGAGAGCAGTCCGCAGCAGCTCGAACTCGGAGGTGCAGGCTGCGCAGCCGGCCAGGTGGGTCTGCAACAGCCCGTCCGGCGGCGTCCCCGGCTCGGCCTCGAGCAGGTCGGCGAATCGCTCGCGGGCGTCAGCGCACTTCACGAGGACTCTCCCAGGCGCAGCCGTCCGCGCAGCAGCAGGTACCCTTGGTGTAGCCGGAACTTGACCGTCCCGACGGGGACGTCCAGGACATAGGCGATCTCGGCGAGCGAGCAGCCTTCTTGATGGCGCAGGAGCAGCGTCGTGCGGTACTTCTCGGGCAGCATCGAGATGCCCCGGTCGACCGTCGAGAGTTCCTCGCGGCGGGCGGCGGCGTCATCCGGTCCGGGGTTGCCGCTGGCGAGCGCATCGGGTTCGACGGCGCCGTCGACCTCCAGCCCGCGCCGTCGCAGGCGCGTGAGCGAGAGGTTTTGCGCGATGCGATAGAGCCAGTTGCAGAACCGGTGCTCGGGCCGGTAGGTCGCGAGCTTCTCGTGGGCGCGCAGGAACGTGTCCTGGGCAACCTCCAAGGCGTCCTCGCGGTTCCGGAGGATTCGCAGCACCAGGTTGAACACCCGATCCTGGTGTCTTTCGACGAGCTTGCGATAGGCGGCACGATCGCCCCCGAGGGTCTGGCGGACATCCGTTCTATCGAGTTCATCGCGGGTCTCCCGATCGTCTCCGGGCTTCACCCGTGCTTACCCTCCTTCACGCCGGCGGGTTTGAAAATAGTTCCCCGCCGACCATAGCAGCCGCCGCCGGAGCTTTCAATGACGGCCCTCCGGGCGGGCCCGTTCCACCGTGTTACCATGGCTCCCGAGTCCGCACTGAATCTGGAGGCAGCGTGAACGTCGAAACCGAACTCGACCGGCATCTGGCCGAACTGATCCTGCTGGAGGCCGATGGCCGGGATGCGCTGGGCAAGGAGCGCCTGACCGCTCTGGTGGAGGATGTCCTCCACCTGAACCCGGGCCGGGCCCGCAGCTACTACCACGCCGGTCTTGCCTCCGAACTGCTCCAGCTCACCTTCAAGCCGGCTTCGGACGACGAATCCAGACGCTGGGAACTCCATGGCCGCATCGACGCCCTGCTCAGGAGGGGCCTCAAGGAGCGGGCGCGCGCCCTCCTCCAGCATCCTTCCTTTGCGTCGCTGGCCGCCGATCCGGGGGTCGCGCCCCGCCTGCTGACACGCCTGGCCAAGGCCTGCCACGACCTGGGAGATACCGCCGCCGCGCTCGATCTGCTCGAGCAGGCGCTGGCCCTCGACGATGGCCAGGAGATCCAGTCGCTGGCGGCCGACGTCGCGACCGCCCTGCTCGGCAGGGCCGATCACCTGATCAAGGATGCCAAGCTCGACGAGGCCCGCCGGCTCATCGAGACGTTCACGGGCCGTGCCGACCTGATGCGCCGTCTGGGCTATCTCGCCGTCCGGGCTTACCGCAAGCTGGGCCAGTGCGAGCAGAAGGCCGGCGACTGGGAAGAGGCCGCCGCGCGCTTCCAGCAGGGCCTGGCCCACGAGCCGAGCGACAGCCAGCGGGCGGTGCTCTGGTGCGACCTGGGTCTGTGCTACCTGGGGCTCAACTCCATCAACAATCTGGTGCGGGGCCAGCGGCGCGAGCGCCGGGTCGAAGCGCGGGCCGCGTTCGAGAAGGCGGTCGAGGCCGGCGCCGGCTTCTCCATCAACGGCGCTTATGCCCTGGGCGTGCTGGCACTGGAGGAAGATCAACCGAAGAAGGCGTCCGAGAGTCTCGAGCTGGCCAACCGCTCGCTGAAGGCGATGAAGATGCGCAACCGTTCCCGCATCGAGCCGCGCATCAAGGCCTACCTGGCCGAGGCGCTGCTGATGGGCCGGGACGCCCGGGCCGTGCTGCCCAAGGCGCTGAGCCTGCTCTCGCAGGCCTACCAGGCGTTCACCCCGTCGCTGGCCGAGCGGTTCAACACCTACCGTCTGATCCGCACCGTCGACGAGGAGGCCTCGCGCGGTTTCCTGCGCGAGCTGGATTTCTCGCAGTTGAAGCACTTCCCCGAGGGGCTCTCCATTGGAAACGAGCTGCTGGCGCTCGGCGAGGCCTCGCAGGCGCTGGAGGTGGCCGGCGCTCTCGGCAAGCTCTTCCTGAAGAAGCCCGACCGCCGTGACGCGATGCTGCTCGAGCTGCGGGCCGAGAATGCCCTGGCCGACGCCCGTGCAGGCAGCCAGACCTACAACCAGCTCAAGCAGCTCTGCATGGACCAGGAGTATCTCGGCGAGCTGGAAGCGGCCCTGCTGGCCGACGACGTCACCGGCGAGATCCTCGACCAGGGCGAGCGGCGCCGCGAGTGTCTCGAACTCTACGGCCTGATGCCCGGCCGCGAGGCCAACCGGGCCGTGCTGCTGGTCGAACAGGCCCGCTCCTATCTCAACGCCCGCGACGAGGAGGGCCTGCACTCGGCGCGCGCGCTGCTCGACGAGGCGGCCATCCTCCACGGCGACCAGGTCTCCACCGCCGAGCTGGAGGGCCTCACGGAGCGCCTCGACTTCGAGGCCCAGCGCCTGGGGCTCGACCTGGCCGGCGGGGGCGACGCTTCGCTCGCACAGCGCGTCCGGGCGCGCTTTCCGTCGCCTCCGCGCATCCTCGTGGTCGGCGGCAACGAGAAGCAGATGGGCGACCACGAGAACTTCCTCAGGCTCGGCGACGAGCTGCACTTCACCGCCGAGTGGATCCCCGCCAACTACGTCAATCCCGACAAGCCTCTCGCCACCGTCCGGGCGCGGCTACAGCAGGGGCTCAAGGCCCTGATTCTCCTCCACTACAACCGCACGGAGTTCGGCCGCAGCGCCCGCAAGCTGGCCGGCGACCACGACGTCGTCCTGCGCAACCTGCACCTCTACGGCTTCAAGTCGCTGCGCACCTGCGTGCTCGAGGTGCTCGAGAAGCTCCTGCGGATGGAAGAAGAGCGCGCCAGCAAGGCCCGCTGAGGAAGCCCGTCAGGCCCCCTGACACCCGAAGCCTGCAGCCTGGCACCTGCTCACGGCCCGATCTTGCCCGGCACCCAGCGTTCGGCGCCGGAGAGCCGGTAGTGGCTCTCGGCGTGGTACGAGCTGCGCACGAGCGGTCCCGCCTCGCAGTAGTCGTACCCCATCTCGAGCGCGGCCTCGCGCAGCTCCTCGAACTCCCGGGGCTCGACCCAGCGGGCGACGGGCAGATGCTCGGGACTCGGGCTGAGGTACTGGCCCAGTGTGAGGATACGGGCCCCGTGGTCGAGCAGGTCGCGCATCGTCGCCAGGATTTCGCCGCCCTCCTCGCCGAGGCCCACGATGAGCCCGCTCTTGGTGTAGGCGCCCTGCGCCGAGGATCTGCGCAACAGTTCCAGAGTGCGCTCGTAGCGCGCCTGCGGTCGCACCTTCGGGTAGAGCCGCGGCACCGTCTCGCTGTTGTGGTTGAGGATGTCCGGGGCCGCGTCCAGCACCACCTGCAACGCCTTCCAGTTGCCCTTGAAATCGGGGATCAGCGTCTCGACGCGGCACTGCGGGACCGCCTCGCGGATGCAGCGGATCGTCTCGGCGTAGGCGCTGGCGCCCCCGTCGGGCAGCTCGTCCCGGCTGACGCCGGTGACCACCACGTACGACAGCCTCATCCGGCGCACCGCCTCGGCCAGCCGCCGGGGTTCGTCCGGATCCTGTTCGATGGGCAGACCGGTCTTGACGGCGCAGAAGCCGCAGCTGCGGGTGCAGACGTTGCCCAGGATCATGAAGGTTGCCGTGCCGCGATCCCAGCACTCGCCCCAGTTGGGGCAGCTGCCGCTCTCGCAGATGGTGTGCAGGTGCAGCCCCGCGAGCGTGGCCGCCACGTCCTTGGCCAGGTCGGTGCTGGGCGCGCGCACGCGCAGCCAGTCTGGCCGGCGGCCCGGTTCGGAGTCGGCCATCAGACGATTCCCTCCAGCTCCATGGTTTCGAGGTCTCGCGTCACGGTGCTCAGGAACTGGCCGGCCAGCATCCCGTCGACCCAGCGGTGGTCGTAGCTCATGCTCAGGAGCATCATCTCGCGGATGGCGATCGCGTCGTCGATGACGACCGGCCGCTTCTTGACGACACCCACGCCCATGATGGCCACCTGGGGCTGGTTGATGATCGGCGTGCCGGTGAGCGTGCCGGCGCTGCCGAGATTGGTAATGGTGAAGGTACCGCCCGCGACGTCGTCCGGCGACAGCTTGCGCGTGCGCGCGCGAACCACCAGGTCGCGCACCGCCCGGGCCAACCCCACCAGGTTCATCGTGTCGGCGCCCTTCACCACCGGGACGATGAGGCCGCCGTCCTCGAGTGCGACGGCGACGCCCAGGTTGATGCGCCGCTTGAGCTGGACCGTGGTGCCCTCGATGCTCGCGTTGAGCTTGGGGTGGGCCCTGAGCGCCCGGGCGGCCGCCTGCACGAAGAACGGCGTGTAGGTCAGCTTGAAGCCCTCGCGGGTTTCGAACTTCTGGCCCGCCTGCTGCAGGAAGCGCGCGATGCGCGTCATGTCGACCTCGTGGAGCGACGTGACATGGGGCGAGGTGTGCACGCTCCGGACCATGTGCTCCGCGATCGCCCGGCGCATCGTGTCCATCTGGACGACCTCGACGTCGGGGCCCGTCGGGGCTGGTGCCGCCGCGCTCGGGGCCGGGCCGGATGGGCGGAGAGGAGCCGGCGCCGCCGCGGAGATCGCCGATGCCGCCGGGGCAGCGGCAGGGCGTGCCTGGCCGCCGCGTCGCGCCTCGACGAACGCGAGGATGTCCTTCTTCTGGATGCGGCCGCCCGCGCCCGAGCCGGCGATCGAGGCCAGCTCCTCGGGGGTGACGTTCTCGACGCGGGCGATGCTGAGCACGAGCGGAGAGTAGAAGCCCGAGCGAGCGCCGCCGGCGGTCGCCTGGGGGGCCGGGGCAGGGGCCCGCGGCGTGGCGGGCGGAGCGGGCGGGGAGGGGGGAGCGGCCACCGTGGCCGGTGCCATCGGAGGCTCCGGGGCGGCAGGCGACGGGGGCGCGGCGGTCTCGGCGGTCGCGGCCGTCGTGGCGGAGGCCTCGGAGTCGATCCGGGCCAGGACGGTGCCGATGTTGACCTTCTCGCCCTCGCCGACGAGCACTTCCGCGAGTACGCCGGCGGCGGGCGCCGGGATCTCGGCGTCGACCTTGTCGGTGCTGATGGAGAGGACCGTCTGATCCTTGCGGACCGCCTCGCCCAGCTTCACGTACCACTTCGAGACGGTTCCCTCGGCAACACTCTCACCCATCTGGGGCATCACGAGTTCGGTCTTCATCTGGTATGCACGCTCCGATCCGGTGGACGACCCGCGATGACGCCGGGGTCGCGCCAGTCTATCACCTGCGAGGCTCGAGGCCCGCGGGGGCGAGGCTCGAGGAGGCTGACCGCCTTTCGTCCGGGTCCACGTGGGGAGGCCACCCTCGCTCGGAAGAGACAACGGGTCGGATCCGCGCGACCGGCCTCTCGGGAAGATACGCGCTCCGGCTCCGGTCTGCCGGTTCGGTTGCGGGCGAATTCCTGCTAAACTTCGAGGCGGGCGCGGCATAGCATTCTCCGAGGATGTCCGCGAGAATGGTGAAGAAGATGACACGCTGGCTGCTGGCCTCCACGCTGCTACTGGTCCTGGCGGGCGCGGTGCGCGCGCAGGACAAACCGGTCCTGATGCTGCCGGCCCCGGCCCCGATGCCGGCGTTGCCGGCCGCGCCCTCGCAGCTCGCCCTGCCGGCCCCGCCCCAGCGCCTGGCCCTCCCGGCGCCGAATCCCGTCCCTGCCGCCGTTCCCCCGGTCGTCCCTGCCGCCGTTCCCGCCGTGCCTGCTGTCCCCCCGGCGGTCCCGGCCGCCGCTCCGGCCGTGCCCGCCGCGGTCCCGGCCGCCGCCGGTATCGCTCCCGGCGGCACGATCGGGCGTCTGCGCGCCGCCATCTCCGGGGCCACCCGGACCCTCAATCCGCGCAACATGGGCCGGCAGATCCAGACCAACTACCGGGACCGCCGCTTCTACGCCACCGATTACACGCAGCACTCCTCCATCCCCTCGGCCCTCGCCCGCAGCATCAAGCCGCTGAACATGGGCGCCAACGTGCGCGCCTCGCTGCGGAACAACATGAATCCGCTGGCGATGGCCGGCATGCTCGTCGGCCCGCTCACGATGGAGCTGAACCGCGAAATCAGCACGGACGGCCGGATCTCGCCCTCCAAGCTGGCGCGCGCCTTCGAGCCCGGGGCGATCGTCGGTGGCATCGCCGGCGGGTTCGTCGGCGACGCCCTGGGCGCCGCGGCGCAGTCGGCCCTGGCCGGCACGATGGGCCCGATCGGGCCGGTCGTCGGCTTCGTGGCCCGCCCGATCATCAGCTACTCGTGCTTCCTGCTGGCCTCCAACTTCGGCCGATCGGTGTCCGGCGGCAAGCCCAGCTTCCGCGGCGCCCTGGCCGAGAGCTTCCGCCAGGTCGATCCGGCCCGCGACCTCGGCACTCTGATCGGTGGCAGCGTGGGCGCCGTGATCGGCCAGGCGATCATCCCGATTCCCGTCGTCGGCTCGGTCCTCGGCGGCATGATCGGCGGCATGGCCGGCTCGATGATCGGCAACTGGCTGGGACGGCACGGCCCCACGGGCGCGCTCAACCAGAGCGCGGTTTCGTGGCTGCGGCGAACCGCCGACGGGCTCGACGGCAAGGACAAGCCGAAGCCGGCCGCCGAGGAGACCGCGGGGGGCGCGGGCGGCCGCGAGAAGCCCGAGACCGGGCCTACCGAGCGGTTCGATCGCGAGTACCTGCTCTCGCACCCGGTCACGCCGCGCACCACCGCGCCCTCCGCGGCCCGTCGCACCCGGGGCACCTCCTCGGAAGTGACGCCCGACACGGCGATACTGGACGATCTGGTCACGAGCCACTGAGGGCCGGTCCTACGGCTCGTACCTCCGGAAGACGAGGCTCGCGTTCTGGCCTCAGTTCTGGCTGGACGACTTGAGGATGTAGTCCACGACGTCCTGGACGGTCTTCAGCTCGTGAGCGTCCTTCTCGGGGACCTCGATGCCGAACGTCTCCTCAATGGTCATGATCAGCTCGACGGTGTCCAGGCTGTCCGCTCCCAGACGCTCGATGAACGAGGCGTCGGGCGTGACCTCGCCCCCGCCGATCGACAGTTGCTTGCTCACGATCTCGGTGACCTTGCCGAGGACTTCGACTTGATTCATGGGATGAACGGCCTCCTCAGGAACGGCGGAGCCACCGCGACCCCTGCTCGCGCTCGTCAGAGGGCTCAGGGGCGAGTGCCGGGCTCCTGCCAGGGTGATTGACGCGGTTGACGCAACCCGAGCAACCGCTGTGCCAGGAGACCCGGTTCCGGTAGCGGGGGGCCGAGAGTCGGCTTGCGGCCTACCTCCCGGGCGCGAGACGCGATCGACAGGAACTCGACGATGAGCAGCGACTTTGTTGCACCTGCAGCGCCCGCGCTGCAGGGGGAACGGGCGTTCCCGTCCGGGAGCGGGTGCGTCAGCGGGGTGTCATCGCCGCGTCATCATCGCGGCAGGGCCGCGTCACGCCTGCGTCACACCTGCGTCACACCTGCGTCACGGCCTTGCGTCACGAATCGCGAACGCTCACTTCTTCGGCTTGAACAGCCCCGCCGGATTGGAGCCGAGCATGCCGGCCTGGTACATCAGGTGGCTCACCGGCTTCAGCGCCTTCATCGCGGCCGGGGAGGCGAGCGGCTCGTGGCGCACGCGATCGAGTTTCTCCCCGATGACGTCCAGGTCCTGCTCGGCCGTGCGCCAGCCGGGGAAGGTCCGGTCGGTCAGTTCGAGCGGCCGGGAGACCTCCTGGAGCGAGAGTATCGAGTCGAGGTTGAAGTAGAAGTCGAAGTAGCTCATCGCCAGCTCGCGGATGGAGCGGTAGACGGGCGAGCGGTAGCGGAGGGTCGTGAAGTTCGACTTGGCCACCGCGCCCAGCAGGCCGTCCCTGCGGTAGAGGGCGATGACGTGGTCGTCGTCCTGACCCTTGACCGCGCGGAGATCGACGAGCAGCGGCGGCAGGCCGTGGTGGGCGAGCGCCGCCGCGGCGAAGAGCGCGCCCTCCATGCAGTGGGCCTTGCGATCGCGCATGACGCGACGCGGCGAGCGACACGTCACCTCGTCGTTGTAGGGGATCGAGTCGAGGAAGTCCTGGATCTTCTCGGGCGAATCCAGGCGGTCGAGCAGCTTCGTTTCGCGGGCACTCCAGGTTGTCGAGGAGGATGTCATGGTGGCCCGAATGTACCTCACGGCCCGACGAGTTGGGAAGCAGGTCCGGGACCGTCTAGCGCGGTCTTCCCTGGACCGGCTCGAAACCGAAGACGGCCGCCAGCGCCGACACGACCTCCCGGCGGGCCTGCTCCAGTTCCATCGGATGGCCCAGGAGCTGGGCCAGGCTGGTCACCGGCCGGCCGTGCAGCCCGCACGGGACGATGAGGTCGAAGGCGGAGAGTTCGGTGTTCACGTTCAGGGCGAAGCCGTGCATCGTGATCCACTCCTTCACCCGGATGCCCACGGCGCCGACCTTGGCCCCGCCGACCCACACGCCGCTCATGCCCGCGATCCGCTCCGATTCGAGGCCGTGGTCTCGCAGGACCCGCATCATCGTCTCCTCGAGGGCCCGGACGTAGCGGTTCAGGTCCGGCAGCAGCCGGCTCAGATCGAGGATCGGATAGGCCACCACCTGCCCCGGCCCGTGATAGGTGACGTCGCCGCCGCGATCGATCTCGAGCAGGTCGATGCCCCGGGCCGCCAGCTCCTCGGCCGAGGCCAGCAGGTGGTCCCGGCCCCCGGCCCGGCCGAGCGTGATCGTGGGCGGATGCTCCAGCAGCAGCAGCGTGTCGGGGATTGCGCCGGCCGCCCGCCGCTCGAACAGCCGGTGTTGCAGCTCCCAGGCCTCGCGATACGGGACGCTCCCCAGCTCGTGCACCTCGAGCGGCCGCCGGCCGCCCGAGGGGGCCGTCCCGCCGTGCGAGTCGATCCAGGCGTTCAAGAGCCTCAGGCCCCGGGCCTCGAGCCGAAGGGCTCGAGCCTAGACATGGATCGCCTCGCCATAGGCCTGGCCCGCGGCTTCCATCACGGCCTCCGCCATCGTCGGGTGCGCATGGATGGTGCCGAGGATCTCCTTGTAGGTCGCCTCGAGGTTCTTGGCGATGCCCAGCTCGGCGATCTGCTCGGTAGCGGTGGCGCCCAGGATGTGCGCGCCCAGCAGTTCGCCGTAGCGTGCGTCGAACACCAGCTTGACCATCCCCTCCGACTCGCCGGCGGCCAGAGCCTTGCCCAGCACGCGGAAGGGGAACCGTCCGATCTTCAGCTCGTGGCCTCGCTCGCGAGCGTGGGCCTCCGTCAAGCCGATGCTGGCCACCTGGGGCTGGCAGTAGGTGCAGCTGGGGAAGCTGTCGTAGTCGACCCGGGCCGGTCGGGAGGAATCGTGCAACCCTTCGACGGCGCACAGCGCCTCCGCGCTGGCCACGTGGGCCAGGAGCGGCGCGCCGATCACGTCGCCGACCGCGAGGATCTCGGGTGCGCTGGTGACATAGTGGTCGCCGGTCGTGATGAAGCCCCTCTCGACCAGGACGCCGACCTTCTCGAGTCCGAGCCCTTCGACGTTGCCGGTCACGCCCACGGCGACCAGGCAGCGGTCGGCCACGACCGTCTCGGGCCCCTTGCCCCGATCGAAGGTGATCTCGGCCTTGCCGTCCTTGACCGCGCTGGCGAGCACCCGCGCGCCGGTGCGCACCTTGATGCCCGAGCGTGACAGCGACTTGCCGAGCGCCTCGGCCAGTTCCGCGTCTTCTTGCGGGAGCACCTGGGGCATCATCTCGAGCAGGGTCACCTTGGAGCCGAACGCATTCCAGAAGTAGGAGAACTCGACCCCGATCGCCCCGGCCCCGATGACGACGACCGAACCCGGCAGCTCCGAGAGCGAGAGCGCCCCCGAGGAGTCGAACATCACCTTGCCGTCGGTCGCGAGCCCGGGCAGCTTCCGGGGCCGCGCGCCCGTGGCGATCAGGAATCGCTTGGCTGTCAGTTGCTGGCTCTTGCCCTCGCGATCCTGGACGGCGAGCACTCCCTTGGATTCGAAACTGGCCGTTCCCTGGAAGAGGGCGATGCCGTTCTTCTTCATCAGGAACTCGACGCCCTTGACGATGCGGCCCGAAACGTCCCGGCTGCGCTTCATGACGCGTCCGAAGTCGAACCTGAGGTTGTCGAAGGCGATCCCGAAGTCGCCGGCGTGGCGGAAGCTGTCGTAGAGTTCCGCCGCCTTCAGCAGGGACTTCGTGGGGATGCAGCCCCAGTTCAGGCAGACGCCGCCGAGGCGATCGCGCTCGACCAGGGCGGTCGAAAGGCCGAGCTGGGACGCCCGGATGGCGGCGACGTACCCTCCCGGGCCGGCGCCGATGACGATCAGATCGAAGAGATTGTCGGGCATGTCAGGCACTCCTTGGTGGGCGAGCCAGTTTACACCTCCACGCTACCTCGGGGCGGCGGGCGAAAGCCCACGTCTCGATCGGCCCGGAAACGAAACCGGCCGGCGAAGGCCGGCCGGTTTCGAGATAAGGCGAAGACTCAGACCAGGTCTTTCAGGGTGACCGCCTGCATCTCCTTGGCGATGACCTTGAGGGCCTTCTCCCAGCGCTTCATGAACTTGTTCTCGGCGCCCTTGCCCTTGCGGGTCTCGATGGCCGAGTCGGCGGCCTCCATGGGGCCTTCCACCGCCTCGTAGACGTCGAGCAGAGTGATCTGCTGGGCAGGCCGGGAGAACATGAAGCCCCGGCTGGCGCCCCGGTAAGAGCGCAGGATCTTGGCTCGCGCGAGCTGGCCGAAGATCTTGGCCAGATAGTTGGCCGGCAGCCCCCGGGAGTCGGCGATCTCCTTGAGCTGCACTGGCCCGGAGGCCTTCATGCTGGCCAGGGCGATCAGGCCATGAACGGCATAAATGGTGCCCTTGGAAAGACGCATTTTGAAATCCTCCTCCCAGGATGTGATAGGTACGACGGATTGATTGACTCCATTTGAAATTTAGCACGGACTCCGGGAGTTTGCAAGCGGATGATTGCAGCCCCAGTGCGGATGGCGCCAAGAAGAGCCTTCGGGTCCACTGGAGCGGTCGATGGCAGATTGAAACCGCTCCGCGCCCCGGCCGGCGGGCCTCGGCCCCCCCCCTCGCCCGCCCCGGCGACCCGCCGACGAGGTCCGGCCGGCGCCGCCCGTTCCGGACCTCCGGAACCCTGCTCCGCTCCGGGAGCAAAATGTGCTGCCAGTCACAACCGCTCGCGACGCGCTCCCCCGCGCCCTCGTGCGGATCGGGCCCCGGAACCGGCACTCACAGCCAGGACTCCCGACCAGGACGCGGCCGTCGGCGCCCTCCCTCGCCGTGCTCCGGCTTGCTGCGGCCCCGTACCCGTGGTATCCTCGCTGGCTCGCCCGTTGGTGAGCAGGATACCCAATGCCGTCGTAACTTAGCGGAAGGCCGGCCCCAGCGGGACCGAGCCTGCTGGAGTTCACCCTGTGAAGCCCTCTCTCTCGAAGCGTTTCCTGGAATTCGTCTCGTCCGTCCGGTTCACCATCTTCCTGCTCGTCGCGCTGGCGGCCATCCTGGCCGTCGCCACCGTCATCGAGTCCCGCGAGGGGACCGGCGCCGTCCAGCTCAAGGTGTACCGGGCGGCCTGGTTCAACTTCTTCCTGGTGGCCTTTGCCGTCAACATGCTCGGCGGCAGCTTCAAGCGCTTCCGCCTGCTGTGGGTCCACCTGGGCTTCGGCATCACCCACCTGTCGGTGATGGTCATTCTCCTGGGGGCCTTCCTCACCAGGAACTTCGGCATCGAAGGCCAGATGACCATCCCCGAGGGCTCCGTTCGCGACTACTTCGTCGAGAACGACGACAAGCTCTCCGTGACCGGCGCCACCGAGGATGACAAGGCCGCTCTGTGGGTCCCGATCGAGCGCGGCGCCCGCACGAAGGAGCTGGTTCTCTCGGGCAGGCTCGCAAAGTCGGGCGTCACCGTGCGGGTCGACCAGTACTATCCGGACCTCAACTTCGAGCAGGTCATCGAGCCGGGCGGCCCCGTCGAAAACCCTGCCCTGGAATACTCCCTCGACGCGATGGGCTCGGAGGTGTCGGGCTGGCTCGCCTCCCGGGTGCCGCAACGGCAGGCGGCCGAGATGGGCCCTCTCACCCTGGACTTCCAGGAGAGCGCCGTCGAGCCGGCCGACTCGACGACCGGCACCAGCTCCACCAATCTTCTGGTCTTCACGTCGAAGGACGGCAAGCACACCCAGGAGGTCGAGGCCTCTCCCGGGACCACCGCCGCCGTTTCCCTCGGTGGCCTCTCGTTCGGGGTGACCATCAAGGACACCTTCGGGAACTTCACCATGTCGGGCCGCGACTTCGAGGATCGGCCCGGCGTCCCCGACAACCCCGCCGTCTCCTACACCATCCGCGGGCCCAAGGGAGAGGTGACCGACCTCGCCTTCGCCAAGTATCCCAGCTTCAGCCTTCAGCACGGCAAGCAGGACCCGGGCTTCACCACGAAGTTCCTGTTCCGCGGAGGCCCCGTCGGCAGGGCAGGCTCGCGCCTGACCGTTTACTGGGTCGGTCGCAGCAAGTTGCAGTACGTCTTGCGTGCGAGTTCGAAGCGGATCGCCGCGGGTCCGCTGGAACTCGGCAAGCCGCTCGAACTGCTGGGCGGCAACATGCACTTCTCGGTCAAGCAGTTCGTTCCCTCCGCTCGCCTGTCGAGCAAGGCGGTCAATTCCTCGGACGAGGTCCGCAACCCCGCGCTCCACGTCCTCCTGGCCTCGCCCTCGGGCATCACGAAAGACACCTGGGCCCTCTGGGGCGAGCCTCGCGAGGTCGACCTGGACGGCAAGAAGCTGACCCTCGTCTACCGCGGTGATCACCACTCCCTGCCCTTCTCGCTGAAGCTCGTGAAGTTCAAGATGGACAAGTATCCCGGCACCAACCAGCCGGCGACCTACGAGAGCAAGGTGTTCCTGTCGGACACCCAGACCGGCCGCTCGGAAGAACTCGTCATCTCGATGAACGAGCCCCTGCTCTACCGCGGCTACACGTTCTTCCAGTCCAGTTACATCCCGGGGGACACCTACACGACGATCCTGAGCGTCAGCCGAGATCCCGGCAAGTGGCCGACCTACGTCGGCTACATGCTCATGACGCTGGGCCTGATCGTGATGTTCTATTTCAAGCCGTACCTGGCCAGGTGGGACCAGGCGCGACTGCGCAAGGAGAGCGCGCAATGACCCATCTCAAGCCTGTTCTCTGGGCCCTCGTGGCGGCCCTCGTGGTTCCCTCTCTCCTCCTGGCGCAGGCCGAGCGGTTCGACACCAGCGCCGTGTCGCGGCTGCCGGTCCTGGACAACGGCCGCGTCAAGCCGCTCGACACCTACGCTCGCGAGACCGTCCGCTTCCTCACCGGCTCCGAGAACTTCCAGGGTCACGACCCCGTGAAACTCCTGCTCGAGCTGGCTTTCAACTCGAAGAAGTGGACCGCGATGCCAGTGATCGCCCTGGACTTCCGTCCCCTCAACGAGAAGCTGCTCCTGAGCAAGGATGCGCGCTACATCTCCGCGACTGACCTCTCGGACAACCGCGAGTTCTCGACCCTCGTCGAGGAGATCCGCAAGAAGAACGGCGATACCGACAAGCTCCCCCGGCTCGAGAAGGAGGCGGCCATGCTGTTCCACCGCCTGTCGCTCTTCGAGTCCCAGGCCGATGGCCGCGCCTGGAAGCTCGTCCCTCATCAGGCCGACGCCGAGGCCGGCTGGGACAGCCTGGAAGAGACTCGTGACAAGCAGGTTCGAAAGGCCGTCTCCGACCTCCGCACCGCCTACGGCAAGGGCGACGCCGCTTCGTTCGACAAGGCTGTCGGAGAGCTGACTGGCCGCCTCCGCACCGTCTCGAAGCTGCCCTATCCCGAGGCGCGGGTCGTGGAGCGCGAGGTCTGGTACCACCAGTTCCGCCCGTTCGAGAAAGCAGGCGTGTTCTACCTCCTCGCCTTCGCCGCCTTCACGGTGTCGGTGCTCACGGTCAAGCGCCGTCTGTATGGCCTGGCCATGACGCTGGCTCTCGTCGGGTTCGGCCTGCACACCTACGGTCTGACGTTGCGGGCCCTCATCTCGGGCCGGGCGCCGGTCTCCAACGTCTACGAGACCCTGCTCTTCGTACCGTTCGGCGTGAACCTGTTCGCCCTGATCCTCGAGCTGGTCTTCCGGGGCCGCTACATCGGCATGATGAGTTCGCTCCTCGGCGGCGCCATCCTCCTGCTGTCGGACTTCGTCTCGCTCGACCCCTACGTGTCGCCGCTCGTGCCGGTGCTACGTTCCAACTACTGGCTCATCATCCACGTCCTCACCATCACGCTGGGCTATGCCGGAGCCACGCTGGGCCTCGGTCTGGGGCACCTCTGGCTGGGGATGTATGTCTTCAAGGGCAGCTCGGCCCCCGAGCTGAAGAACGTCGAGAACTACCTCTACCGCGTGGTGCAGGTCTCGGTGCTCTTCATCGGTGTCGGTATCGTCCTGGGCGGCGTCTGGGCCAACCAGTCGTGGGGCCGCTACTGGGGCTGGGATCCAAAAGAGACCTGGGCGCTCATCAGCCTGCTGGCCTTCCTGGCGGTGGTCCACGCCCGCATCATCAACTCGATCTCCGGCTTCGGCACCGCGGTGGGCACCATCCTCGCCTGGCAGTGCGTGCTGTTCTGCTGGTACGGCGTCAACTACTTCCTGACCGGCCTGCACAGCTACGCCGGCGGCGATCAGGCCAGCGTGGTCCCCATCTGGGTCTACGGGTGGGCGATCTTCGAGATCTCGGTCCTCACGATCTCGTGGATGTGCCACCGGGCCAACTCCGCCCGGATTCGCGACTGAGCGGCAGCCCGCCCGGCTACTTCACCGTCCGGACGTCGACCCACTCGGCCGAACCGTCGGCCAGCAGCTCCTTCTTCC
>CAZSVK010000018.1:0-5963 GCA_964610245.1 uncultured bacterium
CGCACCCCGCGATGATAGCTCGCCAGCAAGGGAAGGAGCGCGTTCATGAAGATTGGATTCATCGGGACCGGCACCATGGGCCAGCCGATGCTGTCGAATCTCCTGAAGAAGGGCCACGGCGTCGTCGCCCACGACATCGTGGATCCGCTCAAGGAGAAGAAGCGTTCGGTGCTCACTCCCTGGTCGACCAACCTGGTCAAGGTGGCGACCGAGACCCCCGAGATGAAGGGCTACACCTTCCACGACCTCCTGAAGACCAGCCCCGAGAGCTGGGCCGAGGTGACCGTCGAGGCCGCCAGCGCAGCCTTCGACCAGGGCAAGGACACCAAGGGCCCCTGCACGGTGGCCTGGGCCTTCGGCAAGGAGACCGGCGCCGAGCCCCCTCCCCCCAACCCGATGTCCCCTCAGCAGCCGCCGGTCGAGAAGAAACAAGTCTCGCACCGGGGCGTGGTGTTCGGCTCGTCCGAGTTCGCCACCAACGCCTGGGCCGAGAAGGGCGGGAACATCGACCTGTTCTTGAACGCCGTCAACTGGCTCTCCGGTGAGACCGACCGCATCAGCATCCGCCCCAAGAGCGAAGAGGTTCCCAAGCTGGAGGTCGAGGTCGCCGGTTACGCCAATCGAATCCTGTACGCCACGATGTTGATCATCCCCGGGTTCATTTTCGGCCTGGGTGCGTTTATCTGGTGGAGGCGAAGCAGCCTATGAGCAAGTTCCTGCCTACCCTGATGGCCCTCCTGATCCTCGGCGGATTGGGCTGGTATGTGGCCCGCTACGAACAAGAGCCCCTCTCCGAGAAGACCATTCCCAAGGTCGTCACGACCGAGAAGGACAAGATTTCCAAGGTCGTCCTCGAAGAGGTCGCGAAGAAGACCGAACTGGTCCTCGAGAAGAACAAGGACTCCAAGTGGGAAGTCACCGCGCCTCTCAAGGCCGCTGTCGAGGATGAGAAGCTCGACAGCCTCCTGAACCGCCTGGAGAAGGTCAAGGCCGACCGCCTCGTCGACGGAGAGGCCCCCGGCCAGAAGGCCGACCCCGCCAAGTACGGGCTCGACAGCCCCACGCACAAGGTCACCTGGACCGCCGGCGCCGAGTCCCACACGCTGCTGCTCGGCAAGGACAATCCGCTCGGCTCCAGCGCCTACGTGAAGCTGGCCTCGTCCGACCAGGTGTTCCTCGTCAACTCGGGCGACCTGGAGATCCTCAAGAAGGACCTGTTCGCCTTTCGCGACAAGACCGTGCTCAAGGCCGATCGAGAGCAGGTCAAGGAACTCAAGGTGGAGAAGACCGGCGGCGAGAAGTGGCGCTTCGTTCACGGCGCCGACGGCAAGTGGACGGTCGAGGAGCCGTTCAAGGCCCCGGGCGACGCCCAGATCATCGGCGACATGGCCGGCGACCTCGGCCGTCTGAAGGCCGAGGAGTTCACGGCCGAAACCACGGCCGACCTCTCGCCGTTCGGGCTCGACAAGCCCGAGTTCGTCGCCAAGCTGGTGCTCAAGGACGACGGAGCCACCAAGACGGTGCTCTTTGGCAAGCGAAAGCCGACCGACTCCAACCGGATCTACGCGATGCGCGAATCGGAGCCCAAGGTCTACCTGGTCGACGCCACGCTCATCAAGGCGTTCGGCAACAAGCCGATCGAGTTCCGGGACAAGACGGTCTTCGCGCTCGAAGGCCGCGAGATCACGGGCCTCTCCGTCGAGAAGCAGGGTGAGAAGGTCGCCGCGGTCCGGGGCAAGGATGGCAAGTGGTCATTCGAGGCCGCCCGCTGCACCACCGAACCGGGCTCGTCTCTCACGATGCTCCTGGACAAGCTCAAGGAGCTGAAGGCGGCCAGGTTCGTCACCGGCAGCGACGTGAAGCTCGGAGAGTTCGGCCTCGAGAAGCCCGACTACGCGCTCACGCTCTCGGTCGCCGCCGCCACTCCGACGACGGCCGCCACGGGCGCCGCAGCGCCGCAGCCAATCGAGTTGAAGGCCATCATCGGCAAGACCGTCGATCAGGGCCGCTTCGTGAAGCTGGGCGACGACCCGGCAGTCATCGTGACGACGGAAGAGTTCACCTCGACCATCGACGCGCTCGTGAAGAGCTATCGGGAGCTGCTCACCTTCGACGAGTGGAGCCTGAAGAGCATCGAACTGACGAGCAAGGGCAAGAAGCGGACGTTCGAGATCAATGACAAGGGCGACTGGCAACGGCCGGGTGAGAAGGAAGCGGTGGCCCCGCTCAAGGACAAGATCCGCGCCTTCGCGGGCACTCTGCCTCACCTGGCCCCGGCCGCGTGGGAGGCCGAGACGAAGGAAGCGCTGAAGGCCTCCGGTTTCGACGAGCCGGCCTTCGAGGTGACCGTGACGACCAAGGACGGCAAGCCCGCCCACAAGTTCTCGCTGGCCACGGCCGGCGGAAAGAGCTACGTGAAGCTCGAGGGCAAGACGGGCATCGGGACCATCGAGAAGGCGCCGCTGGACAAGGCCTCCGAGCTGGTGGCCGCCGACGACGCGACGCCGGTTGCCAAGCCGGCGGCCCAGCCCGCCACGCCGGTCGTGACCGGTCAGGCGACTCCGGCCCCGGCGGGCAACGCGCCCGCCATGACGCCCACGACGCCGGCCGCACCGGCCGCACCGGCCGCACCGACCGCCGCCGCCGAGCCGAAGGCCCCCGCCGCGGTCGAGCCCGTGAAGCCGGCCGCCCCCGAGGCCGTGCCGGGGCTGACCAAGGAACTGCCGCCCCCCGGGGCGGTCACGCCGGCCAAGCCGTAGCGGAACGGCTCGACAGAGGAAGATCGAAGGCCCCCGGGAACTCGACGTTTCCGGGGGCCTTCTCATCGAGATTCGAACTCGAGTCCTTCAGTCGGTGGCTTCGCCCCCGAACCCCCACCAGGGGAGAAGTTCTCCCCTGGACCCCCCGATGACTGGAGTGAGTCGTGTCCACGCTCGCGAGTCAGAGTCCTCGAGAGTGCCGCTCAGGCCTCGATTCCTCTTCTCATTGCCGGGTCCAGGGTGGGGCTCCCACCCTGGCGAGGCCTGGAGCAGAGCTCCAGCAGGGGTCCGGGGACAGCGTCCCCGGAAAGACGCCGCCGAGTTCGGCTGTTCCTCGAACTCCCGGCCCTACTTCATGTAGCGCTGCATCCGGCTCATGATGCTGGAGGCGTAGCGATAGCTGACCGCCGGCGGCTCGTTCCCTCCGTTATAGCGAGCCAGCGCCTCCTTGAGGCCGAAGGAGCGGATCAGGCCGTTGAGGTGGATGGCGATGCCGGCGATGTTCTCGGCCGGGTCGTAGGGATTGATGCCCACGGCCATCGCCGTCGCCGGGATGAACTGGCCGAAACCGGTGTCGGCGCTGGAGCCCATGACGGGCGTGAAATCGACCCAGTGGGTCTTGCCCGTCTCCTGAGTCATCAGAGACTTCATCAGGGCGTAGCGCTGCTTGACCGGCAGGGCCGTCAGCTTCCCGGCGGCGGCCTTCATCCACTTATCGAACAGTTCCGGCGTCTCCTCGGCCGAGATGGTCGGATGATCGCCGTACCTATCGAGCGCCTTCTTGAGCAGCGTGTATTCGCGGAAGAGGTAGCCCTTCACCTCGGCGTTGAACGTCCCGCTCTTGTTCACGTAGGTGTAGCCGTACTTGAGCCCCTTGATCGCCTTCTGGAAGGAGCGATCCCCGTTCATCAGCCCCATGGCCTGCAGGATGACCTTCGCTTCCTTCTCGCCGATCTGCTCCGGCCCCGTGAGGTTGAGCGTGTAGACCGGGTTGACGTGGCTGCGCGGAGGCACGACGAAGGTCTTCTGTCTCTCCCCCGGCAGGAAGAGTGCGTTGGGATCGTTCGGGTTGGGAAGCTTCGCCTTGTTGCCCCACCACAGGAGCTTCCAGCAGCTCTCGTCGCCGTAGAGCGCCTTCGCCAGAGACGCGAACGTATCGCCCGGGATGACCGTCACGTACCTCTTGTTGTCCTTCTCGGACACCCGGTCCTTCACTGCCGCCGGTGGGAACAACCGGGAGCCCGGAGTGGAGATGAGATCGCTGAACAGATCCTGTGCCGTGGCGCTGGACGGAGAGAGCAGCAGGCTGGCCACGAGGCAGAACGGCACGGCACGAGTGAGCATGGGAACCTCCGTATCGAAGATCGGGACGAAATGAGGCCAAGACGGGACGGACACCACAACGGGTGCCTCCCGCTACTACCGGGGCAGCCAGTCGGAGGTTGCCCGGCCTGACTCTCAACTCTCGACTCTGGACTCTGGACTCGCCAGTCTCAGCGCGCGATGGCGGGCCGGGCGGGTGAGCCCACGTCGACCCCTTCCGGGGTGATCCGCTCGACGATGGACGAGGGAGAGCCCTGACTGGTGGCCAGCGTCCTGACCCGCGCGCGATAGATCCGGTTGAGCTTCGAGCCGTTGACCACCCGGTGCTCCAGTTCGGGCGGACCGGAGCTGACGGGGGCCAGGATCTGCGTGGCCGCCGATTCGAACACCACCTCGGTCCCGTCCGGAGAGATGCGGGGATTCAGGCAATCGGCGTCCGAACCCCTGGCGACGAGCACGAGGTTCTCCGAGAAGCTCCCAGGGAAGAGGTAGATCGCCCGGAAACTCAGGTTGCCGGCCGCGGTGGCGCCGGTCGAGAAGGTCGGGTCGGTCAGCGCCACGGCGCTGGGGCGGCGGCCCCGGTAGTCGCCGGCCGATTCGAACACCAGCGGCGGGAAGCTGCCCACTCCCACCGCGCCCTCCGCCATCGACAGGTTGCCCGAGGACAGCGCCGGATCCTGCGTGATGGCCCCGATGAGCCAGGGCGTCCCGGCGCCGGGATTGGCCACCGCGAGATAGATCTGGTCGACCGTGTTCAGGGTGCCCTTGTAGGTGAGCTGGCGTCCCTGGAAGGCGACGAAGGTGCCTTCGGTCGCGGAACGCGGCTTCCCGCAGACAGGTTCCTCCCCGAGCGACTTCGTGACCCACCCGTTTCGATAGGCGTTGGCCCCTCCGCCGACCGAGTAACGGAAGATGCCGCGCCCCCCGCCCGCAAGCGTCTTGAGATTGGCGAAGGCGGCCGGCACCGCCCCGTCGGCCTGGTCGTAGATGTTGGCAGAGCTGAAGACCACGACCTTCCCTTCCTGCCCCACGGCGGGCTCGATCGAGTCGGCGGCCGCCGACCCGCCGGTCGTGAGCATCGTGGCCGCGCCGGAGGTGCCGTCCAGGTAGAAGACGGCGCGATGGGCCAGATTGGTGCCTCCGTTGACCCCGCCCAGGTCGGAGAGCGTGGAGATGGCAGCGCTGCCGCCGCGCCTGGCCAGGGTCGCTTCCACGATCGGGCCCGCGACCGTCCTGGCCCTCGCGAGCAGCCTCATCGCGTCGTCCGTCAGCGAGAACAGGCTCGCGGCCGGGGCCTGGAACGAGGCGCCGCCTTCCTTCGACCGATCCTGGGACAGGAGGGCTACCGTGCGGCCGTCCTCGCTGATACCGACGAGCTGAGCATCCGCCGCGGGCTGGTTGTTGGTCGTCAGATTGGTGAACCCCTCCGAGGCGGAGGGATAGGCCACGACGTCTCTGGGATTGGCCGTGGCGGAGGGCACTACCGGAGAGAGCGAGCCACTGCTGTTGTTGAAGACGATCCGCTTGGCGGCCAGCACCGGGTTGTGGACGCTGACGACATAGTTCCGGATGAACTCCTCGATGACGTAGGCCAGGGGCGGAACCGGCGTGCGATCCGACTGCCGGCCTGCCTCGCCGAAAGCCTGGAACGACGCGAACAGGGCCTGGCTGACCGTGTTGCGGTAGACGAAGCAGTTGCCCCGCGGCGGCACGGCCGACGGGTCGTCCGTGGTGAAGAGCCGCTCGAGCACCCAGTTCCCGCCGCCGGTGCCGAGCGTGTGGGGGCCGCACCTGAGCCAGCGATCCGGGATCGTTCCAGGACCGGCCGCGGCGAAGTCGGCGAACGGGTTGTACTCGTACAGGCTGGGGAGGAAGGGCAGC
>CAZSVK010000018.1:5973-27215 GCA_964610245.1 uncultured bacterium
CGCGCTCGAGAGATCGATCCCCAGGTCGAGCCCGAAGATCGCGGCCTGGGTGGCGGCCGGCGTCTCGACCGTGAGGGCCGGTTTGCCGGTCAGATTGTCGAACTCCACCTGCCGAGCGAAGGGCTCGGCCCCCACCCACACGACCACGTTGCCGTCCTTCTTGCCCGCTGTACCGCCCTCGAGGAAGGCGCGCAACGCCGGTGTCGTCCCGGCGGAGGCGTTGATGGCGCCGCGCGGCGCGGAGTCGAGCAGAACCAGAACGTCGGTCGTGCCGTTGCCCGAGTTCTGGCTGAGCCAGTCGGTGAGTTTCAGTAGCGAGCCCACGCGGCTGGTGCGTCCGCTGTAGTCGAAGATCTGCGTGGAGCCGGCCGAGAACGCCGAGTTCAGGTAGCTGGCGAGGTCGGCCTGCTCCTGGCTGGAGAGCCAGGTACGGGCCGTGGATCGGTCGGCGGGCAAGGTCGCCTGCACGAGCGTGCTCTGGGCGTCGAACGGCGCAAAGACGGCCAGGTTCGTCAGGTACCGGAAAGCGACCCGAGTGCTGCACAGCGGCCCCGGATCGGTGCGATGGGTGCCAACCGCTTCGACCTGCAGCTCGTAGACCTGGGGCAGGGGCCGCAGCGGCGAGTTCCTCGTGTCCCGGACGACCACCTGCTCGGGGATCGCAGGGAAGCTGGAGGTCCCCGTGATCGGGATGACCACGGCCGCGCTCTTCAGGGTCGGAGGATCGGTGACCGGGACCAGCCAGTAGTGCACCTCCCTCACCGGGAACTGGTCCCGGACGATCGGAGTGAACCGCAGCGCCTGGCCGTCGCAGGTGGTCAGCGTGCCGGGCCCCTGGCTGCAGGGCACCTCCGCGAGGATGCCCTCGGCGGCCCCTCCCGCCTTGAAGATCCTCAGCGCGAGCACCTCGGGGGGCAGCAGATCGACCGAGAAGTTGATGACCGGCCGGGTGGTGAGGCCGGCGCCGTCGGCGACGCTGAGAGAGAGCTTGTAGATGCCATCCAGCCCTCCCACGACCCCCGTCGAGATGTTCATGCTGCCGGAGTCGAGCTGTCCGAGACCGGCAACCACGCCGAACGAGGCGGTATTGGTCGTGCACGGGCTGCCCGGGAACGGGAAGCAGGAGATGTTGTTGCGCCCGGGAAACAGCGCGCCGTCCTTGAGCAGCGACCAGCGGATCTCGCGGACCACGCCCTGCGTGGGGCGATCGGAGAAGATGCCTCCGAACTCGAGGCCTCCGTCGAGCGGGGCGCCGGTCGGGCTCGACTGCAGCAGGATGTCGCCCTCCCGTAGCGCCTGTACCGTGCCGCTCTGCTTGGCCGCGAAGCCGTAGAGCCCGGCGGGGACAGGAAGCGAGTTGTCGACGAGAAAGGTCGTCGTCGTCGTGTAGGTCGTGCCGGTGTCGCTGACGTAGCGAATACGCGCGACAAGTGGCCCCTCGGGGATGGGCGACGCGGTCGTGTCGTTCCCGCGCCGCAGACTGTCGGCCGAGCCGTCGGGTACATACAGCCCCGTCTTGTAGAGGGTGCCCGCGGACTTGCCGAGGAAGCTGCCGCTCGTGGACCAGTCGCGCGGGTTGGCGCTCTTCTGGAACTGGCCGTCGGGCCGCCCGCCCGTTCCGTTGTCGTCGATGATGACCTCCCAGGTGGAGATCGGGGTCTTGCCCTCGTCGAGGATGGAGAACTCGACCTGGCCGCTGGTTTCCTGGGTGACCGCGAGACCGGCCGTGGCCATCGAGCCGTGGATGTGTTTCTGGTCTTCGGAGAAGGACTGGCCGCAGCGCGCGGCGGTCGCGTCCAGGAAGGCCTGTCCTTTGATGCCGCCCTTCTGCAGATCGACGAAGAAGCAGGTGGTGCGCGCCGTCGAACCGTTGCCGGCCTCGTCGAAGGCCTGGAACTTCACCTGGTAGAGCCCCTGCGGCAGCGTCACCGGCTTGAACTCGTCGGACGAGTTGGGCCTCGGGACGGTGTAGAACGTCACGTCGGCGGAGTTGTACAGCCCGCCGGGATTGTCCTCGCGATGCGTCTTGTTGGTCTTCGGCGACCAGGTCGAGGGGATGGCGGTCGACGGTTCGGTCATCACCGCGCCGACGGTGCTGCCGGTCGCCTGATCGACGCTGAAATACTGATAGGTGACGTTACGAACACTGAAGTTGTCCGAGGCCTGGCCTCCCACGTCGGGGACGGTCGTGGTGATGCGCTGGGCCTGGAGGCAGGACTGCCCGGCCGTCGTCTTGTTGAGGATCTGGCGGATGGATGGCGGCGTGTTGTCGACGTTGAGGCTGGTCCGCCATTCCTCGACATGGCCGGTGCGCGAGGAGACGCGGAGCATCAGCGGGTGGGCCCCGTCGGCCAGGGTCTTGGTATCCAGGGCCGGCAGGCCGCCGCTGGGGATGAGCATCACCTCGGAGCCGTTCATGGCCTGGTCTTTCCCTCCGGAGACCAGTTCTCGCGAGTCCATGAAGAGCGTCCAGCCGCCGATCTGACGGCCCCCGTTGTCGATCGCCGCGGCGATGTTGGTGACGCCCCGGACCTGGGCGGCGAGCGGCTGCAGCCACTTCACGCTCATGCGCGACAGCTCCACGGTGAACTTCCACTGACGACGGGCGATGTTGCCGCTGCCATCCTCCACCTGGGCGACGACGATGTGCTCGTCCTCGGAGAAGTGGCCGAGCGTGGTGTAGACCATCTGGCTGATGGAGCGCGTGAGCCGGCCCTGGGCCGGCACCAGATCGTCGGCGTCCTCGCCGTCGATGAAGAGCTTCGGCTTCTTGGGCGCGGAGCTGCCGGTGCTGACGACGATGGAGCCGCCGGGATTGTCGTAGTAGGCGCAGCGAATGGGAGGGTTGTCCCGATCGAGGGTGCCGATCGGCTCGACCACGGTGATCACCGGGGCTTGCCGGTCGTCGACCAGCAGCCCCTGTTCGGGCTTGAGGAGCGAGCGGCGGTCGCTCGCCACCTCCTTCTTGTAGGCGCGCTTGATGTCGTCGGTGCCGGAGAGATCGCCCTCGGCCGGCCCCTTGGGCCCCATCGAGTACAGGATGCCCCGGCTCGGGTCGATCTGGTAATCGCGGCCCCACGGATCGGATGGGATGGACGGGAGGGAACCCGCCTCGACCAGGAAGTGCAGCGGGGGGAAGCCCCGAGAGGTGAAGCGCGAAACCAGCCGGTCGTCGACGGCGCTGCTGGTCGTCAGCTCGTAGGCCTGCACGGCCTTCGCGAGCGCGTCCAGCTCGTTGGTGGCGACCCCGACGCGCTGCGAGTCCTTGAATTCCTGGTAGTAGAACCCCCCGATGCCGGCCAGGCTGACCAGCAGCATCACCGTGATGATCAGGTCGACCAGTGTGAAGCCGGAGATCGGGAACCGAAAGGCAGGTCGGGGTATGGGCGGCTCACTTGGCGGCCTTGAGCTTCCCGATCTCGTCCTCGAGCAGCCCGATGGCTCGCTCGACCTCCGCCAGCCTGCCGGTGCCCCGGGCCAGCGTGGGCCGGGACCGGGCCAGCGCCGCCGAGGCGATCAGCCCCACGGCCAGGGTCAGGCCGCCGATGGCCGCCGTGAGCTTGGGGTCGCTCGCCGGATCCATCACGATCAGGTGCAGGAGCAGGAAGCTCGCCACGAGACCCGTGAGCCAGCCCACGAGCCTGAGCGGATAGCGCAACCACCCGAATCGGGGTCTGGCCGCCGCCGGATTGGACGCGAGGAGAACGGCCTTCTCCTTCTGGCGATCCATCAGAAGCTTGCTCGCCTCGGTGCGGGTCAGCGGAGGCAGGCGATCCGGGGCGAATCTCTTCTGGCACTTGCAGCACTCGCCGAGCGTGTCCAGCACGAGTTCCTGGCAGCGTGGGCAGGCCTTCAGCATATGCCCCAAACGTTACCACGAAGACGGGCCGGCGCGCGACCCGTCAGCGGCGCGCCGGGTGGGCCCCGGCCACCTCGAGCCTCGAGCCTCGAGCCTCTCTTCAGCTCTGCAGCTTGGGACGCAGCCGGGGCATCAGGTCGTGCACGTTGCTGCGATTGTGGCGGCGGGCCGGCTGACGGCTGGTCACGCCCAGGTCGGTGTTGGTCCGCGCCAGGATCTGGTTGAGCCGGCGCAGCTCGTCGACGACCCGCCTCTGGCTGGCGAGGAGATCGTGCGCCATCTGGGGCGAGAGCGGACGGACGGCCGTGGCCGCCTCGACCTTTGCGGCGACGCCGTCGGGCTTCGGACCGGCGGGCCGCATCCATCTCCACAGACTCCACCACAGGCGTGTGACCCAGCTCTCCCGGCGCAGATGGATGATTCGGCTCATGACGACCTCCCGTTTTCAGGGAGCCTATCAAGGGACCCTGGCCGTAACGAGGCCGAGCGAAGGGCCGCCAGCCAAGGCCGCAGGCCCGAGGCGCCCGGAGGTGTAGCCGCAGTGCGCTACATCGAGGACGACTCGGGCCGAGAACGCCGGATGGTGGCCCTGCAGCCGGCCGCAGTAGGCTGGGGTTCTTTGATAGGCTCTCAGTATCCATCGGAAGAACGGGGGCGCGGTCTGACTCGGACCCGCGCCGGCGAACGCCAAAATCGGTCGAGCCGCTGGTCATTCTTGCCGATAGGCTGGATCGTGAGCATCTGTCTCCGGCGGCTCTTTGCGTTTGCGCTTCTGTTCCTGTCCCTGGCGACCGGCCGGCAGGCCCTGGCGGAGGGCAGGCCCGTGCCGCTCCTGTCGGTGGCGGTCACGCTGGGCCAGCGCCAGGTGGTGCTCGGTTCGACTCGCGGCTTCGACATCGTCGACCCCGCGAAGAACCGCGCGCTCCGTCACTTCGGCCCGGGCGGCAGGGTGCGGCTGCGCAGCCGGGGCAAGGGCATCGGGTTCGGGGGCAAGATGACGCTGTTGCGGCTCGTGGTGCGCCCGGTGGCGGGCAGCCTGCTGCAGCTCAACGGCAACGCTTTTCGAGGCTACTTCGAGATCCGGGAAGATCCCACCGGCAAGATCTGCGTGGCGAACATCCTGGACGTGGAATCCTATCTTTACGGCGTGGTGAAGTCGGAGATGCCGGGAGGAGCGCCGCTCGCGGCGCTCGAGACTCAGGCGATCATCAGCCGCACGTTCGCCCTGAAGAACCGGGACAACTTCAGCGAGCGGGGCTTCGGGCTGAAGGCCACGGAGGAGTCCCAGGTCTACGTCGGCGTGCGCGGCGAGAGCGCCGCATCCCGACAGGCGGTGGACGCGACCCGCGGCATCGTGCTCAGCTACAGCGGCCAGCTCGCCAGCACGTTCTACAGCGCGATGTGCGGCGGAGCGACCGAGAGCAACGAGGTCGTGTGGGGCGGGACGACCGAGCCTTACCTGCAGCCGGTGGCGTGCGGCTTCTGCCGCGGCTGTCCCAACTTCCACTGGCAGGCCGAGCTGACCTTCGACGACATGGCTCGCAAGCTGAAGGCGGCCGGGGTTCCGGTGGGCCAGATCAAGCGCGTGGAGCTGGTGCAGACCCCGGGTGGAAGAGTGCGGACGGTGCGCCTCTCCTCGACGCGGGGCGAGGTCGAGGTGAACGGCAACAAGTTCCGGCTGGCGATGGGCCACCGGAAGGTCAGGAGCCAGCGATTCGCGCTGGTGCAGCAGTTCGCGTCGGCCGGCGACGCGCCCCGGGACGACGACGGCTACGATCGGTCCGAGTCGGCGATCCGCGAGGTCATCCACAGCTACGTTCGCGAGACGGTGTCGGCGACGCGGGCCTCCTCGGGCGGCCGGCTGCGGCTGATGGGAACGGGCTACGGCCATGGAGTCGGGCTCTGCCAGTGGGGCGCGAAGGAGCAGGCCGAACGGGGACGGAGCTACCGGGAGATCCTGGCCTTCTACTTCCGGGGGACGCGGCTGGCGAGGGCCTACTGAGCATGATGCGGACAGGAACGGGACAGGGCGCCGTGAAGCGAGACCGGATGCCGGCCATGGGGCCGGTCGAGCCGGAGGCGCCGGGATACGACAGGTATAATGTGAGGAACCGTGGGAACCCGGGGGCACAACCACGGTCGAATACGCATTGGACGAAGTTCTGCGGTTCTTTCCGAGGTGACTGAATGTTCAAGTTCGGCACATCGAACACATCCCTGGGCGTCGACATCGGCAACAGCACGATCAAGATCGTGCAGATGAAGAAGGGCGCCAACGGTCCTCAGTTGACCGGTCTGGCGATCGAGCCGGTGCCGGAGAACGCCTTGGTCGACGGGTCGATCAGCGACCCGAAGATCATCAGCGACATCATCAAGAACCTGCGCCGGGCCAACGGCCTGCGCACGGACAACTGCGTGACGGCGCTGGCGGCCCAGAACGCGATCCTGCGTTTCGTGCCGTTCCCCGTGATGCCCGATCCCGAGCTGGAGATCGCGGTGAGGAACGAGGCGGAGCACTACGTGCCGTACTCGCTCGACGAGGTTCACATCGACTTCTCGCGGCTGGCCCAGATCGAGGAAGAGGGCATGAGCCGCTACCTGGTGCTGCTGGTGGTGGCCCAGAAGGAATACGTCGGGACGCTGGAGGGCGTGTTCAAGGACGCGGGCATCTCGCTCGACGCGGTCGACGTCGACACGCTGGCGGTGCTCAACGCCCTGGAGAACAGTATCAAGGCGAACATGGGCGCCCGCGGCGGCGGCGGCGAGGGCGAAGGCGGCGAGGGGATGGAAGGCGGCGGCGGTGGCGCCGACGGCAAGGGAGAGGTGCTGGCGGTCATCAGCATCGGGGCGCGCACGACCAACGTGAACATCCTCAAGGACGGCATCCTCCGCTTCACCCGACCGATCCCGATTGCGGGGAACAACATCACCGCGGTGATCCAGAACGTGTTCAAGGAATCGTTCGCCGAGGCCGAGCGCACCAAGATCGAGGAGGGCGTGCTCGGGATGGAAGGCGGCGAGGAAGGCGACCAGGAGTTCACGGAGGTCGTGCAGACGACCATCGAGGAACTGGCGGGCGAGATCCGGCGCTCGTTCGACTACTTCAAGGCGCAGACGCGCGAGCCGCTCATCCACCGGGTCATCCTCACCGGCGGCTCGTCGAAGCTCAAGAACCTGGACATGTTCCTGACCAACGAGTTCGGCATCGACGTGGAGATGGCCGACCCGCTGGCCGGGATCGAGGTGGCCGTGGGCAACCCCGAACTGCTCCAGGAGTACCTGCAGGATTTCACGACGGCCATCGGTCTGGCGTTGCGAGGAGTGACGGCGGGCTGAGCAGGCTCCGCGGCCGGCAGCAGTCCGCGCCGCTCGAGAGCAGGCACGCGATACCGTGAGAGGATCCGCAAGATGATTCGTGTAAACCTTCTCAAGGTCAAGAGGCGCAAGGCGATAGAGATCCCCTTCGGCTGGATCGCCGTCGTGGCCGTGGCCATCGTCGCCTTCGGAAGTCTGTTGCTGGTCAACATGACCCGGCAGGCCCAGCTCGAGGACAAGCAGAAGGAGCTGGACAAGTTTGCCAAGCAGGCGGCGAGCCTCAAGCAGCAGGAGTCGATCAAGAAAGCCAAGGAGAAGGAACTCGGCGGCGTCAAGGACAACAAGATCGAGTACGAGAAGCTCCTGGCCGCCAAGACCGGCGGCTGGACGCCGACGCTGCTGCTCTGGGAAGACGTGTTGAAGGAAGCCAAGACGGTCTGGTTCCGCGACATGCGCATCGACAGCGACGGCCGGGTGATCGTCAACGGCGTGTCGATGAAGAACGAGAAGTCGGGCAAGAAGTTCGATGGCATCGTCGAGCTGCTCAACCAGCTCACGAAGCGGCCGACGAAGTTCAAGAGCCCCCGGATCAAGCGCATCACCAAGACCAAAGAGAAGAAGGAAGACGTCGCCCAGTTCGAATTGAACTGCGTGCTCATCCGCTGACGGGAGAGGACACGAGCAATGAATCGCCTCCTGACCTACGTAATCAGCGTCATCATCATCTGCGCTGCGGCGGTGATCGTGTTCTGGTTCCTCATCGAAGAGCCCTTCCGCAAGGAGATCAACGAGAAGGAGAACCGGATCCGCGACACGAAGTCCCGCATCAAGAAGTTGCAGGGCCTGGCCAACGAGATCAAGGACAAGGACAAGGAGATCACCGACACCAAGCAGGAGATCTTCAAGATGCTCTGCGCGGCGCGCGGCCGCAGCATCGAGCGCTTCCTCAAGGAGCTGGAAGAGGACGCCGACGAGTCCAAGATCGATCTCGAGAACATCCGCATCGAGAGCGTCATCATCAAGGACCTGTACAGCAAGATCCCTCTGAACCTGAACCTCTCGGGCCCCTACTTCAAGATCTACGACTTCATCAAGCGGGTGCAGGATCGCGGCAAGCTCGACTTCGGCACCAGCTACATCTCCATCCAGGCCGAGGCCAAGGCCGATCCGGTCGAGAACCTGTTCAAGTACATCGCCAAGGACACCAAGTACCAGGTCTCCGACACCTTCCCCAATCTCCGGGTCGAGTTGAATGGCGAGATGGTCATCATCGACAACTCTCACCTGGAACGGTATCGAACCGACACGCTCTCCAAGTGTGACGACGCCGCGGCGCCCGGTGGCACGGACTGAGCCGCCACCCTCCTGCCTCGATCTCCCCGAGCCCCAGCCGTTCAAGGAGGCTGACAGTCATGAACAAGATCCTCGTGGCGCTTCTGCTGGCCGTCGTGCTGATCCCGCTGGGACCCGCGCGCGCCCAGGACAACGGGCCCGCCGTGGAGGCCACCGGCGACGAGAACAACCCCGATCGCAAGCCCAGCCTCGACGTCTTCCGGGTGCTGATCAAGCAGGAGACGCCGCCGCCGCCCATCATCCAGCCGAACGTGACGGCCGCGCCGGCGCCCCCTCCACCTCCGCCCCCGCTGCAGTTCAGCGTGAAGGCGATCGCGGGCGAGGCGCCGCACTACGTCGCCGTCCTCAACTACAACAACAACGATTACATCGTGGAGGAAGGCTGGGAGAGCGAAGACAACGCCTTCACCGTGAAGAAGATCGGCCCCAACAAGGCCGGCGAGATCGAGGTGGAGGTCTACAACAAGAAGACCAACCGGCTGGCCCACAAGGCCTACAAGGAGCCGAAGATCCCGGGATTCTCCAGCGGTGGAGAGGCCCCGGCCGCGGCGGACGCCGGCGCTGACGCAGGGCTCGGCGGCGACGCAGGGCTCGGCGGCGACGCAGGCCTCGGCGGAGGCACCGGCATGGACGGCGGCACCGGCGGCACCGGCATGGACGCTGGAACCGGCGGCACCGGCACGGACGGCGGCACCGACGGCGGCGGCGGCGACGCCGGCGGCGCCGGGATGGAAGGCGGCGGCGGCGATACCGGCGGCCTGCCCCCTCCCTGAGGCCGAACCTCGAGCACCCACGACGACTGGCTGCCCCGAAAAGGGCGGCCAGTTCTTTTTTTAGACTCAGAAGGGCGTTTCAGTCCGCCGATTCCTGACTCGCAGTCAGATTCACGACCGGATAGGTCGATAAGTCTGCTGGACGCATGTCTGCGGCCACTCTCAGTCGAACCAAGGAGACACACCCCATGAGAGCCCACCGAGCCTTCTCGAGCCTGGTCTTCGTCCTGGCTTTTCTCCTGGCCATCCCGGCTCCAGGGTCGGCCTTCACGTTCAAGAGCCCGAACATCGACATCAAGCTGGTGTTCCAGGCGATTGCCCGGGAGGCCAAGGTGAACATCATCCTCGACAAGGGAGTTCGCGGGTCGATCCCGCTGGACCTGCAGAACGTCGACGCTCTGGAAGCGATGAAGATCATCGCTTCGGTCAACAAGCTGAAGGTCCGCAAGGTCGAGGCCGGCGGCCAGCGCGACACCTACGTCATCGCCGAGGCCGGCATCATCGAGGAAGGCTTCGACAAGGCCAACTCCGAGACCGTGAGCCTGCGCTATGCCAAGGCCGAGGAGATGGCCGGCATCCTGAGCAAGGGGCTCGGCAAGTCGGCCAAGGTGACCGTGGAGGTCGACGCTCGCACCAACTCGCTCGTCGTCAACGGCACCAAGGACGTCATCGAGAAGGTCATGGACCTGATCAAGAAGCTCGACCGCCCCGTGCCGCAGGTCATCATCGACAGCAAGGTGGTCCAGGTCCAGACCAACTACATCAAGAACCTCGGCTTCAGCTGGGACTGGGGCACTCAGGCCAGCGGCGCGGGCCGCGCCGACGGCGTGACCGCGAATGCCCAGGGCGGCGGCAATCTCTTCGCCATCACCGAGTTCCAGAGGAAGAACTTCAACTCGAACCTCTACGAGGGCGGCGCCACCGGCGCTCCGTTCTTCAGCTTCGGCGACTTCTACCGGGGCAACTGGTTCTTCGACGCGGCCTTCCAGGCGCTCGAGACCTCCAGCATCAGCCGGACGCTTGCCAGCCCGCGCGTGCTGGCCATCAACGGTGCCAAGGCCGAGCTGAGAATCGGCGACAAGGTCATCTTCTCCGGCGGTCCGTCGCAGCCCCCCGAGGAGCGCGACACCGGCACCAACCTCGACATCACGCCCCGCATCAACAACGACGGCTTCATCACGATGGAGATCGAGGTCACCCAGAGCAGCGTGTCGGGCTTCACCGCGGGCTTCCCGACCATCAACCAGATCCGCTCCAAGACCACCGTCCAGGTGCGTGACAGCGAGGAAGTCCTCGTGGGCGGCCTGGTATCGGAGTCGAGCACCAACGCTCAGAACAAGATCCCGTTCCTGGCTGACATCCCGCTCATCAAGTACTTCTTCACCTTCAAGAGCAGCACCCCGCAGAGCCGCGAGCTGGTCATCCTGATCACGCCGCGCGTCGTCAAGCAGCAGGTTCCCCAGGGCGAGGGCGAGGGCGAGGCCGCTCCGGCCGTCCCGGGCGTCGGCGGCCCCTCCATCCCCGAGGGCGACAACTTCGAGCCTGGCCTGGACGATCTGCTCGGCGACGGCAAGGGCGGCAAGGGCGCCGCCAAGCCGGCCGCGGCCAAGCCGCCTACCGGCACCAAGCCCCCCGCTGGCGACGACCTGGGCGCCGACCTGGGTGGCGACCTGGGCGGTCTCTGAGAAGCAACGCCCGGCGACGGGCTCCACGATGAATCGACGGGACCCGGAGTCCTTTGCCAGACAAGGAAGAATTTGGCAAAGCGCTCCGGGTCCCGGCTCTCATTCCGGGGAACCTGCTAGACTGAAACCCGGCGAATCCGCACCGGGAACGCCCGGCGTTCCGCACCGATGAACAGCCCCGAGACCCAAGATCCCCGCACGGTCGCGCTGAAGGCCAAGCGCAAGGCCATGGCTCGCGAACTCGGCGCCTATCTGCTGGGCGTCTGCACCCACAACCTGGGGCTCAAGGGTATCTCGCTCCTGCTCGCTTGCGCCCTGTGGTTCCACGTGAACCTCAGCAGCCAGGAGCTGGTGACCGAGACGTTCCATCTCCCGGTCCAGCTCTACAATCTGGATGACAAGAACCTGAGGGTCGAGATTCCGCCCGAGGCCAGGAACGTCACCGCCCTGGTGAGAGGCCGCCGGAGCGACCTCATCTTCAAGCAGGAGCATCTTCACGTCGGCATCAACCTGCGGAACGTGCGCTCCCCTCTCGGCGAGGTGCACCTGCCGATCGAGACCATCGTCCCGAGCTACTTCGACCTGCAGAGCGTCGAACCGCGCAGCGTGACCGTGACCGTCCGGGCCCGCTCTCCTCTCGCCGAGGATTGAGCTTCAGGGAGGCAACAAGAAACCGGCCGGCCAGTCGCCGGCGGTGACCCGCCCTCGCGCGAACGCGTCAGGGCCTGGGTGCCGACTTTGCGTCCTTCAGACCCTCCAGCAGGAGGATCAGCCGGCGCAGTTTCGCCCAGAGCAGGAGCCCCATGGCGATCATCGGGACAGTAACGTAGACGAGGATGAAATCGTGCGACAGCATCGGTGGTCCCAGGTTTTCACTTCCGGCGAAGAATCCAGGTCGTGGGTATGGATGAAATCGCCGAAAGGGTCGAAGGTCTTAGCAGAGTAGCACTGCTCGCAATGCTTGTCAATTCAGACCGGGTCGGTGAAACCTTCGTGACAGCGCTTCCCAGCAAGCTCAAGCACTACCGGATCCTCTCGGAGTTGATGCCGGGCTCCGGCAGCTTTCTCGCTGACGACGAGAGCCATCGACGTCAGGTCGTCCTGAAGCGTCTGCGCGGTGACACCCTCGCGTCGCCTCAGGAACTCCAGGCCTTTCGCGATGCGGTCAAGCGGCTCGCCGCCAGCCCCGTCGTGCAGACGGCCCGGACCATCGAACTGCTGCAACTCAGAAGCGAGGCCCGCGTGGCCCGGTTTCTCGTGCGCGAGTACCGGGAGGGACTGTCGCTCGAGGCCACCCTGGAACGCAAGGGCGCTCTCCCGGCCGACGAGGCCGCCCGCCTGATCGCCCGGACGGCAAGCGCCCTCGCCGCGATGCACGAGGCGGGCGTGGTCCACGGCAACCTGAGCGCCGGCAACATCGTGCTCGATGTCCGGGGCGAGTTGCAGCTCCTCGATCAGCTCCTGCCCCCCGGTCCGGCTTCCCGGCCGTACCTGGCGCCGGAAGTGGCGGCCGGGGCCGAGGCGAGCGAGGCCGCCGATCTCTACTCGCTCGGAGTGCTCTACTGCAGACTGCTCACCGGACAGCCCTCCGGCCGGGCATCGGAGACGGCCCTGCGCGTCGCCGGAGCCGGGGCCGGTCTGCTCGGACAGATGCTCGCCTTCGAGCCGGAGAAGCGCCCGTCCAGCGCCGCAGCCGTGGCTTCGCTGCTGCAATCGACGGCTTCCCGGCCGGCCGCCGCCGCCCCCCGTCTCCTCGCAACCCGGGCCCCGGCCCCCGCTCCCGCGACGGCGCCGCTGGCCCTCGCGCTGGCCTGCGCCGCTTCCGGCGCCGGCACGGCCGTGGTCCCGGAAGAGCCGACAGCTCCATCGAGTCGAAATGCTGCCCGGCCCGGCCCCCGCCAGCTCGAGCTTCCCCAGTCGCTGCCGCGCAGGGCCTCCGAGGCCCCGGTCTCGGCCGAGTCGGTGCCCTTCCTCCGCCGGCAACTGCGCCGGGCTGCCACGGCGGGCCAGTTCCTGTTCGTCACGTGGGCCGTGGGCTTCCTGCTCCTGACGATCAGCCGCGAGGCGATGACTCCCTCCGCGGAGCCGGCGATGACCGGGCCCCAGGCCTCGGCTCACGCGGCCTTCACCACCGGACGCACGGGGCCCACAGCCTCCACCGCGCCGTCCGTCTCCATGCCCGCGGCAAAGGCGACCACGACCCGGCCGCCCGTCGTCGAGGCCGAGATGCGCGCGATCGACAGCGGCGACTTCCTCTATCTGAATCCGGCCACGGGCAAGCAGGAGCGGACCGCGCTGCCTGCCTTCGAGATGGACCGATACGAGGTCAGTAATGCCGACTTTCTGGCCTTCACTCGCGAGACCGGCACCATCTCGCAGGGGAACTGGCAACGCTGGTTCCTGCCGGGAATGGAGCGCTATCCGGTCGTCGGCGTCAGCTTCGAGGACGCCCGGAGCTATGCCCGCTGGGCCGGCAAGCGACTGCCGACCCCCCAGGAGTGGCAGAAGGCCGCGGCGGGACCCGCAGCACTCCCCTTCCCGTGGGGCCTCCAGTTCGATCCGCTGAAGTGCGCCTGGTCACGGGTGAGAAAGGCGGTCCCGGTGGACGCCTTCCCCGAGGGGCAGAGCCCGTACGGGATCTTCAACATGGCCGGCAATGCCTGGGAGTGGGTAGAGGACCCCGCGGCCCGGAAGCAGTACGCCATGGGCGGCAGCTTCCAGAGCGACGCGCTCTCGCTGGGCGCGCGGGCCAGCGTCTGCGTGCCCCCGGTCGGGTTCCGGCCGCCGGCCGACTACGGCTTCCGCTGCGTGCGCTAGCACTACAACGAAACTTCGAGCAGAAGAGCGGATAGCGCTGGCCCTTGCGGCCCGCTGGTCGCACGGCACGCGGGGGGCGCTCCCCTGGAAGACGTCGTTCCGGAGGACTTCCGGAGCAAGGACTTGATCTACAATAAACGCGCGAGCGGCCGGCCCAAGGATCTCCTCGACGCCTTGACGATAAAACGACTGCAGGCCGAGCACGGGCACGAGAAGACGGATTGAGACTTCCCTCTCGACCACGGGGCCAGGCCCCAGCGCCTATGGCCGAGTAGCCTCGCCAGCAGTTCCCCATCTCGGATGTCCTCTTCAACCGACGCCCCCCCGCCCCAGCCCACGCGCCGCGTCCTCTTGACGGGAGCAACCGGCTACGTCGGCGGCCGGCTGGCCCCCCGCCTCGTCGCGGCCGGTCTGCTGGTGCGATGCCTCGTGCGCTCGAGCCGCAAGCTGGCCAGTCGCCCGTGGCACCGGTTGGCAGGCATCGAGGTCGTCGAGGGCGATCTCGAGGATGCCGCCGTGGTGGAGGCCGCCCTGCGCGACTGCGAGGCCGCCTACTACCTGGTCCACGCCCCGGTGCGAATGGGGCCGCGCGAGACTGCCGCCCACTCGCAAATGGCGGCCCGCTTTGCGAAGGCGGCCGAGCGCGCCGGCGTCGGGCGCATCGTCTACCTCGGTGGCCTGGCCGAGACGCGTGACGGGCTGCACCGGGCTCTCTCGGAGCGCCAGGAGGTCGCGCGGGCCCTGGCCGGCAGCTCCGTTCCGGTGACAGTCCTGAGGGCCCCCATGATCCTCGGAACTGGCTCCGTGGCGTTCGAAACGCTCCGCTATCTGGCCGAACGCTTGCCGGTGATGGTGACGCCGCGCTGGGTCCGCGTCGAGTGCCAGCCAATCGCCATCCGCAACGTGCTCGACTACCTGGTGCGCTGCCTCGAGATTCCCGAGACGGCCGGCGCCACCCTGGAACTCGGCGGCCCCGAAACGGTGACCTATCAGGACCTGCTCGGGCTGCTGGCCGAGGCTCTGAGCCTGCGGCGGCGCTGGGTCCTGCGCGTCCCCTTCTGGCTGCCACGACTCAGCGCCGCGTGGGTCCATATGTGGACTCCCGTCGACTACGAGCACGCCTGGCCCATCGTCGAGGGGCTGCGCCGTCCGCTGGTCTGCGGCGACGGCGCCAAGGTCCTTCGCCTGATGCCTCAGAGGTTGCTGCCGGTCCGGGAGGCGATCGGCCTGGCCCTGGGGAAGCTGCGCGACGACCGGGTCGAGACCGCCTGGAGCGACGCGGGGCCCATGCCCGGCGATCCCGACTGGACTGGAGGAACAGTCTTCGAGGATCGCAGACGACTCCTGGTACAGGCCTCGGCGGAACAGGTTTTCCAGGCGATCTGCCGGGTCGGCGGCGAGCAGGGGTACCACGCCGGCAGCCTGCTCTGGAAGCTTCGAGGTTGGATGGACAAGTGTCTCGGCGGCCCCGGCCTGGACCGGGGGCGGCGGCAGACCCGGCGACTGCACTGCGGCGACGCGCTCGACTTCTGGCGGGTCGTCGAGATCGAGCCTCCCCGGCAACTCCGGCTCAGGGCCGAGATGCGCGTACCCGGCGAGGCAGAGCTGGAGTTTCGCACGGAGGCGCCCGGCGCCGGCCAGGAGGCCTCCGCCTGCTGGCTGGTCCAGATTGCGCGCTTCAAGCCCAAGGGGTTGCTGGGGCTGGCTTACTGGTACAGCGTGATGCCCTTCCACGGAATCGTGTTCCCAGGGATGCTCCGCGGCATCGCGCGGGCGGCCGTCACGGGACCCCATCCCTCCTTGAAGGGCGCTGCCGAGATGGGCCCGCCCGAGCAGGGTGTATGACCTCGAGGTACACCCTTTTGGGCATTGACCTACTCCCGTGAGCTGAGTATCCTCTCGCGCAGGGCAGGCGGATCCAGTCGACGCAGCAACCGGGCGGGAAGCTAGCGGAAACGGAGGGTACGGTGCACCAGAGCGAACCAGGGGCAGAGTGGGCTTCGGACGCGGCTCGCTTGCCGTCGAAGATGGTGCTCGACGACGGAAGCCGGATCGGGGTCGTCGGCGGCGGTCCGGCGGGTTCGTTCTTCACGTACTTCGCCCTGGACCTGGCCCAGCGCTCGGGGCTGCGCCTCGAGGTGGACCTCTTCGAGCCTCGCGACTTCACGAAGTGCGGCCCGGCGGGGTGCAACATGTGCGGCGGGATTGTCTCCGAGACGCTCGTCCAGTCGCTGGCCATCGAAGGGGTGAACCTGCCGCCGAGCGTCGTGCAGCGCGGGCTCGACTCGTACGTGCTCCACATGGACGTCGGCAGCGTCCGCATCGAGACCCCGCTGGTCGAGAAGCGCATCGCGGCGGTCCACCGCGGAGCCGGCCCGCTCGGGCTGAAGGAGACCCGCTGGCACAGCCTCGATGCCTTCCTGCTGGGGTTGGTGGTCCAGAAGGGCGCCAAGGTGCTGGCGGACCGCGTCTCGGGAGTCGAGTGGGTCGATGGGCGTCCGAAGCTCCAGTTCCAGGCGAAACCCGCCCGCGACTACGACCTCGTGGTCGTGGCCACGGGTGTCAACGCGGCGCTCCTCAAGTCACTGGAGCAGGCAGGGTTCGGTTACTCGCCGCCGGCGACCGTGAAGACCGCAATCCGGGAGTATGGCCTGGCCGAGGCCGAGGTGCAGTGGACGCTCGGCTCGTCGATGCACGTCTTCTTGCTCGACATCCCGAGGCTCGAGTTCGCAGCCATCATTCCGAAGGGCACCTCGGCGACCCTGTGCCTCCTGGGCGACAACATCGACCGGGAACTCGTGGATGCGTTCCTCGACGACCCCGTGGTCAAGCGCGTCATGCCTCCCGGCTGGAGCAAAGACTCCTTCGCGTGCCATTGCTTCCCCCGGATGAACGTGGCCGGGGCCCCCTCGCCGTTTCTGGACCGCATGGTCTTCGTCGGCGACTGCGGCGTGACGCGTCTCTACAAGGACGGAATCGGCGGAGCGTATCGCACCGCGAAGGCGGCCGCCACGACCGCTGTGCTCCACGGCGTCTCGGCCGACGACTTCCGCCGGCATTACTTGCCCGTCTGCTCCAGGATCTCCGGCGACAACGCCATCGGCAAGTGGATCTTCCGGCTGGCGCGGCAAATCCAGCGGCTCGGGTTCATCCGCCGGGCGATCCTGCGGATGGCGCAGTCCGAGCACTCCCTGACCGGCCAGCGGCGGATGTGCGCGATTCTCTGGGACATGTTCACCGGCAGCGCGCCCTACCGCGAGATTCTGCAGCGTGCGATGAGCCCGTCATTCGGACTGGGTTTTCTCAAGAACCTCACCCTGGCGTTGTTCAGGCCCTCGGAACGCGGCCCCTCCGGCGCCGGACTGGGCGCGGGAAAGAGGCCGGACTGAGCCGCGTCTCGTCGACTGTTCGGAACCAAGGAGATACCGCGATGGAAGCTGGTTCCCTCGGCCGTCTCTACCGCGACGGCGAAGACATCGTGAAGCAGGGGGATGTCGGAGACTGCATGTACGTCATCCAGGAAGGCCAGGCCGAGGTCCTGCGCGACAACGGCGGGGAGCAGGTGCGTCTGGCAATCCTCGAGGGCGGAGACTTCTTCGGGGAGATGGCGATCTTCGAGCGAGAAGTCCGCTGTGCAACGGTTCGCGCGCTCGGCCAGGTCCGGGCGCTCACCATCGACAAGAGGAACTTCCTGCGCCGCATCCAGGAAGACCCGGCTGTCGCTTTCCGGCTCGTCGAGATGATGTCTAAGCGCCTGAGGGCTCTCGACGTGCGCGCGGCCGGCATCGCGGCCGTGCGTCCAGCATAAACGCCGGCATTGCCTCCGTCCGCTCCTCGAGTTCGGCTACCAGGTCCGGCGGTTTGACCCTTGCTGCTCTGCACCAACGCCGTCGTCTCACCACGTTCCAGGAGCTGAGCGAACGGCGCCGGCCACGGCGGTCAGGCTCGTGGCCGAGTTGAGAAACAGGGGCCGCCTCCAGAGAAGCCGCGGAGTGCTCGTCGCTCTCGGCGACCCACGGCTTCCGCCGCGTGCGGCACGCCGTCCCCTACGGCCCCTCGGAGGTCGTGAACTCTACCAAGCCCTGAGAGAGGTTGTGAAGAAACAGAGAGGCCAATCGGGAGCTCCGCCCCTGCACCCCCCGATGGCTGGTGGGAGACTTGCCTGAGTACATGCCAGGTCTTCCTTTGCCGGGAGAACCGACTCCCGACTGCGTGCAATCCGTGCCGGGTCCAGGGGGAGGCTCTCCCCCTGGCGGGGGACCGGGGGCAAAGCCCCTGGAGAAAGGCCGGATTCGATTTCCTCACAACCTCTGACTTCTGCGAATCCGCCAGACGCACCAGTCCCGCTCGGACCAGGCCGTCGAACTCAGCCTGAGCAGGCGGTTCGGCCTTGAGACTCCCGACGCGTGTCAGGTTATCGAGCGGCAAGCAGGACATCGTCCCGTCGTTGCCTGGAAGCAGCGCAGTTGACCTACGACTCCTGAACGCCAGCGGAGGCGCATCTGCACCCGCTGGTCCGCCGCCGGAGGCAACACCAACCCGGCGACGGCCATGAAGCAGGCCAGGAGCTGGAACTCGAGACTTCAGGAGGTTCGCGCGGGGTGGGGGGCCTGCCGGCTCCAGCCGCCGATAGCGGCTTCCGTGTCTCCCCGCAAAGGGACGCCACACGCATCGGTTGCCGTGGTTGCTTCGTGATGCCGAAAGGCGTTTGCCGGGAATCCCTCCAGCCTGTAGCTCGCAACCTTCGGTCGCGGTACGCTGATCGATGGGACGGGCTCGCGAGGCCCGCTCCGTGGGAGGCCCGTGGACGATGAGGACGCGACCCATCTTGTGGATCGTCATGGTCGGACTGGCCGCGGCATTGCTGGCCGCCTGGCTCGCAGCTAGCGACGGGTCCAGCGCTGCCCAGCGCGAGGCGATGGTTTCCGAGCAGATCGAAGCCAGAGGCGTTCGCGACCCGGCGGTGCTGAAGGCCATGCGCGAGGTCGAGCGGCACCGCTTCGTGCCTCTACTCTACCGGTCGCTGGCTTACAGCGACAGGCCCCTGCCGATCGGTGAGGGCCAGACCATCAGCCAGCCCTACATCGTGGCTCTGATGTCCGAGAGTCTGACCCTGGCGCCGGGAGCCAGGATCCTGGAGGTGGGGACCGGCAGCGGGTATCAGGCGGCGGTGCTGGCGCAGATGGGCCACCAGGTCTGGACCATCGAGATCGTGCCGTCGCTGGCCGACTCCGCGCGCAACCTGCTCCGGGACCAGGGGTATGGCGCGGTCCAGGTGCGGACCGGTGACGGATACCTGGGCTGGCCCGAGGCCGCCCCGTTCGACGCCGTCATCGTCACCTGCGCGCCCGATCACGTCCCGCAGCCGCTGTGCGATCAGCTGGCCGAGGGCGGCCGGATGTGCATCCCGGTGGGCTCGCAGGAGACCGGGCAATCGCCCGTCCGGATCCGCAAGGTCCAGGGCAAGCTCCAGCGCGAGGAGTTGTTGCCGGTCAGCTTCGTGCCGCTGGTGCGCCCCGCGGGGACCGGCGCGGGCCAAAGCGCGCGGTCCAGTCAGTGACCCGGCGCTGGTCAACGAGGTGCTTCTGGGAGCCATCGACGGCAATCGATGGACGTTCACGAGCGACGCGTTGGCGAAGGCACCCCGTTTCCGGCTGAGCTATACGAAGCTCCCCGCAGAGGGACTGGCCATCCAGTTCGAAACTGCCCCGCCGGGAAACCCCGAGGGCTTCACCCCCTACGTGAAGGGGACGGGCCATAGGACTGGAGTAGCGTCGACAGGACGGTAGACGGTCGAGACGACCGCGTCACTGTCGAGCTGTCTTCCGCTGCCCAGGCCCAGGCTCGACACGCTCGGGACATGGTTCGCCAGGAAGGGGACGTTCAGGGCCGGTAGACGGGCGTCAGGTTGGTCAGTCTACCGGGTAGCGCGGTCGCCAGGCCGGTGGTCACCCGCCTTGGGGTGCCGCCGTCAGGGCTGACGGAGTAGAGTTCCTCGGCGTTCGAGCCGTTCCTGGCCAGGAAGAAGATCACGCTGGCATCCCCGGCGAAGATGGGCTCCCGGATCGCCGTCAGGGTCGAGCTGGCGGACAGCAAGAAGCTCACCGACGAGCCCTCGAGATCCACGTTGAAGAGCTGCGTCGCGGTGGAGGTCGTGGTGAGCACCGCCGCCGTCGAGTCGGGATGGATGCCAAAAGAATGGAGCGGCAGCTGGCTGAGCTGGACGGGGCCGGTGCCGGTCAGCTCCATCAGATGCAAGGGCGACGTGGGAATCGACTCGTTGCTGCCGTAGAAGAGGTGCGTGCCCACGACGCGGAGTTGATTGCGCGCGCCGGCGGTGGGCAGGCCCACGAAACTGGCCGTGGTCGCCGGAGAGGCGTAGGCCTCGAAGCGGAACGTATCATAGGCCCGGGCTCCGCCTCCCACGGGCCGCTCCTGGGCCCAGAAGACGGAGGTCGCGTCGCGAAACGCCAGGCCTCGCACGAACACGGCGTCTCCCGGGGCCGGAGGCGTGGCCAGCGAGAACTCGCTGTTGTCCGCGAGCTGCCGGAGCACGGGGAAGGTCCCGGCGACGGGCGTGGTCACGCCGGTTGGCTTGGCGTACACGAGGGCGGCCGCGTCGGGGCTGATACTCACCTCGGTCACGCCCGCGGGAAACGAGTTCGTGACGTAGAACTGGTGGTCGATCGAGCCCGTGGCCGGCTCGACCAGGCCCAGGGTCAGCGCACCGGCCCCGTCGGTCCCCGGGCCGTTGAAGGCGGCGATCGCAACCCGGTTGGGAGTCTGCTCGGCAACCAGGCGGAGAGTCGTCGCCTGCTTCATCGCCACCAGGTAAACTTCGCCGTTACCGTCGCGCCGCTGCTGGGGGGTGGCCTGTTGCAGGAGGAAGTCCGCGGTGCCCAGGCTCGGAAGGTAGACTTCCCACCTCACCGGCTGGTTGGCGGCCAGGCGCGCGATGAACGTGACCCGGGTTTCTCCGATGGCGGCTGCAAGACTCGAGGCGGTCCCGATACCCGTCGTCGGGGAACCGTCCGGAAGAGTGACCAGATTGAGGCCTGCCCGGAGAGCCTGGGTGACCGCCACGCCGGCCTGCGCCCCGGAGACCCCCGGCCAACCGGCAAGCAAGACCGTCAGGGAGGCCAAGAGGAATCTCGAATGTAGGCATCCCGACTGGGTCCAAGGTGCGGCTGCTGCCGCTGTCCTGCTCATGGCATTGGATGAATCGGAGAGCTTCAGAAACAGGTGCACCGCCGACTCTACCAGATCGTGCGATGCGCGAGTACTCGACGGGATCGGGGGGGTGCGCGCGCAGAAAGTGGGAAGCCGCGCTGGTACGAGTTCTGCCGGGGACCCCCCGCGTGACATGCTTCCAGGAGCGTCTCCGATGTTCCAAACGGACCTCCGGCCTGCTAGGATCGGCAACGTTCCGTGAAGAGCATG
>CAZSVK010000019.1:0-26570 GCA_964610245.1 uncultured bacterium
CTCCCGAGAGGCAAACTGGAGTACAACACTGGTGTCCCCCGCGTGACATGCACCCGTCTCGCGACGTGCTCCCGGCCCGGCAGCGAAGGCGGGCGCGGCGGCCGGGTTTCGTGTAAGCTACGGACCGGCGGATGGTGCGGATGTCCTCTGAAGCCGACGGAAAATCCACGACCACGGAACTCGATTCCGTACCCTGGGTGCCCCGGGCGCCAAGGACTCGCCTTTGGCTGTTCGGCACGGGCCTGGTGGTCTGCTGCCTCCTGGCGGCCGGCCTGGTCCAGACCGTGGCCTTCACCCGGTCGCTGCTGACCGCCTCGAACTTCTGGCTGGCCTGGGAGCCGGCGCAATGCCGCGTTCTCGAGTGCGAGGCCCAGCACGGCTTCCTGACCGACCCGACCAAGAAGACCTTCATGGTCCGGTTCGCCCTTGAAGCGGGGGGCCAGAAGCACATCAACTCGACCTTGCTCGAGCTGCCGCCCGGGCACGCCTCGTTGCGGCTGACGGGCCGGCCCTACTCGGTGAACGACTCGACCACCTGCTGGATCCTCTCCGGCCATCCGGAGTTCTCGTCGCTCGAGTCTCCGCCGGAACTCGACCTGCAAGAGGCCCTGCTCGCGGGCGGTCTCCTGGGTCTCGGTCTGCTCGGGCTGCCCTGGTGGTCGGGTGCGCGACGTGCGGCCCGAGAGGCCAGCCGCCCGCCTCGCGAGATGGCCGCGGGCGTACTGCTCTTCGACGAGCGGGCCTACCTGCCCCGGCTGCGGTCGGAGCCGGGCGAGTTCCTGGCTCACCGGGTGCCGCCCCAACCTCCATTTCATGAGGAGTGGAGCAGCTGGGTCGTGATCGGGATCGCCACCGGTCTCGTCGGGGGCCTGGCCAGCTATCTGACCTGGTATGCCGCGGTCTGGAGCGCCGCGCGGGGGATCGCCCTGATGTTCGCCGCGTTGGGGCTGCCGGCGTGCGCGGCCTCGCTGCTGAAGGCCACCCGCGCGTTCAGCATCTGGCGACAGTCGAGCAAGGCCCAGCTCGAGGTCTCGACGTGGCCGATCAGGCCTGGCAAGTCGGTGCAGTTCCGGTGCGTGCAGGAGGGCACTCTCCACTGCGCCAAGATCCGGCTGATGCTGGTCCGGGAAGAGTTGATCGGCCGGGATACGCACGAAGAGAAGAGCGACCTGGCCCTCGAGAAGCAGCTCTCTATCGCCGAGCAGGTCGCGCTGGCGCCAGGGCGGCCCTGGAGCTGCAGCGGAGAGTTCACGCTGACAGCCGATTCGCCACAGTCGCTCGCGGGTGACACCTGCCGCATCGACTGGCGGCTCGAGCTGCGGTTCAAGCTCGCGGGAGAGGACTGGCTGACCCGGGAGTTCCCGTTGCTGGTCTCCCCCGAGGAGGTGTCGCATTGAACCGCGAGACGGGCCTGCTGATCAAGCTCGACCGGGCCAGCGAGAACTGCGCGCCCGGCACGTGGGTCCACGGCTCCGTCGAGCTGACCGCCACGACCAAGCCGGTGACGGGGAATCTCGAGGTCGCGCTCATCTGGCGCACCGTGGGGAAGGGGCTGCAGGACGCGCACCTTGGAGCGCTCCAGCTCGTGGTGCCGCACCGGACGGTCGAGCCCGGGGAGCAGTACCGGTTCAACCTTCCGGCCCCCAGCATGCCCCGGACCCAGGCAGGCAAGCTGGTGCGTGTGCGCTGGCTGGTGAGGGCGCGTCTCACGCCCGACGAGGGAGCCCCCTATTTCGGGATGTGCGCCCTGACCATCGGGTAGCCGGCCGGCGAGCAAGAGACAGGGGCGCGGGGTTTCTTCGCGGCCGTCTATCCTGTCCGTCCCGGCGCTCGTCATGCATCGGTGAAGAGCGATTGAAACGCCAGGTCCGGCCGGCCCGAGCGGTTTGACACCCCACCAGCGCGATGCTACGATTCAACGGAAACATGAGCAAAGGAGCGGAGATGAACACGAAGCAGATGGTGAAGATCCTGGTGATTCTGTCGATCGGGATCTTCGCGTTGGGCACCACCGGATGCGACGATCCGATGGCCTCCATCGTCAAGGAGAAGATCAAGTCCGACACCGAACTCGAGAAGACGCGGATGCAGAATGACCTGGAGCGGGAGAAGCTCGAGCTGGAGCGCCAGAAGGAGCAGAACCGTGCCCTGGAGGCGGCCCGCGCCGGCGAATCGACCACCGGCACCGGCACGACGACCGGGACCGGCTCTCCCTCGGCACCGGGCACCAGCACGACCACGGGTCTTGGTAGCGTGACCGACACGAGCGCCACGACCACCACGACCAGTGGCGCCGGCGCCTCCGTGGGCGAACAAACCTCCGACGCGGTCCAGTCGGGCGACGAGGGCGACGCGCTGGGCAGCGGAAGCGCCGCGGGCAGCACGTCGTCGCCGGCGAGCGTGACCACCAGCCCGTCCAGCCCCCAGTGAGCGGACGGTGACGGATCGGGGACCCCGGCCGGCCGGTTGCGGCCGCGCTGGCCGGGAGTCCCCTGAGTGCGGGCGAGTTCTCGGGAGTGCCTGTCGCGGCGGCGCGAGTTTCGAACAGGGCCGGAAGCCTGACGGGAGCGTGCGTGATGTCTCGGTGCCTTAGCAAGTCGGTGTTTGCGGTGCTGCTGGTTGCAATGTCGTTCACGACCACCGGCTGTTCCTGGTTGCAGGCGTTGATGCCGATCATCCAGCAGTTCATCGGGGGCGCCGTGACGAAGGAGACGGGGAACTCGCAACTGGGCAGCGCCGCAGGTTCGGCGGCGGGCTCGGCGGCCTCGTCGATCTCCAAGTCGAGTTCGACCCAGACGAACAAGCCCGCGACGGCGACCCAGCCGAGTGCCACCGGCCAGGGAACGGCGGTCAGCGGCACGGACAACGGCACGGCGAGCCCGACCAGCGAGGCTGCAGCGCCTCCGAAGGAGCAGACGGCCGTGTCCGAGTCGGACGAGTTGGAATAGGAGACCGGCCTTCTTGGACCTCTTGTCAGCCTTCTTCCGAGGCCGCCGGCGAGGCCGGCCGCCGGGGAGCGGTCAGCCGGACCGCCCGGAAGAAGGCTCGACTTTTCGGGGGGCCGAGCGCCGCGGCGTGGGGGCGCTCATCATCATCGTCCTGATCCTCGTGATGGTCATCACGGTGATGGGGCTGAGCCAGAGCTTCTTCTCGTCGCACATCGTCGACAAGGCGATGCGAAGCTCGGCCGGCAACACCGCGCTCGCGCTGGCCGAGTCGGCCGTGCAGGAGACGCTGCTCGCCATCCAGTGGGAAGTCAACAAGCCCGGGAGCAGCTACTACGAGGGGTTTCGCCGCCCGGTCAGCATGTCGACCGGCGACGACGGTTTCGCGATGATGGTGGCCGGGCAGCCCGCCACGCAACACCCGCTGCCGGCCACCAACCGGCTGCTGGCCCTGCCCGCGTTCGCCGGCTACAAGCTGGAATCGGTGTCGGCGGAGGTGCTGTTCCGGCGCCCCGTGGCGGGGATGGCCTACGAGACCTCGGGGTTGCTACGGGTGGCGGCGAAGGTCTCGAGCGACCGGCCTGTGTCGGTCGTGCGGGGCGTCGAGGTCTACAAGGACTACAAGCAGGTGCTGGTCTGCCCGCCGCGTCCATTCGATCAGGTCAGCTTCTTTCTCAACCAGCCGGAGGGGCTGCTGGGAACGAGCGCGAGCGAGGCTAACGAACGCATCACGCGCTCCTACGAGCGGATCAAGCGCATCCCGGACGATCTGGCGAAGATGCTGGAGAAGGCCAAGGAGCAGGCCAGCCAGCGGGGCGGCTCGGTGCCCCAGGAACTCGATGAGCGGATCGCCCAGGTGAACCAGAGGCTCAAGCCCTGGATCCCACCGAGCATCGACAACCCGCCCGCGGACGAGAGTGCCTTCGCGCACAAGTTCAAGGAGCCGCTGCTGCTGCTGACGACCGCCGACGTGCCCAAGCTCGAGGAGCTGGTCCTGCTGCCGGCGCTGCAAGCCAACTGGGAGCTGCTGAAGGCGGCGGAAGATCAGATCGAGAAGACGGAGAAGGAGCTGGACGGCTTCGAAGTGAGCGCGGTAGAGGGCACAGATCTGGGGCTGCGGGCGATCCGGGAGTATGAAGACCTGGGGGTCCGGAACCACGAGCGGATCGAGCTGTACCGGAAGTTCCAGGCAAGGTTCTTCGAGAAGTCGGGCAACGCCTTCCAGCTCTGGCAAGAGGCCTACCTTCCCAAGCTGCAGGCCGATCGCTGGAAGCTCCGGGCCACCTACGAGGTCGACTCTCAGAAGGCGTTCGACGAGCTGTGGTCGCGGCTGGGAAACCGCATCAACGGCATCGTCTACGCAACAGGTCCGATCAAGGTGCCTGCCGCCTGGAGAGGCAAGGCGGTGCTCGTCGCGACCCAGGCGATCGATCTGCCCGACGTCACCATCGCCGACAAGACCCGCGATCAGCTCACGGTGGTCGGCTTCAAGCAGCTCAAGGTCGAGGGCGGGAAGTGCGACGCGGCGCTCGTCATCGCACCGTCGGGCGAGCTGCTGCTCGGCGGGCCGGTGCAGTTCTCGGGTGAGCTGGTGTTCGCCGGCGAGCTGCGGCGACCGGAGACGCTCAAGGGCAGCCTGCAGCGCAGTCGTTACCTGTTCAGCGGCAACAGCGAGGATGCCCAGCCCAAGCTGGATCATCTCCTGGTGGCCATCAGTCCGCAGGTCCGGTTCCGAGGAGTGGTGCGGCGGTGAGGCGTCGCCAGGGCTTTTCGATGGTGGAGGTGCTGGTCTGCCTCGGCATCCTGTCGTTCGGGATGCTGCCGGTCTTCTCGCTCTACCAGTCGACGACGAAGAAGGGCGGGCTATCGGAGTTCCACATCTTCTTCCAGGCAAGGGCGGTCCGCATCGCCGAGTACTACACGTCGTACAACTACGACTCGCTGAAGAACACGCTGCTGGCAGCCGGGGGCGGAAGCAAGACGGCGGAGCTGCCGATCGAGGGCCGGATCGTCGATCCCGCGCTGCCCATCGAGTACTCGAGGATGCTCGATGGAGGGAAGTTCACCGAGCGGTGTACCATCCAGTTCGAGGAGGATGCCGGCGTGGATCTGATCCGGATGACGGTCGAACTGGTGTGGAAGTTTCCGCTCGACGACCTGTCGCACTCCTACACGCTGGTGCGGCTCTTCTGCAGACCCGACGTGACCCTGAGTGACAACGACGTGGTGTACGTCCCGGACGGGCCGGTGCCATGAGAGGAGTCAGGGGTTGGGGGTCAGGGGTCGGGAAACGGGGCGCGGTCCCGGCGTTGGGTGGGGGGAGCCGCGGCGCTCGTTGCCGTGCCGGTTGGGTGCGAGGTGTCGCGAGCGGCCGCGGCCCGTTCGGGCGCCGCTCCGCGAGGATCCGCTGCGTCCCTTGCCTGGCAGCTGGCACCGGGCACCTGACCCCTGCCTACACCCTCATCGAAGTCATGGTCGCCGGGGTGATCGGGATCATCGTACTGGTGCTGCTGTGGACGATGATCTCGTCGCTCTCGCGGAGCTTTGCCTCGACCCGGGATCTTCTCGGATCGCTGCAGGGGGCCCACCTGCTGGTCGAGAACGTCAGGAACGATCTGGCGAGCATGTACTTCGAGCCGGGAACTCGGCCGCTCGAGGTGTCGGCGGACTTCTTCGACCTGAAGTTCCTGGCCTTCGATCCCGAGGCGAACGACTCGCTCGGGCTCTCCAACCCCAAGGGCCGCCTGGAGCAGATCCACTACAACTTCGATCCGGCGACCAACCTGGTCAGTCGCAACGGCAAGACCATGAGCTTCGCCCGGTTCGAGAAGGTCATCTTCTTCTACCAATCACCCGACTTCGCCAATCCGCTCAACAAGCGGTACGGGAACTACGTGACGATGCGCGTGACTTGCGCCCCCGACCCGGTCATCGAACAGAACCGGACGCTGGCCGACAACGAACGGATCACCAAGAACGTGGTCACGCTCATCACCTCGGTGAGCCTGCAGCACAAGGCGACGCAGGAGCTGTTCCCGGTCTGGAGCCGGTGCCCCGAGCCGACGACGGCGGTGGAGTAGCCGAGGCGCCGGGCGTCCTCCGAGACGGGCCTCTCCTGTCCGGGGTTGCGGGCGGGAAAGAAACGGGGTTGATCCAGGTTGAGGCCGATTGCGTGACTTGCGTTACAGATCGCTGGCCAGGAGTGGCCGAGAGCCTAGCTCCCGGGCCAAGATTTCTGGTGAAAACGAACCGGCCCGATGTTACAGTTATCGCCCAAACCAAGGAGGACAGGTTCTTATGGCGCATGTCGTTTGCGAGCCCTGCATTGGAGTGAAAGATCACGCCTGCGTGGGCGTTTGCCCCGTCGAGAGTTTCTACGAGGGCGGTGAGATGCTCTACATCAACCCGGACGAGTGCATCGATTGCGGTGCCTGCGTGGACGTGTGCCCCGTGAGCGCCATCTTCGCAATGGACGAAGTCCCCGCCAAGTGGCAGGCCTTCATCGCCCGGAACGCGGACGCTTTCAAGGCTGCGACTCCCCCGGAGAAGGCAGCTCCCAAGGCCGAGTAGTTCCCCGTCGTAAATCTCTCTAAAGCCCCCGTGAGCCTCCTGCAGGCACACGGGGGTTTCTCTTGGGGGCGGGGCGCGGGCAGCCTGCGGGTGATACCGGACACAAAAGTACACGAATTAAGTTGACACAAAAGTACAGTTTGCGGTACCTTCCAGCGTGTGGCCGCCGGCAATGGCCGCCGGCCCGGGAGCAACCAGTCATGAGATTCACCGCCCAGGAAGAGTACGGACTCCGGTGCCTGATGCAGATAGCGCGGGCGCCGGGCGGGTTCCTGACGATCACCGAGATTGCCCGCCAGGAAGGGTTGACCACGGCCTACGCCGCAAAACTGATGCGGGCGTTACGCAGGGCCGGGTTGGTGAACAGCATCCGCGGGCAGAAGGGCGGGTTCGTGCTGACGCTGCCCCCGGGGGAACTCACGGTCGGCGAGGTGCTGGCCCGTCTGGACGGCCGTCTCTACACGAAGCAGTTCTGCACGAAGTACGCCGGTAACGACAAGGTTTGCACCCACACGCTCGACTGCTCGCTGCGCTCGGTCTGGGGGGCCATCGACTTCGCGGTCCACCGGGCGCTGGGGGGAATCACGTTGGAGAGCCTGCTGGCCGGCGAGAGCCGGATGCAGACCTGGCTTGCCGAGCGGCCCGACGCTCAGCCCGTCGTTCCTGACCCCTGACCCCGAGCTCCCGGCTCTCGACTCCCGACTCCCGAACTCTCGACTCCCGACTCCCCGCCATGATCATCGACGAAGAAACCACCACCACGACGACGCTCGAGCAGTTGACGACCCAGGACTACAAGTACGGGTTCGTCACCGACGTCGAGACCGATGCAGTCCCCAAGGGGCTGGACGAGAACATCGTCCGCCTCATCTCGGCGAAGAAGCACGAGCCCGAGTTCATGCTCGACTGGCGGCTGAAGGCTTTCCGGCACTGGCAAACCCTGTCGGAGCCTCGCTGGCCGAAGGTCACCTATCCGCCCATCGACTACCGGGAGATCGTGTACTACTCGGCGCCACGCAGGAAGGGCGACGGGCCGAAGAGCCTCGAGGAGATCGATCCGGAGGTCCTGAAGACCTTCGAGAAGCTGGGGATCCCGCTCTCGGAGCGCGCGAAGCTGGCCGGGGTGGCGGTGGACGCAGTGTTCGACAGCGTGAGCGTGGCGACCACCTTCAAGGCGAAGCTGGGCGAGCTGGGCATCATCTTCTGCAGCTTCTCGGAAGCGTTGCGCGAGCATCCGGAGCTGGTGCGGCGCTACCTGGGCAGCGTGGTCCCGCATACCGACAACTTCTTCGCGGCGCTCAACAGCGCGGTGTTCAGCGACGGCAGCTTCGTCTACGTGCCCAAGGGCGTGCGCTGCCCGATGGAGCTGTCGACCTACTTCCGCATCAACGCGGCCAACACGGGCCAGTTCGAGCGGACCCTGATCGTGGCGGAGGAAGGGGCCTACGTCAGCTACCTCGAGGGCTGCACGGCGCCGATGCGCGACGAGAACCAGCTCCACGCCGCCGTGGTCGAGCTGGTGGCGCTCGACAACGCCGAGATCAAGTACTCCACGGTCCAGAACTGGTACCCGGGCGACAAGGACGGCAAGGGCGGCATCTACAACTTCGTCACCAAGCGCGGCAAGTGCGCCGGCGTGAACTCGAAGATCTCCTGGACCCAGGTCGAGACCGGCTCGGCCATCACCTGGAAGTACCCGAGCTGCATCCTCCTCGGAGACAATTCGGTGGGCGAGTTCTACTCGGTCGCCGTGGCGGCCAACTGCCAGCAGGCCGACACCGGCACGAAGATGGTGCACCTCGGCAAGAACACCCGCAGCACGATCATCTCGAAGGGCATCTCGGCGGGCCGCGGCCAGAACACCTACCGCGGCCTGGTGAAGATCGCGAAGGGTGCCGAGGGGGCTCGCAACTACTCGCAGTGCGATTCGCTGCTGATGGGCAGCCGCTGCGGGGCGCACACCTTCCCCTACATCGAGGTTCGCAACCGCACGGCCAAGGTGGAACACGAGGCCTCGACCTCCAAGATCGGCGAGGACCAGCTCTTCTACTGCCGCCAGCGCGGGTTGTCCGAGGAAGACGCCGTGTCGATGATCGTCAACGGTTTCTGCAAGGACGTGTTCCGGAAGCTCCCGATGGAGTTCGCCGTGGAGGCGCAGAAGCTCCTCGGGGTGAGCCTGGAGGGGGCGGTGGGATGAACCCGGAGGGGTAGGGGTAAGGGGTTGGGGGTCAGAACCGACAGCCTACAGTCTACAGCCTATCTTCATAACTCAGGAGTTACAGTGCTTCGCATCGACAACCTCAGAGCCCGCGTGGGCGGGCAGGAAATCCTCAAGGGCCTCAGCCTGGCGGTCAACGCCGGCGAGGTGCACGCCATCATGGGGCCCAACGGCTCCGGCAAGAGCACGCTTGCCCAGACGCTGGCGGGCCGCGAGAGCTACGAAGCGATCGGCGGCTCGGTCACCTTCGACGGCAAGGACCTGCTCGCGATGACGCCCGAGCAGCGGGCCGGCGAAGGCGTGTTCCTCGGCTTCCAGTACCCCGTCGAGATTCCCGGCGTGGGTAACGCCTACTTTCTGAGGGCGTCGCTCAACTCCATCCGCAAGTACCGGGGGCTCGAGGAACTCGACGCCATCGACTTCCTCTCGGTCGCCCGCGAGAAGATGAAGCTCGTCGAGATGGAAGACAGCTTCATGTCCCGCTCGGTGAACGAAGGCTTCAGCGGCGGCGAGAAGAAGCGCAACGAGGTGCTCCAGATGGCCGTGCTGGAACCGAAGCTCGCCATCCTCGACGAGACCGACAGCGGCTTGGACATCGACGCGCTGCAGGTCGTGGCGCGCGGCGTCAACGCGCTGCGCTCGCCCGACCGAGCCGTCGTCCTCATCACCCACTACCAGCGGCTGCTCGACTACATCGTTCCCGACTTCGTCCACGTGATGGTCGGCGGGCGCATCGTCAAGTCCGACGGCAAGGAACTGGCGGTCGAGCTGGAGCGCACCGGCTATGCCGCCTTCGAGGCGGCGGCCGCGGACGCCCCTCGGATGGAGGCCCGGCCGTGACTCTCGAACGGGATACCTTCCGGCGCAACTTCGAGTCACGCCCGCGTCGCCAGGGCACGGCCGGCTGGACCAACGCTCTCGGCCTCGCCGCCCTCGAGCGCTTCCTCGCCGCCGGCTTCCCCACCACCCGCGAGGAGGAGTGGCGCTACACCAACGTCGCGGCCTTCTCCGCGGTGCCCTTCGACCTGCCGGTGCGGCACGAACTGACCGGCGAGGAACGCCAGCGCCTGACGATGCTGGCCCCCGCCTTCGCCGGCGATTTCGAGGGCCGGCGGATGGTCTTCGTCAACGGGCGGTTCGCGCCCGCTCTCTCGCATCTGGGCCGTCCCGCCCCGGGGCTGAGGCTGTCGAGCCTGGCCGGTTCGCTGTCGGCCGATGCCGCGGCGCTCGAGCCGGTGCTGTCGGCGGCCGCGGGCGAATCGGGTTTCAGGGCGCTCAACACGGCGTTCCTCGGTGACGGGGCGTTCATCCGGCTCGACGACGGCGCCGTCGTCGAGGAGCCTATTCATCTGGTGCACGTCGCCGTCGGCGACGGGACGCCATCGGCGGCCTTCGTGCGGCACGTGGTGCTGGCCGGGGCCGGCAGTCGCGCGACGCTCGTCGAGACCCACCTTGGCCTGGGCTCGCAGGTCTGTCTGACGAGCGCGGTGGCCCAGGCTGTGCTCGGCGAATCGGCCCGGCTCGACCTCCACAGGCTCCAGCAGGAAGGCCAGGGTTCGCTGCACGTCGGCGAGTGGCTCGTTCGCCAGTCGCGCGATAGCCGGTTCAACTCGCTGTCGGTGTCACTGGGGGGGGCGGTCTCCCGTCACGACATCTTCGCCGAGCTGGCGGGCGAGGGCGCCCGTTGCACGCTCGACGGCCTCTACCTGGGCTCCGGCCGCCAGGTGGTCGACAACCACACCTTCGTCGATCACGCGGCGCCGCGTTGCACCAGCACCGAGGACTACAAGGGAATCCTGGACGGGTCGTCGCGGGGTGTCTTCGCCGGCCGGGTCCTGGTCCGGCCCGGCGCCGTGAAGACCGACGCCCGTCAGAACAACCGCAGCCTCCTGCTCACGGAAGAAGCGGAGGCCGACACCAAGCCTCAGCTCGAGATCTACGCCGACGACGTCAAGTGCAGCCACGGCGCCGCCGTCGGCCAGCTCGACCCGGACGCGCTCTTCTACCTCCGCTCGCGCGGGCTGCCCGAGCTGGAGGCCCGGGCGATGCTAACTCTGGCGTTTGCAGGCGAACTGCTCGGTCGCGTGGAGCACGAGCCGCTGCGCCTCCACCTGGACGGGCTGCTCCGGCGGTGGCTGGCGCGGGGAGGCCGGTCGTGAACGCCGAAGTCATCGAGCTGGCACCGTCCCAGTCCCCAGCGGCCGCGCCCTTCGACGTCCAGCGCCTCCGCCGCGACTTTCCCATCCTCTCGGTAGAGGTGCACGGCAAGCCCCTCGTCTACCTCGACAACGCGGCCACGACCCAGAAGCCCGTGGCGGTCATCGAGGCCCTCTGCTCCTATTACGAGCGCGAGAACGCCAACATCCACCGGGGCGTTCACCGGCTCTCGGAGCTGGCGACACGCTCCTACGAGGATGCTCGCCGCAAGCTCCAGAGGTTCCTCGGCGCGGGCGACCTCCGCGAGATCGTGTTCGTTCGAGGGGCCACCGAGGCGATCAACCTGGTCGCCCAGTCGTTCGTGCGGCCCCGGTTGCAGCCCGGCGACGAGATCCTCGTCAGCGGGATGGAGCACCACGCCAACATCGTGCCGTGGCAGTTCGTCCGCGACGCCACCGGCGCGGTGCTGCGCGTGATCCCCGTGACCGACGAGGGCGAACTCGACATGCAGGCGTTCGAGCGGTTGCTCGGCCCTCGCACTCGCTTCGTCTCGGTGGTCCACGTCTCCAACGCGCTCGGCACCGTCAATCCGGTCGAGCGCATCGTCCGGATGGCCCACGCCCGGAACATCCCGGTGCTGCTCGACGGCGCGCAGGCGGTGGCCCACATGCCGGTCCACGTCCGCGACCTCGACGCCGACTTCTACGTCTTCTCGGGCCACAAGCTCTACGGTCCGACCGGCGTGGGCGCGCTCTACGGAAAGGCCGAGTGGCTCGACGCGATGCCTCCCTACCAGGGCGGCGGCGACATGATCCGGTCGGTCACCTTCGAGAAGACGCTCTTCAACGATATCCCCTACAAGTTCGAGGCGGGTACGCCGAACATCGCCGGCGCAATCGGGCTGGGGGCGGCCGTCGACTATCTGCAGTCGATCGGTCTCGCCCGGGCCGCCGCCCACGAGGACGAGGTCCTGCGGTACGCGACGCGCAAACTCTTCGAGGTGCCCGGCCTCCGCCTGATCGGAACGGCACGGGAGAAGGTCGGGGTGCTCAGCTTCCTGATGGAGGACGTGCACCCGCACGACATCGGCACCATCCTCGATCTCGAAGGGGTCGCGATCCGGACGGGCCACCACTGCGCCCAGCCGTTGATGGAGCGCTTCGGGATCGCGGCGACCGCGCGCGCCTCGCTCGCGCTCTACAACACGGTCGCCGAAGTCGATGCCTTGATTGCCGGCCTGCGCAAGGTCCGGGAGGTGTTCCTCTGATGTCGGATCTCCGAGACCTCTACCAGGAGGTCATCCTCGATCACAGCAAGAAGCCCCGCAACCTGGGGAAGCTCGATCCGGCGAGCCACGTGGCGGAAGGCTATAACCCGCTGTGCGGGGACCGTTACACGCTCTACGCCCTGGTGAAGGACGGGGTCATCCAGGAACTTCGCTTCGAAGGCTCCGGCTGTGCCATCTCGAAGGCCTCGGCCTCGATGATGACCGCCTCCCTCAAGGGCAAGACGCTCGAGGAGGCCCAGAGCCTGTTCGAGCGGTTCCACCGGATGGTGACGCGGTGCGCCGGCTGCGACGGGTGCAGCGAGGCCCACGTCGATCAGTACGAACTGGGCAAGCTGGCGGTGTTCGCCGGGGTGTGCGAGTTCCCCGCGCGGGTCAAGTGCGCCAGCCTCGCCTGGCATACCCTCCGGGCCGCCCTGGCGAAGGAGGAGAAGCCGGTTTCCACGGAGTGAGCGGGTCGCCTGAGCATGACGCCCGGCCCTCGCGGACGGTGGCCGGTTTACCAAGGCGCCTGCCTGTCGCAATATGGATAACACCCGGGCCATGGGCTAAGATGACCCTTGCCGTCCGCAAGGCCCCAGGACCAGCGCCGATCACATGACACCGCAGGAACTCCAGGAAAGCATAGGCCACCTCACCCGGATCGGTCTCGCCCTCACGAGCGAGCACGATCTGGACCGCCTGCTCGAGATGATCGTCCGCGAGGCGCGGGCCTTCACGAGGGCCGACGCCGGCAGCCTGTACGTCAAGGAGGGGGACCGGCTGAGGTTCGCCGTCGCGCAGAACCAGTCGCTCGGGATGGGCGTGGGGCCCAACCCGGAGGGCTCGACGCTGCGCAACATCTACATCCCGATCAACGCGAAGAGCCTCGCGGGCTACGTGTGCGAGACCGGCGGCGTGCTCAACCTCGAGGACGCCTATCAGGTCCCCGAAGACGCCCCGTTCACCTTCAACCGCGACTTCGACAAGAAGACCGGCTACCGCACCCAGTCGATGCTGCTGGTGCCGATGCGCAACCAGCAGAGCCGGATGCTGGGGGTGCTGCAGCTCATCAACTCCACCGCGCCCGAGGGGGCCGTCCAGCCCTTCGACAAGGAGATGGAGAAGCTGGTGGTCTGCATCGCGAGCCAGGCCGCCGTCGCCATCGACAACGCGCAGCTCACCAAGGCGATCAAGGAAGCGCACCTCGACACCATCTACCGGCTGGCCATCGCCGCCGAGTACCGCGACGAAGACACGGCGCTGCACCTCAAGCGGATGAGCAACTACAGCGCGATCATCGCCCGCCACATGGGGCTCTCGGACGACCGCTGCGAGCTGCTGCTCTATGCGAGCCCGATGCACGACGTGGGCAAGCTGGGCATCCCCGATGCCATCCTGCTCAAGCCGGGCCGGCTCACGAGCATCGAGCGCGAGATCATGCAGACCCACACGACCATCGGGGCCAAGATCCTCAGCGGCTCGCAATCCGAGCTGCTCGAGCTGTCCCGGGTCATCGCGCTCACCCACCACGAGAAGTGGGACGGTTCGGGCTATCCCCTGGGCCTGGGAGGCGAAGACATCCCCATCGAGGGGCGGGTCGTGGCGCTGGCCGACGTCTTCGACGCCCTCACCAGCCGGCGGTGCTACAAGCCCGCCTACGAGCTCGAGAAGGTCATGGGCATGCTCAACGGCGACCGGGGCAAGCACTTCTGCCCGACCGTGTTCGATGCCTTCGACAAGGGCTACGACGAGATCCTCGAGGTCTACAACAAGTTCAGGGAGTAGGCCGCCGATCTCGCTGGCGGGCCGCCGTCGCCCGGTGTAGTCTTCCCGCCGCATGTCTGACCGCGACCTCCCGGTGCTGCCTCGTGACTGCGCTCGCCGCTACCGGGCGGTGAGGCTGCTCGGCTCCGGCGGCTTCGGCAAGGTGATCGAGGCGATCCAGCTCTCGCTCGAACGGCGGGTCGTGGTCAAGCTGCTGCACGCCGAGACGCTGGGCGACGCGGAACAGGTCGCGCGGTTCGAAAACGAGGCCCGCGTGACGGCACTGCTGCGGCATCCCAACATCGTCACGCTGCTCGATCACGGGGCGGAGGCGGGGGCGCCGTGGATCGTCTACGAGTTCATCGACGGGCAGGATCTGCGCGCGTTGCTGGCGGCCGGGAGGCTGCCTCTGGACCCGGCCCGCCTCGCGGTCGGCCAGGTCTGCGCGGCGCTGGAGGAGGCCCACGGGCGGGGCATCCTGCATCGCGACATCAAGCCGGAGAACGTGCTGCGCACCGCCGAGGGGCTCTGCAAGGTGGCCGACTTCGGGCTCGCCAAGTGGGGCGGCTCGGGCTCGGTCAAGACCCGGGAGGGTCTGCTGCTCGGAACGCCGGCCTACCTCTCGCCCGAGCAGATCCAGGGACGCGCGGCGACCGCGGCGAGCGACCTGTACGCCGTCGGCGTGTTACTGTACGAGTTACTCACGGGAAGGTTACCGTTCGAGGCCGACTCGCCGCTGGGGATGCTCGAGAAGCACCTGGCCGAGACGCCACTGCCTCCGAGCGCGTGGCGGCGTGAGCTGCCGGCCTCGCTCGACTCGCTGGCGATGCGTCTCCTGGAGAAAGATCCCGGCGCGCGGCCCGCCTCGGCAAGCGTGGTGAGGGACGAGCTCTCGAGCGGGAGCGACCCGGTCTCGCGAACCACTTCGCCGACCATGCGGTTGAAGACCGGAGCGTCGCGGACGTCGCCGTCCGCGCGAGGCACCGTCTCGTTCGAGAGGGCCGCGCTACCGCCGCCGAGCGCCTCGAGACGCTGGCCCGTCGCGCTGGCGGCCGCGACGCTGCTGGTCGTGGCGGGTGCCGCGCTCTGGCGGGCGCGGGAGTTGCCGCCGTCGCGAGCGACCTCCGGCCTGGCCGCGTACCCCGCCGCGCGGGTCCCCTCGAGTGTGCTGTCCCCCTCCGCCCATCCGGCCCCGAGCGCCGGGGCCACGCCGGCCGCGACGGCCGCCGCCCTGTCGCCCGAGGCCCGTATCGACCAGCTGCGCGTTCACGTGCAGAAGTTCCCGAAGGACTGGCCGTCGTATCTCGAACTGGCCCGGGCCTATGACGCCGTCGGCAACTGGAACTGGTCGCTCGGCAAGTACACCTACGTGGCGGAGCACGCCGAGCCGCGCACCGGCCCGCTAGTGGCCCGGGCCTACCTGGGCCGTGGCCGCTGCCTCGTGCGGCAGTGCAAGTTCGGCGAGGCGACAGGGGCTCTCCGCAAGGCGCTCGAGCTGTCGCCCGACTCGATCGAGACGCTCGAACTGCTGTCCCAGGCCCTGAGCGGGACTCCCGGCGGAAAGGACGAGGCCCTTCGTCTCGAGAAGCGCCTGTTCGACCTGCGCCCCGACGTGCCGGACTCGGCCAGGATCCTGGCGCACCGATTGGCCGAGGCCGGCCGCACGGACGAGGCGATTCCGTACGCGGAGAAGGCCCTCGCTCGGAAGCCTCGCGACCGCTGGGCCCAGCAGTTGCTCGCCGACTGGTACTTCTGGCACGGCAAGCGCCCGGCGGCGATCCCCCTGCTCGAGAAGCTGGCCGCGGTGGCCTCGCCCGCTCTGGAGAATCTGATACTGCTCGCCGAGTGCCAGGTAGAAGCAGGCCGCCTGGACCGAGCCGAGGAAGTCTACTCCCGGGCGCTCGCGCTCCGGCCGGGGTCGCCACGCGCGCTGTCCGGCCTGGCGGCCGTCTACACCGGCACGGGCCGGCTCGCCCTGGCGGAGCGGACCTATCGCGAGGTCCTGTCGCGCAAGCCTATCCGGCGTGAGGACAGGGTCGGCCTGGCCGACGTGCTCGTCCGGCTCGGCAACAAGGCCGAGGCCAGGGAGCTGCTCGAGGAGGGCGAGCGACTTGCCCCTGGAGACACCTGGACTCAGATCGGCCTGGCCTCGCTGCTGGTCGACGAACGGCAGCTCGACCGGGCCTCGGCCCTCTTTGAGAAGGTGCTGGCGAGAGAACCCATGCAGGAGTCGGCCTTGACCGGCCTGGCCGACTTGCGAGACATGCAGGGCCGTTTCGACGACGCGGTTGCCCTGAACCGCAAGCTCATCGCCGGCTTCCCCCGTCTCTGGGAGCGCGGCCGGCAGGTGTCCGAAATCCTCGAGCGGGCCGGGCACCCGAAGGAGGCGCTCGCCGAGTTCCAGCGGCTCCGGAAGGAACATCCCGAGGCGGAGTGGATACGCCCACGGCTGGCCGAGCAGCTTGCCAGACAGGGACGGGTCGACGAGGCGATGGCCCAGCTCTCGGGGCTATCCGGCGACGACCCCTGGCTGCTCATCGCGCGCAGGGCCACCGCGGTTGCGCTGATCGAGGCGCATCGGGAGGCCGATGCCCGGAGCCAGCTCCGGCTCCTGCTGGCCAGCGCCCCCCGAGAGAGCTGGGCGTGGGCCACGCTCGGAAGCAGTCTGAAGGCCGAAAACCGTACCACCGAAGCGCTGCAGGCGTTCGAGCATTACGTGGCGGGCACGCCCGACAACGCGATGTCGCTCCTGGAGGCCGCGACCCTGGCGCTGGGGGCCGGAAACGCGATCCTCGGAGAGAGCGCCCTGCGGCGGGCGATCGCGGTCGACGCGACCGACCCGGGTCCGCGCGTGTTCCTTGCCAAGCTGCTGCTGGGCCGGGGCGAGTTCGCCGAGGCCGCGTCACACCTGGAGGTAGCGGCGAAGACCCCCGCCTGGCGCGGCGAGTCGCTCCAGCTGCTGGCCGACGTGCGTGCGAAGCAGGCGGCGGGAGCGGCCGTTCCGGCGACCTCCGCGGTTTCGCCCTCCTCGGCGCGAACGCCGCCGTCTTCAGGCAGGTAGCACGATGCCCTGGCCGAGTCGCTCGCGCGAGCGCGCCTCGTCCCTCGTGAAATCCCCCTTCTCGCGTGTCGAAGGGAACTTTGCCGATCCCCGTGCTCCCTGTTCTACTTCCGCCGATCTTCTTCGCGTGGCGCGACGACTGGAAGGGGGACGCCAGCCTCTCCTCCAGCCTCTCCTCCAGCCTCCAGCCTCCAGCCTCAAGCCTCGGAGCGGGCGATGCCCGCGCTGTGAAGCGGTGTTCGAAAACCGTTCCCGGACTGCTATGGTGGCCACGTTGTCGCCGACCCCGTTAGCAAGGAGCTGCCAGATGAACTCGCAACCGACCGAACGTCTCCTCGAGCCCGGACAGGAACTCGACGGGTTCGTGGTCCAGGAGGTGACTCCGCTGGCCGAGCTGCGGGCCGTGGCCTATCGCCTGGAGCATCCGACCAGCGGCGCCCGGCTGCTCCACCTGCACGCCGAGGATCGCGAGAACCTCTTCTGCGTCTGCTTCCCCACGCCTCCGCCCGACGACAGCGGCGTCCCGCACATCCTGGAACACTGCGTGCTCGCCGGCTCCAGGAAGTTCCCGGTCAAGGAGCCCTTCTTCGAGATGGCCCGGATGAGCATGGCCACTTTCCTCAACGCCTTGACCGGCTGGGAGTGCACCTACTACCCCGTGGCCAGCAACGTGCGGGCCGACCTGTTCAATCTCTCCGACGTTTACTTCGACGCGGTCTTCCACCCGTTGCTCTCGGAGGACGCCTTCCGGCGAGAGGGGCACCACCTCGCCCCGGCTCGGGCCGACCAGCCGCTGGGCGCCCTCACTGTAAATGGCATCGTTTACAACGAGATGAAGGCAGCCTTCTCGGACCCCGAGCAGCGTCTGCGGCGCACCTCGATGCGCAGGCTGTTCCCGGATACCCTCTACGGACGGGAGTCCGGCGGTGAGCCGGAGCAGATTCCCGAGCTCACCTACCGGGATTTCAAGCGATTTCACGAGACCTACTCTCATCCGTCCAACGCCTTCTTCTTCCTGTACGGCGATCTCCCGACGCCGGAGCACACACGCTTCCTGGGTCCGCGGCTGGCGCCCTTCGAGCGCCGCGACGTCCCGCTGACGATCGAGCGGCAGTCTCGCTGGCTGGCCCCACGCGCGGTCGAGCGAACCTACTCCATCGGCCGCGACGAGGCGGCCACCGGGCGCACCTACGCTCTCCTGTCCTGGATCGTCGGAGACGCCACCGAGCCCGAGGAGGTGGTCTCGTTCGACATCCTCGGCCGGGCGCTGGTGGGGCACGACGCGGCCCCGCTGAAGAAGGCGATCATCGACTCGGGCCTGGGGCAAGACCTCGTGCAGAGCGGCTTCCGGCCCCTGGGGCTGGAGTCGCTATTCTGCGTAGGCCTCAAGGGCACCGAGCCCGAGCGGGCCGGCCAGTTCTTCGACCTCGTGCTGCGCACGCTCGCGGAGGTCGCCGACAAGGGCCTCTCCCGCGAGGCGATCGAGGCCGCCCGCCTGCAGGCCGCCTACGAGAGTCTCGAGATCCTCCCGACTTTCCCGATCCACACGATGGATCGCGCGATCTCCCCGTGGATCCTCGGCGGCGATCCGCTGAGCTTCCTCACGATGCGGAAGCACTTCGAGTCGGTGCGCCGCCGCCTCGACGCCGACCCGGGCTACCTCCCGGGACTGATCCGGCAGCGGCTGCTCGACAACCCCCATCGTCTGTCGACGGTCCTGCGCCCCGACCGCGAGTGGAGCGCCCGCACCGACGCCGACTTCTCCCGCAAGATGCAGGAGGTCCGGGCCTCGCTGTCGGACGACGAGACGGCCCGGCTCGCCGAACAGGCCCTGGAGCTGGAACGTCAGGCGGCCGCGCCCAACTCGCCGGAGGTCCTGGCCCTGCTGCCGCAGCTCGCGATTGCCGAGCTGCCTGTCCGGCCGCAGCCCTTGCCCACCCGCGTCGAGGACCTCTCCGGTGGATGCGAGCTGCTGGTGAACGACGTCGTTACCAACGGCGTCAACTACCTCCACGTCGACCTGGATCTCGAGGGGCTCCCCGAGGAACTGTGGCCCTACCTGTCGCTCTACGGCGCGGCCATCGTCAGGCTGGGCGCGGCTGGGGCGGGCTATGAGGAGATGGCGCGGCGCAAGGCGCACAACACCGGCGGCGTGACGACCGACACGCAGTTCCTCACCCACGCCGTCGATCCGGCGCGCTCGGTCTGCACCTTCGGCCTCGCCCTCAAGGCGCTGGACGAGACGTTCGCGCCGGCGCTGCAGCTGCTCGGAGAGCTGCTCTTCGAACTGGATTGCAGGGACTTCGCCCGGCTCCACGAGGTGCTCGTCCAGGCCCGGGCCGCGGCCCGCACGCGCCTGGTCCACCGCGGCCGCCAGACGGCCACCGACCACGCTGCACGCTCCCTCACCCGGGAGGCCGCCCGCGTCGCGACCGTCCGGGGTCTCCCCTGGCTCTCGCTGCTGGAGCGCCTGGTGCCGCGCTTCGACGAGGAGAAGGAAGGGTTGGCGTCGAAGCTGGAGGCCATCCGCGACTTCCTGCTCGTGCGCGGACGCCTGAAGGCCAGCTTCACCGGCTCGGCCGGCCACCTTTCCACCGTGCGAGGCTCCCTCGACGGGTGGCTCGGCCGGATGCGGGACGCGTCGGGGAGCGCGGCACCGGGAGAGTTCGCGCTCGGAGCGGGCCGGCGCCGCGATGGCCTGGCCGCGCCCATCCAGGTCGCCCACTGCGCCCGGGTCTGTCTGGCGCCCCACTACTCCCACCCCGACCAGCCGCTGCTGGCCCTCGGCGCCCAGCTCCTCCACCACGACTACGTGCTCAGGGAGGTCCGCCTGAAGGGAAACGCCTACGGCGCCTGGTGCGTCTACGACGGATTCGAACGGCTGTTCCGTTTCGGCTCCTACGCCGACCCGCACATCGCCAGCACCCTCGACGTCTTCGAAGGGGCCGCCGGCCATGCGCGCGGCGCCGACTGGAGCCAGAAGGATGTCGACCGCGCGATCGTCGCCACGGCCAAGACCTACCATCGCCCGATCAGGCCCGAGCAGGTCACCCGGACGGCGCTGACCCACCGGCAGCTGGGGCTGACCCCCGAGCTGCGCGAGGCGAGCTACACACGGATCCTCCAGGCCAGGGCCGGCGACGTCAAGCGAGCCCTGCTGGCGATGCTCGACGCCGGGAACAGCGTCCACGCGGTCTGCGTGGTGTCGAGCCGTGAGAAGCTCGAGGCCGCCAACGAGCAGATGGCGGCCAACCGGCTCGACCTCGTCGACATCTTCGGCTAGCTCGCCAGACCGGAAGCAGAATTGGCGGCGTCTGACCGCGATTCGTCGTCCTGGCGCACAAAGAGCGGGACGGGCGCCGGAGCGCCCGTCCCGTGACCGAACTAGCTGAATTGAAGGACTACTCGACCGTCACCGAGCCGAAGTAGGGCTTCAGGTTCTGGCCGGTGGCGACGACCTTCAGGGCGCCGGCCTTGCCGGGGGCCTTGAACGTGACGGCCAGCTTGCCGGCCGCGTCCGCGCAGCCCGAGCCGAGCAGCGCGCCGTCCATGGTCACTGCCACGCAAGCCTTGGGGGCCGTCTGGACCTCGAGGATCGTGGCGGTCTTGGCGAGCTTGGCCGCGTGCTGCGTGCCGCTGTCCTTCGGGATGCCCCAGTAGACGCACAGCGAGGGGTCGCCCATCAGGTGGTAGATCTCCCAGTAGTACAGCTTCCGCGGGGAGTTGGACACCTCGACGGCCATCAGGCCGGCCAGGTTGAGCGCGCCGTTGGAGCAGGCGCCCTCGAGGAACGCGCCGTCATAGGCGCCGTGCTTGGTCTCCTCGGAGGTGGGCGGCAGGCCCTCGGGGTTGGGCTTGACAACCGCGTAGCTGCCGGTGCCCCACCAGAGGTCCTCGTCCCAGTAGGTCGAGTTGGAGCCGCCGATGTAGCCGATGGCGCCCTTGTCCTTCGCGCGGAGCCAGGCCTCGCCGAAGCAGGTCTCGACCTGGAAGCTGTTGGTGAGGCAGCAGTTGCCGACCGCCAGAGGATACTTGCCCTTGTTCTTCAGGCCGTTGATGTCTTCCTCGGTGAAGGAGGGATCGGCCCAGCTGGTCTCGCTGCCGTGAGCGGTGTAGTTGACGAAGGAGCAGCCGTCGTTGACCCGCTTGACGATCTCGGCCTCGTTCTGGCTGTAGCCGGCCGACAGGAACTTCTTGCTGGCGGGCATGCCGTGCTCGGCGTTGAAGTAGTACTTGGCGCCGTAGTTGATCTGCGGCCAGCCGTACTCGATCGCGAAGCGCGAATCCCAGCCGGCCACCAGCGTCGTGCTCTTGAGGAACGAGGGGTCTGCGAACTCATACTTCTCGTACTCCATCGTCTTCTCGATCTGGGGAACCAGCTCGGCGCTGTTCCGGGCCGAGAAGCGGCCCATGAGGATGTCGGGCACCGTGTCGCCCGCGGTCGCGCAGACGTAGTAGAGGTCGGTGATGTGGCTGTCGGACTGGCCGTCGAAGGCCGGGATCTCGGCCTGGTCGCCGACGAAGAGGACGAACGAGGGGGCGCCGACTTCGGCGGCGGGGCTGTTATAGAGGCCGTGGACATAGGCCTTGATCTTGTCGGTGGTCTTACCGATCTCGTCGGTGTAGCCGACGACGACCTTGAAGCCCTTGGCGGTCTTCCAGGCGATGAAGGGCGCGAGGTCTTTCTCGAACTTGCGGTCGGCGACGATCGCGTAGACGCTGGGCTTGCAGCTCTGCGGCTCCTCGAGCGCGGCGAGCGAGGCCGGCGTGAGCACGCTGGCGTTGACGAAGTCGAACCAGGGCGAAGCGTAGGCGGTCTTCATCTTCGCGGTGCGCGCCAGGTCGGCGCCGGCGAGCGACATCCGAACGCGCATGTCGTTGCGGACCTCGAGGAGGCCCGACGCGGCGTCATAGGCCACGGGGGCGACCTTCAGAAGGACCAGGCGGCGAGCCCGCATCATGCCCAGTTCCTCGATGGCGACCGGGGCCTCGGCGGCGAAACCCTTGGCCAGGTAGGTCCGCTTCTCGTAAGCGAAGGGAACCGGCTTTCCGCTCTTCGGCTGCGGCGGCTGGCGCGGCATCAGAGGCGCGGTGATGCCCAGCTCGGAGAGCCGGTAGGTGCGGCGGTCGCTCGACTCCACGGTGACCTCGAGCTTGGCGCCCAGCGGCACCTCGACGATCTGGTTCATCACGGGGACGGCGGGGGCGCCGATGATGCCCGAGTGCTGATAGCCCGGGATCGACAGCACGGTGAACGTGCCCTTCTCGGTCTTCAGATCGGTGGCGGTCAGCTTGGCGATGTGGGCCTCGAATCCGAGGACGGCACCGGTCTTGGCCTTCAGCCCATCATGGGTCAGGAACAGCCCGGTGGGCCGCTCACCCTTCTGGTCCAGAACAATATCTCTGGCCCACGCACTCGGCGCGAGCAGTCCCACGATCACCACTACGAGCAGGAGAGTTCTCATCCCTGACCTCCGGCCGCTATCCGGCCTGGCTACCGTCTGCGTAATCCGCTTACAACTGTATAGGTCTACCATCGATTTCTGTTGGTTCCGGCCTTCGGTTCGGTTCGCGCGAGCAAGCGATCATGCCCTGGAACCGGCCCGGAAGCCTCCAATATTACCTGGCGAAGGGCCGGATGCCTAGTCCCCAACGCGCGGAAAGAACGATTCCCGTGACATGGGTCCGGCCCGTCACAGTTTCCGGAAGCCCGGGCTCGCCAGCGCCGTCCGCCACTGGTAGGCCGAGCGCGGACCTAGAGCGCCGGTCAGCCGCGACAGCGACTCCTGGGCTGCCCTCGTGAGACTCGGATCGGCGGTCTCGAGAGCGTCGACCAGCAAAGGCACCGTGGCCGCGCCGCCGACCCGCGAGAGCTGCTCGAGCACCTGGCAACGCGGCATCGCCCCGACCGAGTGTCTGCCCCAGTCCGCGCGGAACGCCAGCCCGATCGGCAGCCGCTCCAGATGGCTCGCCAGCCCGCGCGCCACATGCTCGCGCCCGATCAGACGCAACAGCGGCAGCGCCTTCGGGTTATCGAGAAACTCCAGGAACCCGGCGGCCAGCTCCTGCTGGGCCACGTCTCCCCGCGCCAGTTTCTGCATCAAGTACGGGAAGGCGGAGGCCCCGGCCGAAGCGAGCAGTTCCCTCTTCTGCTCCGGCTTCAGGGCCAGGTAGGATTCGATCGCCCTGGCTGAGCGCTGACGATCCGCGGCGGGCTCGAGCAGCGACGAGAGTGCGAGCACCACCGACACGGGGGCCTCGGGGACACCGGCCTCGCCCAGGGCCCGGGCGACCGCCGTGTCGGGCGTGGGCAGGCTCGCGGGGTCTTCCGGCACGACCGCCGGACCGAACCTGGCAAGCGACAGGGTCGAGGTGACGCGGGCCGTTTGCTTCCTGAGCACGTCTTTCCAGGAGTTGGGAGAGAGCTGCCAGGAGCCGAGGGCGAGGAGGACCAGCGCGCTGCCGAGGAGGCCTCGCTTCATCGGCCACGGCGACTGCGAGGGCAGTCTGAGGGCGCCGAGGAGGACGATGAAGGCCACCGTCAGCGTGACGGCGCCCGCGCGGACCAGCGAAGGCTTGTACTCGCTGCGAGGCATCGAGGACTCGGCCGCTGCCCCGAGTTGATCCATCAGCGCCGCGGAACGGGCCACGGGGCGCGGTTTTCGCCGCCTGACCCAGGGGTCTGGCAGCCCCTTCGACGAGCCCTTGCGGAAACGCTCCATCTCGGCGCGGTCGAGCAGGTGGCCGAGCTGGCCGCCGAAGAGACCGGCGATCCAGTCCTCATGGCCGGCGGCGCGGACCGTCTCGAGCCAGTTCACGATCACCTGGTGAGGCCCCTCGGTCGTGTCCTTGAGGGTGGCCTGATACCAGCGGTAGGCGAGTTCTTCGGCCTCCACGGCGGAGAAGGGATAGGGTTCGTTGCTGCGGAGGTAATCGCGAACGTTCTCTCCCAGCTCGCGGTAGCTCTCGACATTTCCCGGGTCGCAGCGGGCCCACGCCTCGGACACCTCGAGTGCCTCGTACAGGAAGCCGGCCGCCGCCAGCGAGTCGGCCTGCAACGCGCCCTGACCCCAGCCGCGATGGCCCGCGACGCTCCCGAACTGCCGCGCGGCGTCGGCGTACCGGCCGACGAAATAGTCGTTCAGCCCGCGGGCCAACGTCGCCATCTCGAGGAGCACCGGCCCCTCGCCGGGCCGGGCTTTCGGCGCAGCGCCCTCCAGCAGACGCAGCCCCTCGATGGGGTTGCCCGCGTAGCTGCCCAGCTCGCGCACGCCTCGCCACACGGTGACGTCCAGGCGCTCGGGCGCGAGCGAGTGGGCCTTGCGCATCAGCTCGATCGCGAAGGACTGCGCCGCCGCTCCACGACCGACCGGTGTCGTTCGCCAGTTGACCCGGGCACCCTGGTAGACCGGCTCGGGATCGGACGGCCACATGCCGATGGCCTCGTTGAACTGGTCTCTCGCCGGCGATTGGTCGTACCAGTACTCCGAGAAACCCCACCCCACGCCGAGAGACAGCTCCTGGGCCAGGCGCAGGTCGCGGTCGTCGAGCGGGTTCCGCTCGTTTGCCGCCGGGGCGCTGAGCCGTTCGAGACACGCCTCGAGCTTCTTCTCGTCGGGCGCGACCTGGTACGGAGCCAGGAAGAGGTACTCGGTCATCACCTTCAGATCGTGGTCGAGCTTGATCGCCCACTCGAGATACAAGCAGGCGGCTTCGGGCGAGCGCTCCAGGTAGCGTATCCGCGCGCGAGCCACGACCACGTCCGGCTGGCGGCAGGCCGGATCCACCGAGGCCAGCGATTCTCCGGCCTCCTTCGCGCGACCCAGCTCCAGGAGCGTGCGCGCCAGCATGCCCCGCGCAGTGTCCGAGGCAGCCGGCTGGGACGCGTGCTCTTCGAGGATTCGCCGCCGCTCGTCCGCATCCTGCGTCAGTACGGCCAGCGTCAGCACCTCTTCCTCGGACAGCTGACCCGCCCGGAAACGGGCTCCCAGCGAGGGTCGCCGCTCGGGCCCCTTGCCGGCGAGCAACACCGCCTCGGCCTCGCGCAGCGCAAACCGGAAAGGGTCCTGGCGCGAGGGGCTGAACGGCTTGACCGCCAGTCTCCCCGAGGGGTCCGCGATGGGGGCCGGAGGCTGCACGAATCTCCTCCCTCCGCCCATCAACCCGGTCACGTTCAAGCCGAACTGGGCAGACGCCCGACCCGGGGCGGCAACGGCCAGCCCCACCACGAGGAACCCCAGCATGTGTAGACGAACCCGAGCCCTCACGACGCTCACCTCCCTGGATTCGAGTCCAAATGTGCCAACGACCCGTCAGGTTGTCAAGACCCACGGCCGGCGCTCCGTTCGTGCCGCGCCCGCCGGTGCTAGCATGGCAGGCGATGCCGTCGATTCCGCCGAGCCCGCCGCCTTTCGACCTGGACGAGGCCTTCACGGCCAAGTTCACGCTCGGAGAGAAGCTCGGCGCGGGGGCGATGGGCACGGTCTACCGGGGCACGCAGCTCTCGCTCAACCGGCCGGTGGCCATCAAGTTCCTGTCGGAAGGGCTGGCGCGGGATCCGGGCTGCCGGCAACGCTTCACCTCGGAGGCGGTGATGGCCGCGCGCCTGGCGCACACCAATCTGGTGGCGGTGCACGACCACGGCGAGGTGTCGGGGCGGCCGTACATCGTCTTCGAGTTCGTGGCGGGTCGGAGCCTCCGCGGGCGGATGGACGAGGGGCCGATGTCGGCGCGCGAGGCGCTGGAGATGGCGGCGCAGGTCTGCGAAGGCCTCAAGTACGCGCACGCCGCCGGGATCGTCCACCGGGACATCAAGCCTGAGAACCTGCTCGTGACGGCCGAGGGGGTCGTCAAGATCGCCGACTTCGGCGTTGCCAAGGACCTGCTGGACGATCTGCACGCCACGCAGCCCGGAGCGATCGTGGGGACGCCGCTCTACCTGGCGCCCGAGCAGGCCGAGGGCAAGAAGGCGACGGCGGCCTCGGATCTGTACTCGGTGGGCACCGTGATGTACGAGGTGCTGACGGGCCAGTTGCCGTTCGAGGGGGGCAGCTTCGTGGATCTGCTGCGCCGCAAGCTGTCCGATCGGGCGCCGCGGGCCGACGCGGTGAATCCGTGCATTCCGGCGCGCGTGGGCGCCCTGGTGGACGTGGCGCTGGAGCGAGATCCGGCGTTGCGCTATCCATCGGCGGAAGCGTTCGGGCTCGCCGTGAAGAAGGCGCTGATGCTGCCCGAGGTGAACGCTACCCCCCGGGGAACGGCGGTGGCGCCGTCGCCGGGGCGGCGCATCTCGCGCGGCTCGGCCCGGACGAGGGCGGCCCCGGACACGCTGATGCACGTGCCGGAGCGGCCCTCGAATCCGCGAGTCTCGGCGCCGATCGAGCTGCGGCGGGGGTGGAACCGGCCGCTGGTGGCCAGCGGAGTCGCGTTCGCGCTGCTCGTTGCGCTGGGCGGAACCGGGCTGGCGGTGCGGCATCGGCTGGCCGCGCGAAGGGAGCGGCCTCCGCGGCCCGCGGTCGAGTACAGGGCCGGGGTGCCCGAGACGCCCCCGGCGGGCCTACCCGGCGGGGGCCTGCCCGGCGGGGGCCT
>CAZSVK010000020.1:0-25814 GCA_964610245.1 uncultured bacterium
CGCCCCGATGTCGCGCGCGGCCGTCGCCGCCGGCTGCGACGGGTTGATCGTCGAGGTGCACGAACACCCCGAGAAGGCCCTCTCCGACGGGCCGCAGTCGCTGACGCCCAAGAACTTCGGGAAGCTGATGGAGTCGCTGCGCCGCGTGGCCGCGGCGGTCGATCGCAAGCTCGAGGCCTGAGCCTCAGGCCTTACCCAGCTGACCGCAGGCGCCCATCACCTCGGTGCCGCGCGAGTCGCGGATCATCGTCCAGATCCCGCGGCCCGCGAGGCGGCGGGCGAACTCCTCGACGCGCTCGGGGGCCGGACGCCGGAACGGCAGCCCCGGCACCGGATTGTAAGCGATGAGGTTTACCTTCACCGGATGGCCCGAGAGCATGGCGGCCAGCCGCTCCACGTCGTCGTCGCCGTCGTTCACGCCGCCGAGCAGTACGTACTCGAGGCAGACCGAGCGATTGTGCCGGCGGGGGAAGCGATCGATCAGCTCGAGCAGCCGCTCGATCGGCCACGGCCGGCCCGCGGGCATCAACCGGGCCCTCGTTTCCTGGTCGGAGGCGTTGAGCGAGAGCGCCAGGTTCACCGGCACCGCCTGCTCCGCGAGCCGCTCGAGGCCGGGCAGGTGCCCGACCGAGCTGATGGTGATGCGATTGCGCGGTACGGCCAACCCTCGCCGATCCTGGACGATCTCGTAGGACCGCCAGACGGCGTCGAAGTTGTCCATCGGCTCGCCCATCCCCATGTAGACGAGGTTGGTGATGCTCCGGCCGCGGGGCAGCCGCGCGCGAGCGAGCACGACCTGCAGCACGATCTCCGCGGCGGTCAGGTTTCGCACGAGACCCATGCGGCCGGTCTGGCAGAAAGCGCAGCCCATCCGGCAGCCGACCTACGAGCTGATGCAGAGCGTGAGGCGGTCCCTGTCCGGCAAGACGACGGTCTCGAACTCGGCGCCATCCTCGGCGCGCATCACGTACTTGCAGGCGGCGTCCACTCCGCCGGAGGAGAAGGCGTGCAGCACCTCGATTCGGCCGAGGCGGGCGTGGGTCTCGAGCGCGCGCAGGAACGGACGGCGCAATCCCGTCAGCGCGCCCACCTCAGCGGGCAGTTCGTGATAGAGCGCCCGGAAGACGGTGGCCGCCATCCTGGGCCCCCCTCCCAGGCCGCGGACCAGGTCGCACAGGCCGGGGAAGGCCAGGCCGTACAGCTCCGGCCGGCAATCGCGTTCAGGAGCGTTCATCGTCCCCGTTCGCCCCGGGCCGTGAGGCGGAGGGCCGCGCGCCGAGGATGCGGTAGACGCGCACCTCGAATTCGGGCCGGCCGGCCCAGCGCATCACCTCTTCGAGTTCGGGGGGCGGCGCCTGGGCCGTCAGCAGGAACGAGAAGACCGGCGAACTCTCGGGCAGCCAGCCCTTCTCGGCGGCGCGGCGGTCCACGACGAGGAAGTCGCAGCCGCGGGCGCGCAGGTAGGCGAGCGTGCGCTGGTAGGCCGCCAGCGGGAGCTGCACCGGCTCCAGGCCCGAATGAAACGCGACCCAGACGTTGGTTGTCTTCGAGCCGGGCGGACAGTGCTGCCGCATCCACTCGCCGGCGAGGCGATACTCCTCGCCCTGGCGGAAGCCGCCCTGCACCGCTCGCGCCTGCCCGGCGACCGCGGCGTCGAGCTGTACGTGACCGAGCAACGCCGCCACCGTCAGCACGGCACGCAGCAGGCGGCGGCCACGCTCGGCGTGCGCCAGCCGGGCGGCCGCGGCCTCGATGCCGGCGCCGGCCAGCAGCAGAAGCGCAGGCAATGCGAAGATCACGAACCGCTGGTTGACGAAGAAGAGAGGCAGAGCGGCGAGGGGGGCGGCCGCGGTCGCAAGATAGAGCAGCGCCCCCGGCCGCGCGACGAGGGAAAGCGCACCGAGCCCCGCGAGCGCCACGGCTGCCATTCCCAGGGCGTCGACCAGCGCGGCGACCAGCGCCCGCGCGTTCACCCGGTACCGTCGCCACAGCTCGCCGGGCCTTTCGCGCAGCACCTGCCCGAGCGTCAGTTCGCGCATCGCCCGGGCGCTCGCGACCTCCTTGCCGTCGGGGGTGAGGCCCCAGGCGAGGCGATCGTAGTCGCGTCCCAGCACTCGATCGCCCACCTGCAGGTTCCAGCCTGCCTTGCCGCTCACGGCCCAGTGGCCCAGCTCGGCCCGCAGTCTCAGCAGGTACGGCCCGGCGACGACGAGGAAACCCACGGCGAGCAGCCCCACCGCCAGACCGCGCGCGCGGCGGTCGGGCCCGCGGCCGGGATCCAGGACGAGCCAGGCTCCCAGGAGCGGGACCAGCGCGAACCCCTCGGGGCGGACGAGGTAGGCGGCCGCGGCAAGCGCCCCACAGGCGAGCGCCCGGGGCGCCCGTGGACGCGGGGCGTGGAACAGGGCCAGCAGCAGATAGAGGCAAAGGATGAACAGGGTCTCTGGATAGGCCTGGCACGACCAGAACCCCAGAGGGAAGAGCACGGCCGAGCCGAGCGCCCCGAAGCAGGCCGCCGGGATCCCCAGCAGCCGCTTGCCCAGGAGATAGACCGCCAGCGGGCCGAGCGCCCCGGCCCCGAGCGCGAGCGCGACGGCGGAACGCTCGAGCCCATCCTGACCGCGGGCGAGGGCCGCGGCGGCCAGCGGATAGATCGGCGGCCACAGAGGGTCGAGCGCCGGCCCACCGGCAAGCTGAGACCTGGCCTCCGCCAGGAAGAGGGCAGCGTCGGAGTTGAGGAGCCGCGCCTGGTGGTAGGGCAAGTTCGACAGGCGCACGGTCAGGGCGAGCGCCGTCACGAGAAGGAGGAACAGCAGCTCCCGCCAGCGAGAGTCGACGGGCCCGGGTCCGACCGTCGGACGCGAGCCGCCGCCTTCCGCCTCGCCATGCGGAGAGCCGGCCCGGTCCGCTCCGTGTTGTTCCTCGAGCCTCAAGCCTCAAGCCTCTGGGCGGGCCCCGCCCGCCCGGCGGTCACACGAACGCCTCGTAGTCCAGGTTGGCCAGCTTGAGGTGAAAGCCGGGGTTATTCTCGAGGAAGCCCATCAGCTCGGGCATCTCGACGATGAGGGTCTCCAGCTCGGTCTCGGCCTGGATGGAGTACGGGATACGGCCGCCCTTCTTGTAGGCATAGACCTTGCCGGCGAAGTCCCCGCGCCTGAGACGGGCGATGAACTGCCCCTTGCAGCTCACGATCGCCTCGCCCGAGGAGATGATGTGGCCGTAGGCCGGCCGCTCGCCCTCGCGGAAGAGGAAATCGCCCGAGTTGCCGCGGTTGGTGGCCAGCAGCGACAGCAGGTAGGTCTTCTGGGTCGCCGAGAGCGTGCAGAAGGTGCGGCTCTCCTCGAGCACGCGCCACGTCTGGAGCTGGCGATTGACGAACAGCGTGCGGAGCGTCTTGCCGACCTCGGTACCGCGGATGAAGTAGAGGAAGTCGTCCTTGAACATCTGCACGACGTCCAGTTCGGTCTTGGCGAAGACGTCGGCCGTGCGGGGCAGGTCGGTGACGAGCGAGGACTCGCCGAAGTAGTCGTTGTAGCCGTAGACGCGGACCTCCTTGCCGGCGAGCACGACCGAGGCCTTGCCTCGCAGGATGAGATAGAAGCTGTCTCCGCTGTCGCCCTCGCTGATGATCACCTCGCCGGCGTGGAAGCGCCGCTTGCGGGCGATCATCAGGAATTCGCCGGCCTTTTCGAGCGGGAACTCGCGGAACAGGTCGGCCGAGCTGAACAGGTTGAGCATCTCGATTGCCTCGGAGTGCGGCTGGGGCGAGACCTCGAGCATCAGCGTGTTCTGGATGTCGGGCAGCATCGGCTTGATGCCCGCGTCCTTGGGCAGCTTCGCCGGGTCGGTGTGCACGACGTAGATGTTGCGGCGGTCTTCCGGCGGCAGACTCACCAGGTAGTCGACCGGCGTGTGGATCGGCGGGATGCCGCACTCGTGCAGCACCAGGTTGTGGTGCCAGGGGAAGTTGACCAGCTCGTCGCGACGGCCCACCGGCATCTCGCCCGCGGCGTGGAGCTTGTTGATGGTCGGCGGGTGATTGTAGGTGTCGGAGGTGTAGACCATGCTCTTGCCGCCGAAGTACACCTCGAAACCGATGGTCGGGACGGAGTGGAAACCGTAGCGGAAGTGGAACTCGGCCCCTAGCAGGTGCACCGCCTCCCCGATCACCGCGGGCTGGTAGTCGAACAGGCCGACCAGGTAGGTATCCCGCAGGCCGGTGAGGGCCGACGCCTTGCGCAGGAACGAGTGGAGCACCGTGGTGGTCGTGACCAGGGTGCAGCGGCCTTCTTCCAGGATCTTCTGCATCGTCCCGCTGTCGTGGTCGGCGTGACAATGGGGGAGGATGATGGTGTCGATCAGCTTCGGATTGACCTCGCGCTCGCGCAGCCAGTCGGTGGTGTCGACCGGCGGGTCGACCATCACGCCGCGCCGGTTAATCCAGAAGATGAACCCACTCGTCTTGCTGTCGGGCAGGAAGCCGTGGCCGGCGCCGATGGCGGTCAGGCCAAAGACCGGCGCCTCGAACGGCTCGCGCCGCTCGGTCAGCTCGGGCTTGCGGGGCGGCAGTTCCATGTTGTCGGGCAACTCGACCTCGAGGCCGCCCTCGTCCCGGACCAGGAAGCCCTTCTTCTGCTGGAGGACGACGACGTTGCCGACTCTGACGTGCCCGTCCGGGTCGAACGTCGAGAAGACGCACATGTCGTTCAGCTCGAGCCGGCGGCCGCCCTTGAACGGGTTCTTGCGGAAGAACTCCAGCTCGGCCTCCATGTTGGGGAAGCGGAAGTTCTTGCGGCCCCGCATGTACTCGAGCGTCAGGTCCAGCGACTCCGGGCCGAACACCGACTCGCCGAGCACGACCTGCAGGCGGCGCCTCTGGGTCGTCGAGCAGATGATCCGGCACCGGCGGCGCAGGATGAAGAAGTTGTAGTAGAGCGGAAACTCGAGTTCGGCCGTGCTGATGCCACGGTCGAGGTAGAACATCTTCTTGGGCACCAGGAAGACGGACGGGACCCCCTCCGGCAGCACCATCGTGTCCTTGATGGTCTCGGGCGGGATACCGAACTGCAAGCCGCCCTCGGAAGTCTTGATGAGCTGGCCGCCGCGTGGGAGCAGCCTCACCGGGCCCTGGTTGGACGCGTCCATCTATCCTCCTGCGCTCACAGCCGCAGTTCTCCGGTGTCGACCGGAGGGCCGGCACCAAAGTTCTTGCCGTCGAAGTTTACCGTGCAGGCCGCCACCGAGGGATCGTGTTCGAAGATCAGCACCCAACCTTCACGAACCGCCCGCTCGAGCAACGCCTTCTTCTCTTCCATCACCGTCAACGGCCACAGATCGTATCCCATCACCCACGGAATCCGCAGGTGAGACGACGTGGGAATCAGATCGGACGGATAGCAGACCGGCGCCGAGCCCGGAGCGCTGACCAGCACCATCTGCATCCCGCGCGTGTGTCCGTGGGAGAGCAGGATCTCGATCCCGGGCGCCAGTTCGTAGCTCCCCGAGTGTACGACCAGGCAACCGGCGTCGCGCAGCGGCTGGAGGTTCTCGGGCAGGTAGCTGGCCCTCTCGCGCTCGTTGGGAACGCTGGCCACCGCCAGGTTCTCTTCCTGCACGTGGTAGCGCGCGGCCGGGAAGACCGGCACCAGCGCACCCGCCTCGTCGCGACGGGTGCCGCCACCGCCGTGATCGAAGTGCAGGTGCGTGACCAGCACGTCGGTCACCTCCTCGGGGCCGAGCCCCAGCGAGGCGAGCCCGGCCAGGACGCCCCCACGGCGTTCGACCTTGTACATCGCGCGCTGTTTCTCGGAGAACTTGTCGCCCAGACCGGTATCGACCAGGATGGTGCGCCCCCCGCCGCGCAGGAGCAGTGTGCGCAGCGCCATGCCTATGCGGTTCTGGCCGTCCGGCGGGTTGGAACGCTCCCACAGCACCCGTGGAACGGTGCCGAACATGGCTCCGCCGTCCAGGGCGAAGCGGCCGTCATCGATCGTCGTCAGCTCGTAGGGTCCGATCCGCAAGGGCATTCCTCGTCGCTCCGGTTCGCGTTCAGGGCCCCCCCGGCGCTCGAGGGTCCCGGTGACAGGATACCGATCCTGGCGACACCTGACACCCGAAACCTGACAGCGGCCTCTCAGATGGTGCTGGTGCCGAGAAAGATCTGTTCCTGGCTCGAGGCGAGGGCATGGCCGCAACGTCCGCAGGCGGCGACGGAGATCCGGCCCTCGCCGCGGACCATCGCCACCTTGTAGCCGCCGCCCAGTCCCGGCGAGATGGTGTCCATCTGGAGGACGATCTCGCGGATGGCGTTCGAGAGGGCCATCTTCTCGCGCGAGTCCTCGGAAATCACGGCGTTGGCGATCCCCGCCACGATGGCCGACTCCCTGAGCTTCACCGGCAGCTTCTCTGCGGTCGTGCCGACCTGGGTGACGGCGGAGACGTAGCCTTGCTCCCGGACGCGCCGGGACCACTCGCGCTCGTCCTTCTCGGTATGGGTCATCGCGAGCTGCACGACCAGCGCCTCGGGCGTGAGGTCGAGCGGCAGCGGGTCGGAGAAGGCGAGATCCTTGACGATGTCGCGGATGCGCACGATCCCGATGAGAACGCCCTCGCCGTCGACCACCGGGAGCACGGGGTGGTCGAAGCGCTTCGAGGCGAAGAGCTGCGCGGCATCCTTGACCGACTGATCTTCGCGGACGGTGGCAAAGCGGTCGCTCATCAGCTTCTGGACCTTGACCGCCTTGTCCTCGGCGCCGGCCTGGAGGGCGGAGACCACGCCGACCGGCTTGCCGGCCTTGTCGACGACGTACAGGCACTCGAAGCCGTTGAGCAGCATCAGCTCCTTGGCGGAGAAGCTCGACTGCTCGGGGCGCAGGGTGACGGGATTGGAGACGAGGATCTCCTGGACGAGGTACGCCATGCTCTTGGACTGTCTCCCGGAACCGGAACGCGGCCTCAGCCGGTGCGGGCCCGGCCCTTTGCCCGGTTGACCAACAGGTCGACCGCTTCGCGGGCCGCCTTGAGTTCGGTGCTCTTCAACAGGAGGTCGAAGCGGCCGGGGCTCCAGACGGGCATCGCATTGACCAGGGCGTCAGCCAGCATTCCGGTGATCACCGCCATGAAGTTGCCTTCGTGACCCCGGGGCAGCGGGGAGAGCGTGAGGATGCGGAAGCCCTTCTCGACCTCGGCGCCCTCGGGGGCCGGCTGCAGGGCCGACCACTCGCTCTCCGGCATCACGTAGCTCTCGACCTTCTCGCCCAGCACGAGCGACAGCCGGCGCGCGCCGGCGCCGGGCAAGGGCGTGCCGGCCGGCAGCTCGACGACGCACTAGGCGTTCGGCTTGGGCACGGCCTTGAGCGAGGCCAGCACGGGGATCAGCGAGGGCGGGAAGCGGCGCTCGCGCAGCATCCGCCGCTCGAACTTGACCGGTTTCTCCTCACTGTCTGCCATCGGACCTCCTGGTCAAGGCCCCGCTCGCCCGCGCGGACCGGATGTCGCGGCTGCCGCCGCCAGGCCCCGCGCCGGGCGGAACATCTCGATGCGGCCGGACGTGAGGATAAGCCAGGGGCAGGCGCCGGGGCAAGGTGTCAGGTGTCGGGGTGTCGGGAGGGAGCGCAATCGAGAGGGACGCGCCGGTGTCGAGATAGCGAGAGGGCCGGGGTTCGCTTGCTGTCCCAAGGATCTAGGGGCGCATCGGGAGCATCCCTCCATTTGACTTCCCTGCCGGCGTCGCTTATCATCACCCGGCTCCGGAGAAACCCATGCCAACACCTTCCGAATCCCCAGTTCGCGCGCCGAAGCGGCGCCCCGTTCCCCGGGATCAGAACACGCCGATCCAGGTCGCGATCGATTGTTGCCTGTTCCTGGTCCTGTTCGTCACGCCGTGGCTCATCAGCACCCAGCTCAAGGAGGTGTTCAACACCACCAAGAACTGCTTCGTGGGCTTCGTGGCCGTGGCCGTGATGGTCGCGTTCCTGGTCGACGGCATCCTCCGCAGGGAGTTCCGCGTACCGAAGGGCAAGGTGGTCGTCCTTGCGACGATGCTGATCCTCTGGAGCGCGATCACTATCACCTGGAGCATCTTCTGGCGCCTGTCGCTGGTCGAGTACAGCTACCAGCTGGCAATGTACACGATCTTCCTGGTCACGTACTGCAACGTGTACGACCGCGAACGCATCGAGAACCTGCTTCATTTCTCGATCGCTGCCGGCGTGGTGACCTCAGGGTACGCGCTGATCCAGTACTACAGCTGGGATGTGCCTGTCTTCACCCGGCTGACCAACTTCTTCAGCCTGCTCCTGCCGAACAGCCTGGCGCAGTTCTTCGACTTCCGCTTCCTGATTCTCCCGCCGAAGCCGGACGAAGCGACCAAGATCTACTCGACGATGGGCCACAGGAACTACCTGGCCGGCTATCTGATCGCCGTGATCCCGATCGCGCTCTCTCGGCTCTACGCCGCGGTCGAGCGGTTGCAACTGGGCGCCGGCGAGGCGGGCGAGACAACCGATTCCGCCAGGGATCGCGCCCGGGCCTCCGCCCACTTCAACCAGTCGGCCCGCGCGATCGTCGTCTACTCCGTCAGCATCATCCTCATGGTCATGACGGTCATCCTGACCCACACCAGAGGAAGCTGGGTAGGTCTCTTCCTGAGCCTGGTCGTGTTCTTCTTCATCATGTGGCGAAAGTTCCCGGTGATGCTCGGGCGTCGCCGCACCCTGGCGATCGTCGCCGGGTTGGCTTGCGTGCTGCTGCTGCTGGGGCCGACGAAGTTCAAGCTGGGTTCGCTGGAGCTATCCAACCCCTTCAACCGGGAGCCGAGAAGCGTCCTCGAGCGTCTGAGCGCCTCGATGGCCACGCTGGCCAACACCTCGGCCCACCAGCGCTTGCTCATCTACCGCACGGCGCTGTTCATCATCTTCGATTCGCCTCAGCAGTTCCTGTTCGGCACCGGTTTCGGCACCTTCGGGCTGCAGTACATGCCCTATCAGCGGCTGGTGCTGCGCAATGACCCGCCGCACAGCGCGGTGCAGCAGGCGATCGACAAGCTCTTCGCCGACGTCTTCTTCAAAGGCAAGGACAACACCGAGCACTGGATCCTCGAGATCAACAAGTCGATCTACGCCCACAACGAGATCCTGCACTTCTGGTCGGAGATCGGCTTGGTCGGGATCACGCTGATGCTCGCGCTGCTCTACTTCCTGTTCAAGGATGCAATCCAGCTCCTCAGACGCGCCCAGGCCGATTCGGAGATGCTGCTCTTCACGGGGATGCTGTGCAGCATCTGCGCCGTGCTGGGCCACAACCTGTTCACGTTCGACCTGCACCTGTCCTACACGTCGGTCCTGTTCTGGTTCCTCATCGCCGCCTGTCAGCGTTTCGGCGCGAGAGAGGAGTGGAGCTTCCGGTGGGGCCAGCGGCACTTCGAGACGCTCGAGTGCTCCGGCGCCCGCTTTGCCCTGGCCATCGAGGAGACCCCGCAAGGGGCCGTGCAGGCCACGTGCGAGGTGCTCGAGGCGCCCGACGACTTCTCCGCGCCCGAATGGCAGATGCAACTCCGTGAGCCCTCCGGTCCCGCGCAGTCTCGCGCGCTGAGCAAGGCCGGCCCGGTCTCCTTGCGCCGGCCGCTGGAACCCGGGGATTGGACCCTCCGGCTGAAGGGCCCGAGCGAGAAGAGCCCGGAGACGGTCGCCTCTCTCGGGCCTCGCAACCCGCTGGCCCAGTGGCTGGTCGTGGGCAGCGTCTTCATCGCCGCGTTCCTCATCTGCAAGGCGATCTTCGCCCAGATCGTCCTCGAGAACGCCTGGCGGGACGGCTTCCTGAAGTTCCGCCAGCATCAGTTCGAGGATTCGTTCCTCGACTTCAAGCGGGCCCTCAAGATGGATCCGAACCGCGGCGAGGTGCTGTTCGACTTCGGCCGCGGGCTGATGGATTCCAACCGGAACAAGGTCGGCATCCAGACCTTCGAGCAGGCCACCTACAGCTTCGTCGACCCGGCGAACTACCACAACATCGCCCTCTGCTACTACAAGGAGAACGACCTCGTCAACGCCGAGAAGGCCTACCGAAAGGCGCTGGACCTGAACGTCATCTACGAGCAGTCGCTGGCGAATCTGGCCTTCCTGCTGATGGACAAGGCCGCGCGAAAGCAGGCCGAGGGTGACAAGGCCACCGCCGAGGCGCTCAACAAGGAGGCCGACGGTCTGCTGCAGCGCGGCATGAAGTACTACCCGAAGAACAACCAGTTCTCCTCGACGCTGGGCGCGATCCGGGCCCAGCAGGGCAAGCTCGACGAAGCCGCCACCATGTTCGAGAAGGGGTTGAAGGCCGATCCCAACCAGTGCAAGGTGTGGATCAACTACGGGACCGTCCTCTACAACCTGAAGCGCTACGACAAGGCGATCGCCGCGATGAAGCAGGCCCGCAAGACCTGCAAGGGCGGCGAGAACGAAGAACTGCTCCAGGGCAAGTTCGTCAACATCCTGAAGGGCTACTACCACGGCTTGCTCGAGAAGAGCCCCACCGACAAGACCGTCATCACCTCCTATGCCCGCGACCTGATGGAGGCCGGCGTCTACTCCGAGGCCCAGGATGTCCTGCGCAAGTTGCTCGGCTCCGTCGCCCCCGGCGACCCTTGGGCCTCCTACTATCTGGCGGAGTGCTATCTCAAGCTCGGCTATCGAGACCGGGCCCGCACCGAGTTCGGGAGGCTGAAATCGACCGTGGCCCCCGGCGGCGAACTGTCCGGTCTCATCAACAAGGAACTGGATCAGCTGGCGGTCGAGGCGACCGACGTGTCGCCGTTGAGTCTCACCACGGGGGCCGCCTCGCTGCTGCCGCTACCCCTGCCGCTCACGCCCCGCTGAGCCTGCCCCGCGGCCCGCGACCTCCTCGTCGGGCCCACCCCGAGGTCCCTTTCCGATGGCCGAACGCTCTCATCCCGTCCAGCCGCTGCTGCCCAAGCTGAAGGTGGCGCTCGTGCAGGACTGGTTGACCGGCATGCGCGGCGGCGAGAAGGTGCTCGAGGCGATCTGCCCGCTGTTCCCGGGGGCCGACATCTACACGCTGGTCTGCAATCGGAACAACATCAGCTCGGTCATTCGCGGGCACCCGATTCACACGAGCTTCATCCAATCGCTGCCCTTCGCGGGGCGCAAGCACCAGATCTACTTCCCTCTCTTCCCGGCCGCCATCGAGCGTTTCGAGATGTCGGACTATGACCTGGTGATCTCCACCAGCCACTGCGTCGCCAAGGGCATCGTGACGCGGCCGCACACGCTGCACCTGTGCTACTGCCACACGCCGATGCGGTATGCCTGGGACTTCTACAATCTCTACCTCGAGAGCACGCGCCCCAGGTGGGCGGCCCGGTTGCTGCTGCCTCTGGCGATCAACTACATGAGGATGTGGGACGAAGCGAGCGCCAATCGCGTCGACGGCTACGTCGCCAACTCGCACAACGTGCGACGGCGCATCGCCAAGTACTACCGGCGCGAGGCCGCCGTCATCCATCCGCCCGTCGACATCGAGAGCTTCACGCCGGGCGACGGTTCACCCGGAAGTTACTACCTGCTCGTCAGTGCGATGGTGCCCTACAAGAGGGACGACCTGGCCGTGCGGGTCCTCACCGGCCGCGGCGCGCGGCTGGTGGTGGTCGGAGACGGGCCCGAGCGACGGAACCTGGAGCTGGCCGCGGGAGGCCGGGCCGAGTTCCGAGGTCGCCTCGAGCACGAGGCGCTGGCGGAGTGCTACCGCGGGGCCCGGGCGCTGGTCTATCCGGGCGAGGAGGACTTCGGCATCACGCCCCTCGAGGCCAATGCGGCGGGCCGGCCGGTGATTGCCTTCAAGGCTGGCGGCGTGCTCGAGACCCAGACGGAGGGCAGCACGGCCGTCTTCTTCGACCAGCAGACCGAGGCCGGGCTCTCCGCCGCGCTCGATCGGTTCGAGAGCACCAGGTGGGACCCGGCGGCCATCCGGGAGAACGCCCTGCGGTTCTCGACCCCCCGGTTCCAGGAGGCGCTCACGCGCTACGTCCTCGAGAACTGGGAGGAGTTCGTCACCGGCGGCCGCGAGCGACCCGACGTGGCGGCTTGAACTGCAGGTGTCAGGTGTCAGGTTCCAGGTGTCAGCCCGGCGCCCCGAAGCCTCAACGGCCTTCCCTCAACGGCGGCGTTCGGAGCGGCTGAGAAGGCTCGTGATGCGCTTCTTCTTGCCGATGCTTGCGAGTGCCTTCTCGGCGCTGTAGCGCACCACGTCGTCGGGGTCGTCCAGCAGCTTCTTCAGCGGGATGATGGCGCGATCGCTCGCCAGGACGGCCAGCGTCATGGCGGCGGAGGAGCGCACGAAACGGTTGCGGTCCTCCAGGGCGGTCAGCAGCCGGTCGACGCAGTCGTCGGAGCCGTGCACGGCGAGCGCCTCCGCTGCCGCGTAGCGGACCATGGCGTGCTCGTCCCCGAGCATCTTCTCGAGCGCCCGGCCGACTTCCGGGTGGCGGAAGAGTTCCAGGTTCTTGATCGCGTGATAGCGGGTGGCCACCTGTTCGTCGGCGCCGGCCGCGATGGAGAGCAACATCTCGACGATCTCGGTCTCGTTGCGCGAGCGGATGTCGTGAGGCGTGAACTTGTCGAAGACCCGGTAGTTGCTACGGGCCAGGGGAGGTAGGATGCGCTCCCAGGCAGGCTGGGAATGCTCGCCCGGCCGAGGGTGGGAGCCGTCGGCGGCCGGCAGTTCCATCGCGGCGGTCAGCTCCAGTTCCAGCGAAGAGGCGGCGTGCTCCAGGTAGGTGAGGGCCGAGGGGTCGCCAATGGAGCCCAGGCTGTTGGCGGCCTCCGAGGCGATCAGAGGATCTCTCGAGGCAAGGAGCCGGCCCAGGAGCGGGATGGCCTCCCGCGCGGCACGTTCTCCGAGCGAGTGGATGGCGGCCACCTGCACCTCGCGGGTGGGGGCGCGCTCCGCGAGGTTCATCAGTTCGGCGAGCCCCTGAGGCACCTCGGCTGCCGGGGCCGCGGGGCCCGTGGCTCGCCGGCGGGGCAGGTGTCGAGCCAGCAGCTTCAGGCAGACGTAGGCGGTCGCGAGCACCGCGAAGGTGCTCGGAAACCCGTCCGCGCTGGCCAGAGACTCGAGCATGGCACAAGTGGCGGCGACAGCCGCCCCGAGCGCCGATGATAGCACGGGGGCGCGGTCGCGGCACTGCGCCCGGTCACCCCAGGCCCGGCGTGGGCCTGCCTCTGAAGCCGGAACGGACGATTGACACCCTCCAGCCACCGTGTTACCATCGCCCGGCACGTGAGCCGTTAGCTCAGTCGGTTAGAGCATCTGCCTTTTAAGCAGAGGGTCGCTGGTTCGATTCCAGCACGGCTCACACCGATGGTGTGCCGCCCGTCTGACCCAGGCCACCGTGCGCGAAATCCGACGAGCCGGTGTAGCTCAGTGGCAGAGCAGCTGATTCGTAATCAGCAGGTCGTCGGTTCAATCCCGACCACCGGCTCCATCAGAACCCAGCATCCACGCTGGGTTTTCTGCTTCCGGAGCTGGTGCATCGGACCTCGGTCCTTCCCTGTCGGTTCGGTCCCTTCGCGCCCCTCTCGTGCCCCGGACGGCCCACCGGGCCGATTGCCATGCGCGGACCATAGCACTTTTGATATTGTAAGTGCCATGGTCGCGCGAGGGGACTCTCCCTGCTCCGGGAAAGGACCGCCAGCGGCCGCCGCCCAGCGGCTCCGTCGCAGCGCGCGAGAACACTGACCCGCCCGCCGCCGATCAGTCGGCCACGGGCTGCTCCAGAGGAAGCGACACCAGGAACCTGGCCCCCGGGCCGAACGCCTCGTCCAGCCAGATTCGCCCGCCGTGATCCTCGACGATGCGCCGGGAGACGGACAGACCCAGACCGGTGCTGCGGCTCCCCGAGACAAAGGGCTCGAAGAGGCGAGGTCGTAGCTCGGCGGGAACTCCGTGGCCCGTGTCCTCGAACGTGAAGACCGACTCCCCCTGCCGCAAGGCGACCCGCACGATGATGCGCCCGCCCCTGCCGATGGCCCGGCAGGCGTTGGTGGCCAGGTTGGTAAAGACCCTGCAAACGCGCCAGCGATCGACCCGGACCACGAACTCGCCTTCGACCTCGCAGAGAAGCTGGATGCCACGCGTATCGAGTTCCAGCTGGATGATCTCGCGCAACTCCTCGAGTAGCTCCGCTGGAGGGACCGACTCGAAGTTGTACCCGAAGGTATTGCGGGAATAATCGAGCACGTCCTCGGTCATCGCCAGGCAGCGCTTGGCCTGCCGCTCCACGATGCCGAGAGCACGCTCCCGGGCGGCGGGCGCGATCGGCTGGCCGCCTATCGACGCATCGGCCTCGGACGGCCCCTTGAGCATCGAGATCGCCTGCACGATGCTGCCGAGGGGCGAGCGCAGATCGTGGGCGATGCCCTGCACGAGCAGGCCCAGGGTCTCCATCCGGGCGCGCGAGTCGCGGGCGCGGAGTTCGGCCTGGCGCGCCAGCCCGATGCCGACGTTGCGGCCGATCAGCACCGCATTTCGGAGGTCTTCCTCGGAGAAGTCGCCATCGGCGCGATTGCAGAACTCGAGCGCCCCGAGCCTCTGCTCGCTGGCGACGATGGGCACGCAGAGCACGTTGCGCACCTGGTAGCCGAGCATCGCCGGGATGCGCGGAGAGAATCGCGGATCGTCGCCGGGCCGGTTGGCCACCACAGCCTCTCCCGTGAGGTGGACGTGCGAAACGATTCCCTCGCCCGGGAGGAGCGCGACCTGCCGGATGGCGGCGGAGTAGGGGCCGGCGGCCGCGGGGAAGTGCAGCACGTCCTGGCCGTTGGAAGGGAGGAGGACCGAAGCGGCCTCGACGCCGAAGACGCGGGCCAGTTCGTGGATCACGGTGCGCAGAAACTCGGTGGGATCGGACTGATCGTGCAGAGCAGTCTCGAGCGTGTAGAGGATGTCGAGGCGCCCGACCCTCTCGACCAGCTCTCGCTTGGTCTCGGCCAGGACGTCGATGGCGCGCTCCCGCTCGACCCAGGCCTGCGCGCCGTCGAGAGCGACCGCCGCGTTGGCCCCCAGGGCCAGGAGGATCTCCACATCCGCGGCGTCGAAGTAGCCCTCGCGCTTGTTGAGCACCTGAAAGGCGCCGATCGGCGTCCGGTAGAGGTGGCGGATGGGAACGCAGGCCATGCTGGCGGTCCTGTAGCCGGTGAGACGGTCGACCGCGGGGTTGAACCGGGAATCGTCGTAGGCGTTCTCGAGGACGATGGGCTTGCCGGCCTGGCAGACGTGACCGACTATTCCCTCTCCCAGCCGCACCCGGAGCGGGTGGTCGGTCTTGAGCGCCACACGCGCCTCGAGCTGATCGTTCGACGTCTCGACGAGGAAGATGCTTGCACGATCGGCGTTCGTCAGGTCGGAGGCCGCCTCGGCAAGCAGGAGCAGGAGCGTATCGACGTCGTGTTCCTGGTTCAGTCTGCAGGTGACCTCGAGGAGCCTCTTGTAGCGATACTCGGCAGTCCCGGGGGCCGCTTCCGGCGGGACGGGCGCGCTGGCGCTCCCGGGCCCCACGGCCTCCTCGGGTGCAGCCGGCATGTCGCTCTGATCGTCCATCCTGGCACTTCCTCTCGCTCGCGCGATGCCGAAGGACCGTCGCGGCGCAGCCACCGGGGGAAGCCGCGAACAATCCCGCTCCCCATGATACTCATCGGGGGCGTCATTGCCGCAGCTCGAACCGGAAGCCCCCTCGACCGTCCGGCACCAGCCGCAACCCGGCGGCCGAGCGCTCCATCTGCCGCCGTCGCTCGAGACTATCCGGGGAGGGCTGGCCGGCAGCCGTGGCCACCAGTGCCGGAGCGAGCGAGACCGTACCGGTCGCGGTTCGAGAGACGGGAACGGTTGCGGCCGTGGAACGAAGGTCGGGCGCGGCCCGGGAGACCAGGGGGGTGGAGACGGCGGAGGCCGGCATCATCGCCGGCACCGTGCGACGTGACGGTGGCTGGCCGGTCGCCACGAGCAAGGCCCCAACCGCGGCGGCCGCCAGGGCCCACCATCCGACGATCCGTGGCCGGGGGATGTGGATCAGTTCCACCCTGGCCGGAACGGGCTGCGGGAGAGGCTCCGCCAGCCGGCAGGCATACCAGGCGCAGCCGTCGTTGCGGTCCCAGCAATCGCGGTGATAGAGGCTGTCGCAGCCGGAGCAGGCCACGAGGTTTCGCTCCAGCTCGAAGCGGCAGACATCGCAGGCCATGGGCGCTCCGACCCGGACGACCTTCCGGCCCGGGCCAGTCGGGGCTTCGGTCTTCTGCTCCATCGTGAATCGTGCCTCCCCCATCGCGCCGCGGCAGCTCCGAGATCGAACTGTAGCACGCCGGGGACCCGCCGGCGCATCTCGCGCTAGAATCAGGACAGTGCTGATTCCCATCGGCGACGACCCCAATCCGCCGGGCATCCCGTGGATGACCTGCCTCCTGATCGCGGCGAACATCCTGGTGTTCGTCCAGCTCACGATGCCGATGGACTCGCGGCCTCTCGACCTGCGAATCCCCGGGGCGGGCGAGTACGTCGACACGGTCGCCCGGCAGGTCGGAGCGTCCCGGCAGGCGGTGCTCAGGCAGGTGACGGCCTACGACCTCTTCGTGTTCCAGCGAGGCGGCTACCGGCCGGCCAAGCCCGACCTGCAGCCCCTGCTCTTCTCGATGTTCCTGCACGCGGGGCTCCTGCACCTGATCGGGAACATGATCTACCTGTGGATCTTCGGCAACAACGTCGAACACCGGCTGGGCTCGATCGCCTTCCTGCTGTGCTATGTGGCGACCGGGGCGGTCGCGACGCTCTCCTTCGCCGCCTTCCGGCCGGGATACCCGCTGCCGCTGCTCGGCGCCTCCGGGGCGATCTCGGGGGTGCTCGGCTTCTACTTCATCTGGTTCCCGCACCACAGCGTGCGAGTGGTCATCGTCCTGTTCGGCTACTGGAAGTACGCGCTGGAGGCCTGGTGGGTGCTCGTGTTCTACCTGGTGGTGGACAACGTGGTCCCGCTGGTGATGGGAGCCGGCCCTGGCGGCGTGGCCCACAGCGCCCACCTCGGGGGCTTCGTGGCGGGCGTGGTGGCGGCCAAGCTGATCGACGCCGTGGGAGGGAACGAGGGCAAACCCCCGTCCCGGCGCCTGCCGGGCTTCAGCGGGCGGCGATCCTGAGTTCGGCGACCAGCATGTAGCCGGCGGCCCGGACGTCGGCCCTGGCGCTCTCCGCGGTCAACACCAGGGAGTTCTCACCGGGCACGAAGAGGCTCGACGGCACCGAGACGGCCATCCAGCTCGTGACCAGCGTCTCGTGGGTGATGGCCCCTCCCTTGTACCTGTCCAGCACATAGCCGGGGAAGGTCTCCTTGCGGTTGCAGAGCGTGAAGAGCGCCCGGTCGTTGACCATCACGTTGAAGAAGTCGCCCAGGCCGAGGTTGCCGGTGCGGAAGGCCAGCACGACGCGGGGGCCTTCGAGCAGGGAGGGCTCCAGCCGGAAGGGACAGACCAGGAAGGGGCGCCCGCGATCCATGAGCGACAGGACGCCGGGCAGCGAGTCGTAGAGCTTCTTCTGCAGCGCCGCCACTCCGGAGGTGTCGACAGTCCGGGCGGTGGACCAGCCCTCGAGAGGGCCGCCCAGGCGCTCGTTCCAGTAGGAGACGGCGCGCCAGACCTCGAGCGGTTTGACGCCGGCGGGCTCAGGCGCGGCCGGGAGATAGCGAGTGTCGGAGTAGCGTCCGGCCCCGGCGGCGCCCAGTTCCAGCGGCTTCCAGCCCCGGTTCCGAACGAGCGAATCGAGCTGCTGCAGCCGGCAGAGCCCTCGCGTCAAGGAGAGGGTCGCCTTCGAGTCGAGTACGGCCTGATCTTCCAGGAGCGAGACCACCCGCGCCTGAACGGCACGCAGCAGGCCCGGAGCCCCCGCGGCCCGGAACCGCGCCTCGACGGCGGCACGGAACCGGGGCTCGTCCATCTTCGGATCGATCGCCAGGGCGGTGAGCCGCTCGAGGTCGAGCCGGCCGACCGCCGAGACAGTCTCCGCTGCCAGCCGGCGATTCCCGAAGAGAGGACCAGCCTCGATCCGGCACGAACCATCCACGGCGCGGACGATGACCGTCGCGGAGCGCAGCTCCTCGTCCGGTCCCAGCTTGCCCAGCGGGAAGAGCGCCGCCGTGACAGGCCCGGAGGCCCCCTCCCCCACCGCGGCGACGGGGCCGCCAGGGAGCTGGAGGGTCCAGCGCCCCGGCCGGCCGGCCACCGCCTCCAACCGGAGCGCCCCGGCCGGATCGTGCGCCTGGCGGACGCTCAGCGAGGCGGTCCAGTCTTGCGCGGCCGGGAGCTGGCGCGCCGCGGTCGAGGTGCCGTCCTCGAAGCCGACCGACCAGAGGAGCCGGCGATTGGCGGCGAGCGGAAGCAGGAACCGATGTTCGCGTGCCGGAGCCGCGGGCGCCTCCCTCAGCTTGCAGGCGAGCGAGCCATCCCGGAGCGAAACCCAGGGCCGGCATGCGACCGGCGTGCGAAAACGAAGCTCGGCAAACCGGCGGCCGGGCTGCAGCTCGAGCCCGTCCAGTTCCACAGGCTCGGCGGGAACGGACCGGACCGACGCCAGCAGGGCCAGCAGGCCCGGCAACATCAAGAGACGCAAAGGGCCGATCGACACCACATCCAGGCTTATACCACGGGGCCGGACGGGCGGCCTTCGACCCGGCGCCGAACCGGACGATCGTCGACCCTCATCGGGTCCGTTCGGCTTACAATGATGCCGTCGCCGAGTCGGTGAGCGTTCGCGAGGGCCGGCTCGCAGGAGGTCCAGCCCGCCGTGTCCGATCCGGAAGGTTCCGGCCACATCGGCCGTTACGAGATCCTGGGCAAGCTCGGGGCCGGCGGCATGGGCGTCGTGCTGCGGGCGCGAGACCCGAAACTGCAGCGCGACGTCGCCGTGAAGCTGATGCTGGGCACGCGCTCGGCCGATCCGGGCCTGCAGGAGCGCTTCCGGCGGGAGGCCCGCTCGCTGGCCCAGCTCAGCCACCCCAACGTGGTGCGCGTGTTCGACTTCGGCACCGAGGAAGACCACCTGTACTACGTGATGGAGCTGCTGGGCGGCGCCGGCCTCGACGAACACCTCGCCACGAAGGAGGCGAGGAAGAGCGCACTGCCGCCTTTCCGGCCCAGAGAGTTCCTCGACACCTTCCTGCCGCTGGCCGACGCGCTCGCCACGGTCCACTCTCAGGGCATCGTCCACCGCGACATCAAGCCGCCCAACATCCGCGTCAACGTGCCCGAGCGAGGGCCGGTGCTCACCGACTTCGGGCTGGTCTCGATCGCCGATCTGCCGCGCCTGACCGCCGAGGGCAAGGTCGTCGGCTCGATCCGCTACATGGCACCCGAACAGGTGCTCGGCAAACCGGTGACCGAGCTGGCCGACATCTACAGCCTGGGCCTGTGCATGTACGAGTTCGCCACCGGCCGGCAGCCGTTCGACGAGATCCCCGCCTCGGGGCTGTTCTTCGCGCGCGCCGTGGCGGTAGTGGCCGCGGTCGAGGAGGCCGCCCCCGGGCGCGTCGCTCCGGCCCTTGCCGCGATCATCGACCAGGCTGTGCTTCCCGAGCCGTCGCAGCGGATTCCCTCGGCCCAGGCGCTGAAGGCGGCCCTGGCGGAGGCCACCACGGCCAGGAGTTCGCACCGGCGCGCGGCGGCGGGCGCCAGACTCGGCGAACCGGCCACCGGCGCGATACCGGTACGGCCGGGAACGGGCCCCCAGCCGACCGGCTCGATGGCGGTGCCGGTCGCAACGGGGAACGCAACGCCGGAGGCAATGCCCTGGCGCCTGCTGCTGGGGATGGCCTGCATTTCGGCGAGCCTGGCGGCACTGGCGCTGTTCCTGCTCCGTGGGCCGTCAGGTCCGGCCGCGCACGACGCGCCCGCGGCCGCCGCCAGCGCCGCCCTGCCCGCCACCACGCCTCCGGCCACGCCGCCGCCTTCGCGGCCGGTCGCAGCCTCGCGGCGCCTCGCGAGCGGCAAGCAGCTCTGCCTCACCGAGCCGGGCGAAGGCGCCACGCGAGTGACGCTGGCCAGGCTGGACGACCGTGTGGTGGCGGTGTGGCTCCGTTCGGACGGCCGTGTGCGGATGGCGGTGGGCGAGGACCGCGGCCGCCTCTGGGGCCCCGTCTCGACGGACGAGAGCCTGAAATTGGAGCCGGTGTCGAGCCTGGCGATGGTGGGGAAGCGAGGGCGCCTGTTCCTGGCCTGCGCCGCGACAGGCGAGACCAAGGGGTTCCGGGTGCAGGTGTGAAGCCGGGCGCTGGCGGACCCGGGCTGGTCGGGCCAGGCAATCCTGGGTCCCATCGCCAAGCTCGAGAAACCGCTCGTGCTGACCGGCGGGCCGGCGGGCGCGGATGCGACGAGCGACCTGCTCCTTGCCGCCTGGGAAGCTCCGGGATTGCCGTCGCCTGCCGCCGCCTGGGGCTCGGCCGCCAAGGGCACCTGGACTCCGGTCCGCCTCCCGGCCAGCACCGGCGGAGTCGGACGGGTCACCGCGGTCCTGGACGAGCGTGGCCGCGCGGGCATCCTGTGGCACGGCCGCCCCCCGGAGTTGCCGGACAGGGTGGTGTTGGGGAGCTTCGCGGATGGCCCAGGAGGCAAGTGGTCCGCGGTCGAGGTGGTCCCGACGGGCCAATCGAAGCTGGATCGGAGCCGGCCGGTGGCCGCGGCCGTCCCGGGCCGGGTCTACATGATCTGGGCCGAGCAGGACGCTCTGATCAGCCCGCTGGTGGCGGGGGTGAGCACCGACGGCGGCCGGACCTTCACGCCCACCGCGCGTCTGCCGGAGCTTTCAGGTGGCGACGACTACGACGTGCTGGACGGGTCGGGCAACTCGGTGTGGGCCGCGTGGCGCACGCTGAAGGCCGATCAGCTCGTGTGGGCGAAGAGCGCCGACCGGAGCCGCACCTGGAGCCGCAAGCCGGAGTGGGTCGGACCGGCGCTGCCGGAGACTTGCCAGGTGGCGCTCGCGGCACTCTCGCCGGACGCCGCCTGTCTGGTCTGGATCGACACCCAGAATCGCGTGCAGCTGCGGCGATTGCCATGACGGCGGAGCGGCCGATTCCGCTGACATCGCGAGCGCGGGCGTGATACGATCCCGCACGGATCGGGGCCCAAGCGCCGCCCTCCCGAGGACCACCGGCGGCCGACGAGAACCCAGCCCTGCCGACAGAGAGGACACGAAAGATGGACTGGCTCGAGAAGCAGATCAAATCCTACCTGGAAGCCAAGTACGAGGGAGACCGCCTGCTCGAGAAGGGGGAACTCGAGGACGCCAACCTGCGACTCCAGGAGGCCATGGAGGGTCTCGACCGCATCTACCGGCGCGAGCATGACGAGACGTTCAAGCTGCTGTCGGCGTGCTGGAGCCAGCTCGTGGAGAAGAACCTCGCCCTGGGCGACGCCCAGCTCGAGGACGAGAACGTCGCGCAGGCCCGCGAGCACTACCAGATCGCGCTCGACCTGGCCCAGACCAAGGAGGCCAAGGACGAGATTCGCATCAAGCTCGGCCAGACCGGCCCCGAGAAGGCCACCACCGGTCTCGCGCGGTTCTTCGAAGAGGTCCAGGCCAGCCCGCAGAATCCGGAGGCGCTCTACAACTTCGCCACCGAGCTGGCTCTCGAGGGCTTCTATCCCGAGGCGGTCACCTACTTCGAGAAGCTGGTCGAAGCGACGCCGGACGACCCCGAGACCATGCTGCGCCTGGCGAACGCCCTGGCCGACTGCGAGCGCTACGCCGATGCCGAGCGGGCCTATGTCAGGGCCCGCGAGCTGGGCTGCGAAGAGGCCGAGATCGAGTTCTGGATGGGCAAGCTGCAGATGGCCCGCGGCGACCATCCGGCGGCGGCGCGACACATGCTGCGCACGCTCGAGCTGCAGGCCGATCACCTGGAGGCCCATCGCTCCCTGGCCCACATGAGGGCCGTCGACGGCGACTACGAGAAGGCGATCTTCTCCTTCGGCGAGCTGCTGAAGCTCGACCCCGAGGACAGCGAGGCCTACTTCGAACTGGGCGAGCTGCACGAGATCCGCGACGAGATGGAGAAGGCCCGCGCTTGCTGGCAGAAGGCGGTCGAGGTCGAGCCCGACGGCGACTATGCCTCGCTCGCCCAGGACAAGCTGGACGCCACGGCGCCCGAGGACACCGCTGCCTGAGACCCCGGGAACCTCTGGCTTGACCGAGGCATCGTCGGACCGACCGGCCTCCGGTTCGCACGCCGGAGCCGTGCGGCCCGCTGCCCGTCGGGCCGGCAACCGCCGCCGGCGATGGATACTGGCCGCCGTGCTGGCCCTGGTGGCCGCCCTCGGCGCCGCCTCGGTCGCGATCGCTCCGTCCGACTGGGCCAGGAGAAGGCTGGAGGCCAGCCTGTCCACGCTGCTCGCGGCCGAGGTCACGATCCAGGCCACGAAGGGCCAGTTCCCGCTGGCGTTCTGCGCCACCGGTGTCACCGTCAGCCGCGACGGCACGGCCCTGATGACGGCGCCACTCGTCATCGCCCGCCCCAGCCTGCTGTCTTGCGCGGGCCGCTCGCTGAAGTTCCTGCGCCTCCAATTCGTGGGCGCCCGGATGACACGGGGCTCGCTCGACTCGCTGCTCGCGCTGGTCTCGCAACCGGCCGATCGCCTTCCCGCCGACATCGACTTCGCGGAGGGGCAGGCGGTGCTCGAGATGATGGGCAAGGAGGTGGAGTTGACGCGGATGGACGGCGGGCTCCTGTCGCGCCCGGACGGCGCCCGGGACCTGAGACTCGCCTTCCAGCTCCAGGGCCAGACGTGGCAGGCAACGGGTCTGCTGAAGCCGATGGGCGACGGGGCGCTGCGCCTGCGTCTGGAGGGCCGATCGCGGGGCGTGTTCGAGGTGCCGGTGCGGTTTCTGCACGACTCGGTGACCGCGGCCTGCGAGCTCGCCTTCCAGCTCCAGGGCCGGCTCGCCCAGCGAGCGCTGACGGGCTACTACGCGAGGGTGGAGGCGCCGTCCTTCCGGCTCGTGCTGCCTCGGGTGCAGAAACAGTTGCAGGTCCGAGGATTGGTCGTGACGGCCGACGACGACCACTGCCGACTCGACGAGATGACCGTGCTCCTGGAGGGCACGCCCCTGCGCCTGCGAGCGGCGGCCGATCGGCTCAAGCCGGGCGAGGTGACGCTGGAGTGCGACGCCGCCGGGCTCGGCTTCCCGGTGCCTCCCGCCAGCGGCGAGGCCTGCGCCGCGACCACGATCACGCTGCGAGGCCCCTGGCAGACGCCCCGCCTGACAGCCTCCTGCCGGCTGACGAGCGCCCCGCCTGCCGCCCCCCTGACGAGTTTCGACGCCACCTTCGACGCGAAGCTCGAGCCGTACGACCTTCGCCTGTCGGACTTGAAGCTCGACGGCCGGATGCAAGGCCACCCCTATTCTCTTCGCGGCTCGGTGACATTGCCCCCGTGGGAACCCCGCAACCCCATCTTCAACCTGACCGGCGACCTACCCTGGCTCGAAGCCCGGCTCCTGGCCTCGCTCGGTCACAGCATCCCCGCCAGCAGCCCGGCGGTGGTCTCGTTCAAGGGCGAACTCAAGGGCAGGCGGCTGTCTCCCCAGTTCAACGGCAGTCTGGCGTTGAGGCGCGGCCCGCTGGCAGGCGTCGCCACCCTGTCGGCGGTGGTCGAGACCAGCCCCGATTCTCGCAAACCGCTCCCCCAGCTCCGGGTGACGAGCTGCTCCTGCCGGACCGAGGGGGGCAGGAGCTGGACGGCCGAGGCGCCGTTCGGTGTCGCCCTGGAAGCTCGGCCTCCCAGATATGCCACGCCGGCGTCCTTCCGGGCCCCGGACGGCGCCATGCTGCGGAAGGTGGCGGGCGAGCCGGTCGCGACGGAGTGGTAGCGAGGAGGCCTCCGAGGATGGCGTCCCCGGCCCCTGTCGAAACTCCGCGCCCTCTCACTCCTGCGTGAATTTGGCCTTGAAGCGCTCCCAGAGCTGCTTGACGCCCTCGGTCTTCTCGACCACCCGGCGCGTGAAGGCCGAGACCACCACGAGATCGTCGGCCGCCTTGTCGAGCTTCTGGATGGTGCCGCTGAGTGCGATCGGATCGGTCCCCTTGACCGTGTCACCCGCGGCCACCGGCGTCGCCTTCGGCTCGGCGAAGGCGATCTCGACGTACTTGTCGCCCAGGACACCCAGGTTCTCGATGCCCACGCGGGCACCGCGGCGCACGAGCGGCGCATGACGGCCGCGGATCGCCATCGTCACCGCGATGGCGTCGCGCCCCTCGCGCGTCACGAACTGCAGGTCGAGCACGCGCCCGACGTCCAGCCCCGCGAGCCGGATCGGCGCGCCCGCCTTGAGACCGCCCACGTTGCCGAAGATCGCCTGGAATCGCAGATCGCCCTCGGAAGGCGTCAGCTCGTCGTGCAGGGCACGGGCGAAGGCGAGCACCGTGATCGTGACCAGGACCAGGAAGAGGAGCACCCTGAGCCGGGCGCCCGTGGCGGATGTGGTTTCCATAGGGGTCAGGGGTTAGGGGTTGGGGGTTGGGGGTTGGGGGTCAGGCTCGGAGGGGCCTTCGAGATAGTGGCGGATGGCGGCGCTCTCGCGGCCGGCCTCCAGTTCGCCGGCAGTGCCCTGGAAGACGATGCGACCGCCCGAGAGGATGGCGATGCGATGCGCCAGCCGGAGCGCCAGCTCGACATCGTGGGTCACCACCACGGAGGTGATGCCGGCCTGGGAGTTGAGTTCCTGGATGAGCCGGCCGATGACGCGCGACGAGGCGGGATCGAGCCCCGCCGTGGGCTCGTCGTGGAGCAGTACGGCCGGCGCGACGGCGAGCGCCCTGGCGAGCGCCACGCGCTTGCGCCTGCCACCGGATAGTGTCGCCGGAGCCACTTGCTCCATCGACTCCACCAGATCGCCGAGCCCCACCTGCCGCAGGCACCGGGCGGCCTCGGCCCGCAGCTCCGCGCCGGCGAGCCCGCGGTGGGCGCGGGCGGCCCACGCCAGGTTCTCGAAGACCGAGAGCGAATCGAACAACGCCGAGTACTGGAAGACGTACCCGACGTCGAGCCGCAGCTCGACCAGCTCGGCCTCCGACATCGTCTCGACCGCCCGGTCGCCCACGCGCACCGTGCCCTCGTCGGGCCGCTCCAGGCCGTTCAGGCAGCGCAGCAGCACGCTCTTGCCGGCCCCGCTCGCGCCGAGGATGACCTGCAGCCCGCCGGAGGGGATCTCCAGCTCCACGCCATCGAGCACCGCGACGGAGCCGTATCGCTTCTTCACGCCCTGCAGCGAGAGTTTCACCTCAACCGGCGCTCCCCAGGTAGACCTTGGTGAGCAGTGCGTCGGCCAGCAGGACCAGGGCGCTGGCGGTGACCACTGCGGCGGTGGTCGACCAGCCGACGGCCCCGGCCCCTCGCTTGGAGTCGGTGGCGAGGCCCATCCGGCACCCGACCAGGGCGATCAGGAACCCGAACGCAGCGCCCTTCACGAGGCCGAGCGCGAGATCCCGCGCCAGGAGTGCCTCGCGAGTAGCTGCCACATAGGCGCCCGACGGGATACCCCGATCGAGCACGCCCACGGCGTAGCCGCCGGCGAGCCCGGCGGCGTCGAAGACGAGCACCAGGCACGGCAGCCCCAGCGTCAGCGCGAGCACGCGCGGGGCGACCAGGTAGCGGTGCCAGTCGAGCGCCAGGGCGCGCATTGCCGTGAGCTGCTCGGTGATGGCCATCGAGCCCAGCTCGGCCGCCATCGCAGAGCCGGCCCTGCCCGCGAGCAACAGCCCCACCAGCACCGGCGACAGCTCG